>NZ_CP036264.1:3900837-4207274 GCF_008035925.1 Stieleria maiorica
GACATGACAACACACGTCGTTTCACTCCAACAAATTCCACCGAAACCGGCGCCTTCGCTGACCCCGCTTGAACGGCGCTCGTTAGGGCTGCGGATTGGCTGCGCACAACCACGATGCCCAACAGCGTGGCAACGGAAACCAAATTGCCCGGTATGACCAATCCGAAGTCAAATGTTTCTGACCAGGCAATGCTACCAAGCATGTATGCGCAGGCGGCCAAAAGTCCGGAGTCAACTGGATCGGTTGAGTGCGATAAACGCAGGAGTGCTCGAATCAATATGCCGACCACGGCAGCCAAGAAAATCACGCCTGCAATGCCTTGCTCAACCAGCAGTTCTAACCACAAGTTGTCCGCATGGTGAAACCAGTCCTCCGCAACACCGGACTGATACGGCAAATACGCGTAGGAATACGTTGCGATGCCCGCCCCAGCGGGAAGGTAGTGAAGCGCGGCCCGGATTCCTTCAGGCCAGTGCTGAAAACGCGGGTCGTCGAGAAGGCGATGCTGATTTCCACGATCGAACTCCGCAAACTCGTCGATACTGGCCAAGCTTCCGGCGAATGGCGTGAGGATCAATGCAGCGAGTAACGCAACCCAGCATGTGACGACAATCGCGACCGGAATCGTCAGCCAACCATCGCGACGGTGGAACCACAGGTACGTGGACATGCCACCGACCAATACGGCGATCACCCCTGATCGGGAACCGCATAAAAGGACGCCTGCGACGCAGATCACCAGAGTGGCGGCCCCAAACCATGCGATCCGATCGGATGCCAAAAGCCCGAGCGAAGAATAATCGAGCGTCGAACGCATTGGCCCGTCCCCAGCTGTAATTGCTTTCAGCCGCGAGACCACCAACGCAAGACCACATGCGAATCCGATGTTCAATAGGAATGCAACATTGTTCCGATTGATATAGGTACCAAATCCAGCCTGGTACGGAGCACCGCCGGGAACGTTAAGATTGTTTGCCAACGCCCCCGTTATCCCGTAAGCGGCATGAAGTCCGATACCAGCCCCGAGCAGAATCAACAACCAAGTGACGTGAACTCGCTCGCGGCACACGACCGGTAGATAGCACAAAAACGCTAAGATGAGCGTGAATACCGCTGAAGCATGGCGCGAGTGATCCGGCGCAATTGAAATCGGAAACGACCGCGACACTCCTTCCTCGGGCAATATCGGTGCCAGCCAATCCGTGTAGGCTGAATAGGAGCCCGGACTGAGACGGTGCACGATCGACGCATCCAGTGGCACGCATTGCAACCAGCTATAGCCGACCCATAGAAGGACCGGCACGAACGGAACAAGCTGACGAATACCGGTCAGGTTTTCCCGGCTGGATGCCAGCAGTGTCACGGGCACACCCAAGCAGAAAATGGCCAGCGCCGCGACAAAGTGCGTCCAATGCAACACGCCGCCATAATCCATCGCTACCGCAGGCCCGGCGACTCCGATCGTCACCAGAACGGTCCAAAGACAGAGCTGCTTTAAGGCTTTCAAGTTCGGATAGTGAGAGTCACGCCGGTGTCTACCATCGCACCGACATGAAATGCATCACAGACGCTTCGAAAAGGATGACTCAAGCAGCCCTGACCCAGAAAAGCACTGCCGAATCAATCGCTGCTCCGATCCGGCATCAACCACGCGCGGCGCTGACAACTTCTTTTTGCGCCAGTTCCATATCGTGGTCGACCATCAGTTTGGCGAGTTCTTTGCAGCTGGTTTCCGGTTCCCAGCCGAGGGTGTTCTTCGCTTTGCTGTAGTCGCCCAACAGCAAGTCGACTTCGGTCGGGCGGAAATAGCGTGGGTCGGTTTCCACGTAATCGTTCCAGTCCAGCTCCAGGTGCTCGAACGTGTAATCGAGGAACTGTCGGATCGTGTACGTCTCGCCGGTTGCCAAAACGTAATCGTCGGGCGTGTCGTGCTGGAGCATCAGCCACATGCCACGCACATAGTCCTTGGCGTAGCCCCAGTCCCGCTTGGCGTCCAAGTTGCCAAGGTACAGTTTGTCTTGCAGCCCCAATTTGATCCGCGTCGCGGCTCGGGTGATCTTTCGGGTCACAAACGTTTCACCGCGTCGCGGCGATTCGTGGTTGAACAGGATCCCGTTGCAGGCGAACAGGTCATACGCGTTGCGGTAGTTGACGGTCTGGTGGAACGCGTAAACCTTGGCACAGGCGTAAGGGCTTTGCGGTTGAAACGGTGTCTTCTCGGTCTGTGGTGTTTCCAGCACGTCGCCGTACATCTCGCTGCTGGACGCCTGGTAAACGCGGACCGGCTTTTTCTTGTTCAGCTGGCGGGCCGCTTCCAGCACATTCAGGGCACCGACGGCGGTCGTTTGGACGGTGTAGACCGGAGCATCAAACGACACGCGGACGTGGGATTGAGCACCCAGGTTATAGATTTCGTCGGGCTCGATGTTCAAAACCAGGTTCGTCAGGTTCTGCCCGTCGGTCAGGTCGCCGTAGTGCAAGAACAAACGCGCATCTTCGTTGTGCGGATCGATGTAGATGTGTTCGATGCGGTCCGTGTTGAACGTGCTGCTGCGGCGGACGATGCCATGAACGTAGTAACCCTGATCCAGTAGCAGCTCGGCCAAATACGATCCGTCTTGACCGGTGATCCCGGTGATCAGGGCTGTCTTGGAAGCCTTCGCCGGACTGCCTGCTGCGTTGCTCATGATTCGCCTAGCCGCCTTCTTGATAGCAATGATATGAGGGTGTCGGATGCGTCGTCGCGCATCGCCGCCTGGATGCCGGGCGACTTAAACCGCCCTCAGCGCGCCGGAGTCGCTCGCTCGCAAAAAGTCTTCGTAGGTCTTTCTGACGCCGGTTTCCAGATCAATTCGCGGTTGCCAACCGGTTGATTTTATCAGATCGATATTGGTGCGTTTGACCGGGGTTCCGTCGGGCTTGGAAAGGTCCTGCAGAATTTTGCCGCGAAACCCGGTGATTTCCGCGATCAAACTGGCCAGGTCTCGAATCGAAATATCTGTTCCCGTGCCGACATTGACCAAGTTGGGCGGGTCCTCGAGGTTAACCAGATGGATCAACCCGCGGGCCAAATCATCGACGTGCAAAAATTCACGCCGGGGTGTTCCGGTGCCCCAGATCACGACTTCATCCAAACCGTCTCGGACCGCTTCGTGAAAGCGACGGATCATCGCCGGCATCACATGTGAGTTTTGGGGGTGGTAATTGTCACCCGGGCCATACAGATTGGTCGGCATGGCGGAATGAAAGGTGACGCCATACTGGGAGCGAAAGTGTTGGCAGAGCTTCAGGCCACTAATTTTCGCCAACGCGTAGGCTTCGTTAGTCGATTCCAGAGGGCCGGTCAGCAAGCAGTCTTCGGGCATCGGCTGGGGAGCCATCCGCGGATAAATGCACGTGCTGCCGAGAAACAAAAACCTTGCGGTGCCGAAACGGTGTGCCGATTGAATCGCGTTGGCGGCCATCATCAAATTGTCATAGATGAATTCGGCCGGATACGTGTCATTGGCGTGGATGCCTCCGACTTTGGCAGCGGCAAACACAACCACATCAGGGCGTTCGGATTCGAAGAACGACTCGACTTCGGATTGCCGAATCAAATCCAATTCGCTTCGATCACGCGTGATCAGATCGCCGTCATCGATTCCCAGTTCTTGCAGATGTCGAACGACCGCGGCGCCGACCATCCCGCGATGTCCGGCGACGTAGACGCGTCCGTTTGGAAGTCGCTGCGAAGTCATCAGAAGCCGATCCCGTGGTAGTCGAATCCCTTGGCCTTCAACTCAAGGTCTTTCAGTCGATTGCGCCCGTCGAAGATGAAGGCGGGCTTTTTCATCGTGTCGTGAACGGCGGTGAAATCGACATCCGCAAATTCGTCCCATTCGGTCAGCACCGCGATCGCGTGGGCATCGCTGGATGCCTCCTGGGCACTTGAGGCAAAGGTCACGTGTTTGTCGATCAGTTCGCGTTTGGCTTCGCTAATTTTGTTGTCGCCGTCGGTGAACACGCGCTCCAGATCGTTCAGGATTTGATGTTCGCTCACCTGCGGGTCGTAAATGCAAACACGAGCCTTTTCCAACAACAGGTCCCGGCAGACATAGATCGCTGCCGACTCGCGGGTGTCGTTGGTGTCTTTCTTGAACGCGAATCCCCAAATGGCGATTTTTTTGTCCGACACGGTGTTGAACATCGTCCGCACCATCCGGGTGACAAAGCGCTCCTTCTGGTAATCGTTCATTCGAACGACCTGTTCCCAGTAATCCGCCACTTCGGGAAGTCCAAAGTATTGGCACAGGTAAACCAGATTCAGGATGTCCTTTTGAAAACAACTGCCGCCGAAGCCGACCGATGCTTTGAGGAACTTTGGCCCGATCCTGGAATCGGTTCCGATCGCCGTCGCGACTTCATCCACATCCGCTCCGGTCGCTTCGCAGAGCGCGCTGATGGCATTGATGGACGAAACGCGTTGGGCGAGAAACGCATTGGCCGTCAGCTTGGAAAGCTCACTGCTCCACAGATTCGTGGTCAGCAAACGATCACGCGGGACCCAGTTGGCATAAACGTCGACCAGTGCTTCGATCGATTCGGGGCGTTCGCCGCCGATCAGGACTCGATCGGGCTGCAGCAAATCTTCGATGGCCGTCCCTTCGGCCAAGAATTCCGGGTTGCTCAAGACGTCGAAGGTGGCATCGTTGGCGGTGTTGGACAGGATCCGCTTAACGGCTTCAGCCGTGCGCACGGGCAGGGTCGATTTTTCGACAACGATTTTGTGCCCTTGGGAAACCTGGGCGATCCGTCGGGCACACTTCTCGACGAACTCCAAGTTTGCCGCGCGGCCGGCGCCCACGCCGAACGTTTTGGTCGGCGTGTTGACCGAGATAAAAACCATGTCCGCCGCACTGATCGCCTGATCGATCTCGGTGGTGAACGTCAGGTTCTTTCCGCGACTGCCGTGCACGATTTCGTCCAGCCCCGGTTCGTAGATCGGTAGCCGATCGGAATTCCACTGCGCGATCCGATCCGCGTTGATGTCCACGACTTTGACGTCAATGTGGGGGCACTTGTGTGCAATCATCGCCATCGTCGGACCGCCGACATAACCGGCACCGATGCAGCAGATCTTCGAAACGGGCGGTATCGTTGTTGTCATCGTTCTCTCATCGCAGGGGAAGAGTCCATGAGTTTTAAGAAGTCGGTGTCATTCAGACATCGCTGCCTTGTGGTTCGGGAGCGCTGCCCAGCGGTTCAAGTTGGCAGTCGTCCAGCTTGACGCTGACTCCTTGATCCATGAATCGAACCGAAACCAGCAGTCGAGTCTCTTGGTCGCGGCGGATCACCACGCCTTCAAATCCAGCAAACGATCCATTTTTGACGCGCACCGGCTGGCCGGGTTGCAACCGGCCTTCCACCGAAAGCGGAACACCGATGTCAACGAGGTCGCTGATTTGCGTCAAATCGTACAGCAGCGGCTCGACATCCGTGATCTCGGTCGCTTTTTGCACGCAACCGGTGCAGACCGATTGGTAGCGTTCGTCATCTCCGCCGCAAAGGAACACGTAGTTATTGAACAGCGGCACGTAGCTCGTGCGGATGCGTCCGGAGGGCGATCGACGCCGCTGTTCGATTTGCGGCCCGTAGTGCGGAATCTGCAATTGACGCAGCTGTCGCATCAATTGCTTTTCCTGACGCGATTTGGTGTACAGCAACCACCAGCTGGATTTCTTTGCTTGATCGGACGAGAGCAGTGCGTCTGGAAACCGATCGGGTTCTTTTGCAAGGATGGGCATTGGGATCGCGCTCGGTGACGTCGTGGACGGGTGGATTGAACGGACGAGTGCTGTAGTTTGAACGAGGCGGCGGCGATTGTTAAGTCAACGTTCGCCTCAATTGGCGCGGACTTCGTCCACGTGGGTGACACACGCCCCTTGTGAAGGGGTAACGCGCAATAACCCGACCTTTGCCGACCCAGCGATCTTTGCCGAACCGAAAGGAAAAGCTTACGTAACCGGCTCGCTTCGCCTATCGGCTACGGATTGTGTCGGCGTCTGGATCTGTTTTCAATCAGCATCCGCGAGCGTGAATCCATTCCGGCCCGCCTTTGGTGTGTAGCAAAACGCTTTTGATTGCTATTCCGATCATGCGGGAACGGCATCTGGTGAAGTTCTTCATCATCGTCGATGGCAACGCCCTGGCGATTGTCTCAAACCCACACGACTCGGAGAAGGACACACGCCGCGAAGCGCTGGCGACGGTCGAGGTCGTGAACGAAGGATTGCAAGCGTTTAATGGCGACCGGGCATCAGCGCGGCCGGCTCCGTTCCACGATCAGCGCTCGCATAACGGCGCGCCGACACGGCGCCGGTGACCTGGACCTCCGCGGGAGTCGCGTGCTGACGTTCCAGTTCCGCGATGATCATTTGGATTTGCGGTTCCAGGTCTGCAAGCCGCATACTCAGATCCGCTATGCGTTCGTGGATGTTTGGCGACGTCACCGAGGCGACGACATGCAGCATTCCGATATTGACCGAATTCTTGTTGGGCCCAACCGCGATCACGATCGGCCATTTGACCTGTACCTGGTTGTCGCGTTCGGGCATGCGGACGTCGGACCAGCTGGCGTGATACCCCTCGTGCAACCAGGACAAGTTGAGATCGATACTGATTTTGGCCAAATTGTGGATCTGGGCAAAGTCGACCAGGGGTTCCCAGATCAGGTTCCAGTCCCCGTTGCCTTGAAGGGGCAAGCAGCGGTGGTTCTTTTCCAGCGATGATTGTTGCGGAGTGATGAAAAACGATCGCGTCATGTGGGATGCTTTCATCATCACAAGCTGACATTCAGCGTGACCGAAGGAGCGTGTCACAACCAAGAAGGCGCCGGCGAGAAACATTCCCAGCAGTGCCAGCCAGGGCATCGAGTAGTACGCCGATGCGATCGCCAACACGGTGGTTAATGAGCACAGGGCGGCGACGATAAACAGCATCCCGAACTGCCCGTACTTTTTTTGCAGCAGGTGGTGCAGGTGGGCGCGGTCGGCCGCGTAAATGCTCCGCCCGGTCAGCCACCGGCGCGCGATCGCGGCAAGCGAGTCAAACAGCGGAACGGCAAGGATCGCAATCGGCGCCGATGCCAGCAGCGTGGATCCCTTGACGCTGCCCCAGACCGACAACACACCGACCAACAGGCCGATCACCATGCTGCCCGCGTCGCCCAGGAAGATGGTCGCGGGCGGTTTGTTGAAGAACAGGAATCCGATCAGGCTGCCTGCCAAGCAAAATGCGAAAATACACCCCAGCGGCGTCCCGTGCGTTAAACTGAGCACCGCCAAGCCGAGGCTGATGAAGCACCCCGCGGTTGTCGCCACGCCGTCGGCACCATCGATCAAATTGAGCGCGTTGACCGCGATCAGCAACCACAGCACGGTCACCGGAAAGGCCAGTGAGCCCAGGTGCACCTCGAACCCCAGCAGCCCGATCTTCTCGACCACCGTGCCGCTGCCCACCAGTGCGGAAATGATCAGGATTTGCAACAGCAACTTCTGGCGTCCACGCATCACCCAGGCGTCGTCAATCAGACCCACGACCAGAATGGCGGTCGCGGCAAACACCAGCCCGTACCACTGGGAAGTCACATAGCCGAGCGAAAAATCACCATAGCTGCGGTCGTACAAGATGGTGCAGACAAATCCGACCAGCAGCGACGCAAACACCGCGACGCCACCGCACAGGGCGATCGGCTCGCGATGAAGCTTGCGTTCCTCGTCAGGGGCATCCACCAATCCGACTCGACGAGCCAGGAAGCGGACCACCGGGACCAGCACCATTGCTGCGAGGACGGAGCAGAGCAGAGAAACCAGAGTCAACCAAATCATCGGTGTCGTATCACGCGGCATGTAAGTCGAAACATCGAAAGCTGAACATCGAAAGCTGACTGTCTGACCTCGTCCCCCCCTGGGGAAAACGTCTTCGTCATCACAGTTTACCCGACGATTACAGAAGCACTCAGTCTAAAACGCAACCCGTCTAGGAGAATGAGTTGAATCTTCATTTTGGGTTTTCTTTGCAACGATCGGAGGGAAAGCCCGCCCGAATATCCCCTTCCGGGAGGCCGGAATGTCACTAAAGGAACGGCCGACACAGGCGATAGAACCCCTACAGCTGGCGTTTCCGTCAGTTTTAGCTAAATCCTTTTGACCGTTACGGCGATAAACACCCCTAGGACGGAACGCCGAAACCGGTGGGCTGCCCGAAATGCATGACCCAACTTCGAATTCCGCCAGCAGCCAAGGGGGGCCAAATGGCGATTCGTTCAGTACGTGCGGCCAGCGCACCCGAACACCACCCGATTCCGTCGGGAAGCAATACCGAAACATCACCGCCGTCGCCGAGCGACCGCGGTCTACGGTCGCAACGTCATCGGGCCGCACGGGCCCGCTTGAAAACACGAGGCCGGCTGAGATCGATTGTCATCGCAGGCACCGCTGCCGTGATGCTGGCCAGCACCTCAGGGTGTTCGCTGGTCTCCAACGCCTACCGGCAGATCCGGAAAGCGGAATATTTGGACGACTTCATGCTCGCCCATCGCAATAAGGTCTTCGCCACGAAGGCTTGGCTGCGAGAAAAGCACTGCCACAAGAATCGTCCGCACCTGTCGGAATTTAAAGCCGGCTTCATTGAAGGCTACATCGACGTCGCGAACGGCTCGAACGGGTGTATCCCTTCGATCGCACCGAGCCAATACTGGGGGTGGAAATACCAGTCCCCAGGTGGCCAGGCGGCAATCGACGCCTGGTTCGCCGGGTATCCGCTAGGAGTCAAAGCGGCTGAGCAGGACGGTGTCGGTTTCTGGAGCCGAGCTCCGGTCATGGCACCGGCGTCGCAAACCGCCGGCACGACGGACCCGGCAGCAATGCCGACCGAGGCAGAGACGGTGCTGGGGCCCGATGGCAAGCCGATCCCGCCGGAGATCATCGTGCCCGGGTCGACTCGGATCATCGAGACGACCACGCCCATCGACTCGATGCACTTGGAACCGCTCGCACCCCCGGTCGCCGAACCGGCGATCGAGGGGGCGGCGATTGAGGGCGAAACCCTGAGCATTCCGGCAATCGGTGACGACGCGTCGTTGCAACCCGGTACGGCGATTCCGCACGGCGCGAACGAGTTTAGCGGTGCTATCGAGTCAGCCACGTTGGTGCCGCGCAAGTCGGCAGCGACCTACTCGCTGGAAGACCTCAGCAGTGCGACCCGTTCGCTCGGCGATGACGCGGTCGAAGGGATCTTCGGTTCGATCGAGATGCCGGCCACCCAAGTCGACGCCGGTTCACAGGCGAACGCTTCACATGCCTCCTCGGGGTTCGTGATCGAAGGTGACGCGGTCGCCGAGACCGCAAGTACCGAATCTGACCCGATTCCTTTCAAGTTCGAATAGCAGCAGCCAGTGGTCGCTTCAATCCACGCTGAAAACCTACAGTGACGAGTGCAGGGATGAATAACAGTTTTGCTAACTTGGGCCCCGACCAGCCATGCCGCGCCCGGCAACAGGTCGGTGATCGCCACGTCGGCCGCAACGGCTTGCTCGCAGCCCTCGGCTCTGGCCTTCGCTGCATCGGCGCCAAGGCGGCCGCGGCGACGCTGCTGGCGGGTTCGTTGACGGGATGCTCCGCGCTCACGCAACCGATCGAGGGCGTGCCCGCGGATCGACTCCCGCCGCAGTACTTCGCCGAACCGAAGAATGACCTGGTTCCGGTGGACATCTCCGAACTGGCCCTCGAACCGCCGCGTGAATACCTGATCGGCCCCGACGATATCCTGGGCGTTTACATCGAAGGCGTGCTGCCGTTCAATCCGCCCAACGCCCCGCCGGAACCGCCGCCGGTCAACTTCCCCGACGCCGAAAGTACGCTGCCGCCATCGATCGGGTATCCGATTGCGGTGCAGGAAGATGGGACTTTGGCGCTGCCGTTGATCGAACCGCTGAACGTCGACGGATTGACGCTCGACCAAGTCCGCGACGCGATCCGCGATGCATACATCGACAACGACATCCTTCGACCAGAGAAAGCCCGCCCGATCGTGACCATCATCCAGGAGCGAACGATCGATGTGATCGTCGTTCGCGAAGACGGTGGAAGCGGAGGCGGGTTGACCAACCAAAGTGTCGGAGCCCAATTCGTCTTGGGCGGCAGCAACCGCAGCGCGACCGGTGGGCTTGTCAAACTGCGGGCGTATCAGAATGACATCCTGCACGCATTGGTTGAAACGGGCGGTCTGCCCGGCGTCGATGCGAAAAATCAAGTCAAGGTGCTTCGCGCCAGTAAAGAAAACAAAGTAGCGCGAGAAGCGTTTTTGAAAAAGTTTCGTGCCCAGCGTCAGGCTGCGATGCTTGATCCCTGTGCCTGCCTGCCGAAGCTGCCAGAGGATCCGAACATCTTGAAGATTCCGTTGCGGCTTCCGCCAGGTGAATCGGCCAACCTGACCCAAGAGCAGATCACGTTGAAAGATGGAGACATCGTCTACATCGAATCACGAGCAACGGAGATCTTTTATACCGGTGGATTGTTGCCGGGAGGGCAGTTCCCAATGCCGCGTGACTACGACCTCGACGTGCTCGGTGCGATGGCGTTGGCCGGACAAGGTGTCTATGGCTCCGCCGGTCGGGGAGGCGGAGGAATCGGCGGCATCGGTTCACAGATCGCGACGATTCCGCCCGGACGTCTGTTTATCCTCCGCAAAACAGATTGCAACGGCCAGGTGGCGATCGAAATCGACTTGACCAAGGCGATCAACGATCCGAGATCACGACCGCTGATCCAAGCCGGTGACACGCTGATCCTGCAATACAAGCCGGAAGAAGAACTGCTGAACTTCGGACTGGGAACCTTCTTCACCTACGGAATCCAGGAACTGTTGCGGAACAACAACTAACCCTTCGCAACGTCCTGCCAACCAGCGACCTGCCAAGCAACGATCGCCGTGAAAGGAAACTTTCGCGGCGATTTTTTTGCGCTCCCTATGGGATCAGGTTTCTCGTATCCCGTCTCGCGTCCATCTCCGGCGCAGTAGTAGTGGACGACGCGAGGAGTCCTGGCTCCGGGGCGGTTGTAGTGGACGACGCGAGGAGTCCCGGCTAGTCGCAATCCGAATGGACTCGTCGCTTCGTCCTCTGCCCGAAAACGAAGCTCTGATTGGTCGAAACGTGACGCTGCTCCGTTAGTGAGCGACTTCGTCCCACTTCAAGACGCGAATCGACCCGCTGGGCTCCATGAACTCATACGCCCCCATCTCATAACCTTGAAAACTGGGGCGGGGGTTTCCGTCCAGGTCGATCGACACCAGGCCCGACAGGTCCGCGCCTGAATTGATCGCAGGGGATCCCATCGCCAAGTGGAAATCGCCCCCGCCAGGATCGACAAACAGCGGCGGGTCGTTGACTTCACCGATGCCAGGGCCGCTATTGGTGTACGGCCGACGCGACGCATGAACCAGGTTGTACTGATGGTCGAACACGCCATCTGGGTTCGCGTTATAAAGTCCATAGGACGCGGCGTCAAAAATGGAGTTCCTGACCGTCGTGTCGCCAGAATAGCGGATCAAACCAAAGAACTTTGCCGCTGCGACGGTCGTCTGCACGATCGAATACGTTGCGTCGGTACCACGCAGGTGAATGCCATAATCGGTTCCGGCGATCACGCAATTGGTGACTGAGCCTTGCATCGATTGAAGCGCTATCCCGTAGCGACCAGCCAGAATCGACGATTGGGCGATGTCACAGCGGTCACCCCTGGCGAGGATCCCCCAGCTTCCGGTCAGCCGAGTGAATGTGCATCGATGGATCGTTCCCGATCCGCTGGCTTGGTAAACGCCCGTGCTGGACAGGTCGGCGAAATGCACGTTGTCGGAAATCACTTCCGCATCACGGAATACCAGTCCTTGCCGACCGTTGCGAATGCTGCAATCACGTATTTGGACGGTGGATCGATTGGCCGGGTCGCCGCGGACGTAAACGCCACACCGGGTCGCCCCCGTCACGCTTGACTGGCCGATCCGAATCGGCGAATCGTTTGTGCCGACGCTGCGCAGGTAGACCCCGTAGGCAGCGTCGTTGAATTTGGATTTCGTGATCTCACATTCGCCGTCCAGGTAACCCAGCACGCCATATTTGGTGGCTGCCACGTTACACAGGTCGATCGACAAACTCCCGCGACTGCAATACGCGCCGATGTCGTTGCCGACCAAGTCGATCCCCGACAGCGTCAATTCGTCCCGTTGGCACAGCACGCCGTATTGGTTTCCGGTCACCTGGACGTTCATCGCAGGGGTCAATGTCAATGGTCGATTGTTGACGCGAATGCCGTAGCGGTTGTGATTGAGCTGAAGGTTGCCGGCCGACGCAGGTGTGATCGTTGTCCCCGTCATCAGCAATCCGTATCCGGCGTTGCCCGAGAAATCGCAATCACGCAATCCCGGGATCGCGTTCTGGTTGCTGTAAATGTACGCCCCGTGACCGTTACCGCGTGAAGAACTCTTGCCAATCCGCACGTTCGTGCAATCGTTGATCCTGATTCCATAAGACGCGCATCCGGTGACGACCAGATTGCTGATGTCGACCATCTTGGAACGATAGGCATAAAAACCCGTTGTCTTGCCCTTGGCCGTCGAGTCGACAATCGAACATTCGCCGTAGTAGTCGATGATCGGGTATTGGCAGGTCTCGCTGGTGGTGACGTCTCGGATCGACCATGTCACAGCGTTTGCCATCACACCGCGTGGCGCACCACGAAACGTGTTGTTGTCGGCAGCCGTGTAGGTCCAAGTCCCGTTGCGCAAGTACAACGCCGCCGCCGTGTGGTTCTCCGAAATCAGATCTCTTAACAACGGAGGATTGTCCGACGTATTGTGGATCGTGATTCCATACCTGGAATTGGTGAAATTGCATCGCTGGACATCAATCTGGTCGGAGCGGGCGTACAGTCCGTACGTGCACGACTTGGGATCGGCTGGGTTTCCGTCGAAAGTGCTGTCAGAAATCCGGACCGATTTGCTGTCCGACAGGTACGCCCCCATCGAAGCGCCGCCGAAGACACAGTTGTCGACCGATACACGGGTTCGATAGCTGACCAATCCGCGCGCGTTGCCGCTCAAATCTCGATCGGACACGATCAAATCAGCGTCCTCGCCCTTGGCATGATTGGTGTAGATGGCGACGTCATTGTCGATAAAATCCACGCGGTCCTTCTTCGCGAGCGTCAGCCGCTTATTCCCCGAACGCTGGTACAAGGCGTACTTGTTCCCAAGCAACGTGACCTTGCGGAAATCGTAATCACCCTGGTGCGCGGTGATTCCGACTCGCATGGATTCGACGACCAAATCAGAAAGGGTCGCCGACTTGCCCGTCGTATCACCGAGTGTCACGCCGTAATGCCCGTCTTTGACTGTGCAACGACTCATCGAGAGCGATTCGCCGTCACAGCGGACGGCATGCGATGTGGTTTCCAGGAAATTGCATCGGGTGATCGCGGCCTGCTTTAGCGCCGTGCCATAGACACCGACCGTGCTGCGACTGAAATCACAACGCGAAACCGACAACGCCGCGCGGGCCGCGTAGACCCCTCGTGTGCTTGTGGCCGGGTCGTTCGGATCGACGCGGTCGGTGAAACGACAACGCGTGACCGAAACACCATTTCCGTCATACCCGATGCATCCGTATTGCGTCGCGGCGAACTGACAATTGATCACATTGGTCGATTGGATCCCCGAAGTGTAAATGCCGTATCTCACTCGCCGAAAGCTGCATCCGCTGGCGAACAGCCGGTGCGTCCCCAAATCGCGGAGGGCATATGTCAATCGATGAAAGTTGCAATTCAAGTAGTAGGCGTTGCCCGCGGTGTTGGTGACCAGACAGCCATAATTACGGTCATCGATCGCGGGGTTGCCTTCGAATGCGAAACCGAAGAACAAGATGTTCCCGGTGTTGAACACGCGGATCGTCCAGGTCTTCGCCGCAGGCCGGACGACGACGTCGCCTTTATCTCCCGTGTAGACCCCGGTTCGATCCGCGTACAACACCATCCAACCCGCTGCGTTTGAACCGCTGCCCTTGATCACGACGTTTTCGTCATAGGTTCCCGCGCCGACGAACAGGACGTCCCCCTGTCCCGCAATTGAGGTTGCCTTGGCGAGAGTGCGAAAGGCTTGGTTGCGATCCGTTCCGGGGTTGCTATCGTTGCCGGTTTTGCGCACGTAGTAGTTGGTCGCGCAAGCCGTTGTGGTCAAGACAGTTGTGGTCCAGACAAATGCAACGAGCACCATTACAACGATGCGGCGGCAATTCTTCAGGCGGTGCGTCACGGCAGCAGACCGGTGGGATGGTGTCAATGAGGATCGCCGGGCCCGGGCGATGCCCTAAGGCAGGTCCGGCAAACCCTCCAGTTCGGGCAACTCTGGCATCTCGGGCAACGGCAGGTCCTCCGGAAGCGCAATTTCCAATTCCTCGGAGATGGAATTCAGCCCCAGATCGGGATCGGGAGGCGTTTCGAATCCTGGATCCTGCCATGCGAAGTCGTCGCGAATTTCCCGTGGACGTGAGATCGGACCCGGACTCGGGGTTCGGCGTCGGATCCGTCTCGGCGTCGGCCCCTCGACCGCCGGATTTTCGATCGGCTGGTTCATCATCGCCAACGTCAATCGTTCGCCCAGATACCCGATCTCCGCAGTCCTGTCACGACAGTTGATTGAAACCATCGAGATGCCATCGAATTCCTCTCCGGCTTGAAGCGGCACCAGTTTTCCGCCGACACGCAACAGCGCCAACGTTGATGAAGTATTGTCCGGATCGGTCGTCACAAATCCGATCAGCCGAATGATGGCCTGCTCGGTTTCCTCGTCCGGCGTTTCCACCTCGATTTTGACCGCCTTGGCTTTCGGGGGCGAAAAGAAGTCGACGTTTTCCAGGATCGGTGGCAGCGCAAGTTCCTCGATCGCACCCTCCGCCGTCGGATCGGTTTCGGCCGACGGCTCCGCACGCGGTAGCACCGCATTCGGATCGCTCGGAAGCGAATTGTTGCTGACCTGCGTCACCGACAATGCCGGCGCTGCGCCGGATTCGGAGTCATTCGATGCCAAATCCGCATCACGATTCAGTTCCACGTGCGGCTGGTCATTCGACTCTCCAGACCCCGTGCAACCGGCGCAACAAATTGAAGCGACCAGCGCCACGGAAATGACGCGTCGAAATGTGTTGAATGGTACGGAGCAGTTGGTTTTGGTCACGATTGGTCGCGCTGTGGATCGATTCTGGAAATCCTCTCTGTCGCACTCTGTGACATGCGCTGAACGCGCGGATGTCTCGGGCGGCGAATTGGCGGTTTTCCCTCGGGTTGAGGGCGATCTGCGGTGGGTTCTATGCGATCTTTGCCAACTGTCACGTCTTTGGTTGACGGTAGGTTTCGGCAACCTAGCGTTTGGACACGGCAACAGACCCCAGTTTTGTCCATTCCAGTGTTGCCAATCCCGGCGCCCGCAACCGCGTTCAATGAATTCCGAAGCCAAGAAGATCCTGGTCTACATCGCTCATCCGACCGTGTTGGAAGTGACGGTGTTTCGTCTCGAGTTGCTCGGGATGCGGACCACGGGCGTAAGCAGCAGCGACGAGATGTCCGAGGCTCTGACCGCCGGTTTGCCGGATGCCGTGCTGGTCGACCTGGACCTTGAAATGGGCGAAGGGATTCGTTGGGTCGAAAAGATCGCCTCGGACGAGTGCACCAGTCATATTCCGATCATGTGTATCTCCAGCCGCGGAGATTTGGTCGAAGTCGAAAACGCATACAAAGCCGGCGCAAAAAGCTTTGTGATTTCGCCCTACGACCCGGTCGTCCTGGAAACCAAACTCGTTGCATTATTGAATCATGACTCCGAGCCCGTCGGCTCTCACCGAGAACCTTAGGGTAGCGACGATGAGCAGCGTAAAGATCCGCCGCATCGGTGACATTCTCTTGGAACACGGTGTCATCACCGAGCAACAGCTGCAAACCGCACTGGTCGACCAGCGTCAAACACGGCTGCAACTGGGCGTCTTTTTGTTGCGGCGTGGCTTGGTGACGCGAGAGCAACTGGGCAAAGCACTCGCCGAACAATACGAATTGCCATTTTGCGATTTCGAAGAACACGACACGCACGGGCAACTGGTCCGGCTGCTTCCAGAATCATTCGCGCGACGACGCAAGGTGGCTCCGGTCCAGCTTCAAAACAAGGTGTTGCGATTGGGGATGATCAATCCCAGCGACATGGAGGCGATCAGCGAAATCGAACTGATGACCGGCTATCAGGTCGAACCGGCAATCTGTTTGGAAGAGGACATCGACCGCATGCTCGAATCGGCCTTCGATGACCGAATCAAAGCCAAGCAAACCGCCGTCGATATCCGCATCCAAGAACTCAACGAGCGGGTCTCGGAAATCGTCGATGGCGATGAAAACCTGGAAGACAGTGACGCCCCGGTCGTACGATTGCTCGACGCGATTCTGATGGGGGCCGTCCGTGCCGAGGCCAGTGACATCCATCTCGAACCCGACGCGCCGCAGATGCGGGTTCGCTATCGGATCGATGGACAATTGCACCAGATCATGACCGTGCCGGGAGATTCGGAGGACGCATTGGTCGGCCGCGTGAAGGTGTTGGCCGATTTGGACACCGCTGAAAAGCGACGCCCCCAAGACGGAAACCTGACGATCCAGGACGGGGAGACACGAGCCAGTTTTCGCGTCAGCTGCATCCCCTGTGTTCGCGGCGAAAAAGTCGTCATGCGGGTGCTCGATGAATCCAGCAAGACCTTTGATTTTTCATTGCTGGGAATGCAGGAGCGCCAACTGGAATCCGTCAAACAACTGCTCGATCGCCCCCACGGCATGATCGTGATGACCGGCCCGACGGGATCCGGGAAAACAACGACGATGTACTCGATGTTGTGCAGCATGGACTCGGCATCAAAAAACATCTCAACGATCGAAGACCCCGTCGAATTTCGCTTGCCGGGAATTAACCAGGTCCACGCCAACAACGAATTCGGAATGGGATTCGCCAACGGACTGAAGTACCTGATGCGCCAAGACCCCGACGTGATCCTGGTCGGCGAAATCCGCGATCACGAGACGGCCGCGACGGCGGTTCAAGCCGCCCTCACCGGACACCTGCTGATCAGCACACTGCACACCAACGACGCCGTCGGGACCGTTGCCAGATTGGGCGATCTGGGACTGGACAATTTCAAAATCGCCGGTGCGCTGGTCGCCTCCATCGCACAACGTCTCTTGCGTCGGCTTTGCCAGCACTGCAAACGCAAGTGCGAACTGAACCGGCGTTTGGTGGAACTGATCTATCAGGGTCGCGAGATCCCCGCCGATCTCGACCTTAGCGGGGCATTCTATGAAGCGGTCGGCTGCGAACAATGCGGCGGCACCGGGTATGCCGGCCGGGTCCCGATTTTCGAAATCATGGTCGTGACGCCGCAATTGGAACACGCCATCGAATCCGGAATGCCCGGCAGCACGCTGCGCAACATCGCCTGCAGCGAAGGCATGGTGGACCTGGCCACGATGGGATTGGATCAAGCCAGGCAAGGCGTCACGTCCATCGAAGAAGTCTACTTTAAACTCTCGGGCTAACGACCATGAGTACCGCATCGAGCCAGGGCGGTGCACGTGCCGTCACGGGAAACGAACACGCCGAACCGCCGAACCTGTTCAAGACATTGCACGAGATCAAGTTCGGCAATGATCCTCAGCGGCGATTCAAGCGAAAGGACTTGATCCTGTTCCTCAGGAACTTGACGACGCTTGTGCAAAACGGAGTGTCGTTGACGCATGCGTTGGAAACCGTCGCACGAGACCGGTCGCTGAAGAAGTACCACCACATTTTGTCCTCGATCTCTCGGGCACTCAAAGGCGGGGAATCGCTCTCGACGGCGATGAAAACATTCCCCAGTGCCTTCAACACCACCTTGATCAGTCAGGTCGAAGTCGGTGAACGTTCCGGGGCACTCGATCAAGCGCTGGTGCGAGTGACCGAACAGCTCGAACGTTCCTCGGGCCATCGCAAGATGATCCTCAAAAAGCTGGCCTACCCGGCGATCCTGGTCGTCGCTGGAACGGGAAGTGTCACGTTCATGCTGTTGTACGTGATCCCGACCTTTCAACAAATGTACGAAGACGCCGGCGCGACGCTGCCCGCGATCACCCAACTGCTGATCGATTCCAGTGTGATGATTCAGAACTACGGCTTTCATTTGCTGGGTTTGATCATCGTGCTTGCCGTGGCGGTGATCGCGCTGTTCCGAAATGTTCAATCAAGACGATGGATCGACCGCAATCTGATCCGCATCCCCGTCATCGGCGACTGGTTTCGCAATCTTGCGATTTTGCAGTTTGCCGACGTCTTGGGAAATCTGATGGAAAGCGGATTCACGTTGGCCGAAGCCTTGCCACCGGCCGGCCGCGCGATCGGCAACCGCTACGTCCGGGAAAAGATCCTCGGGTTGTACACGGCGATCCGCCGCGGCGAACGGTTCAGCCAGTCACTGCAGCGCGAAGGCGACTTGTTCCCTGCCGTGGTGAACCAATTGGTGATTGTCGGTGAACGGACAGGGCGTTTGGTCCCGGTTACACACCAGATCCGAAAGCACCTCCGTCGTGACGTCGAAGACAGCACCGATGCATTGGTCGGAGCGATCGAACCGATCCTGACCATTGTATTGGCCGTCGCCGTCGGCGGGATCCTGCTGGCCGTCTATCTGCCCATGTTCGATTTGATCGGAAAGGTGAATCATTGAACACAACGCCCCACCGGAACAGCCCGCGACGCAGGGGCCTTTCGTTGCTGGAACTGCTGGCCGCACTAGCCATCATGGGCGTGATCGCGGTGGCGATCGTGCCGCGCATCAGTGGCGGCGCACGCGAGGCCAGTGACAGCAGTTGCCAATTGCGAAAAGCCGTTATCGAAGTTCAAGTGTCTTTGTGGCGTCGGGAAGTGGGACGTTGGCCGGCACGCGATCTTTCGGACATCGGGGCCAACGTCCGCTACTTCCCCGACGGTCTTCCCCGTTGCCCCGTTGACGGAACTCGATACGAGATCGATCAGTCCACCGGGAGGGTAAACGGGCATCATCACTAGGCCAAAGGAGGGACTTTCTCGATCGCCTTGACCTATTTTTCAGCACCGATCGTTCCGCCCATCGGCCGGAATGTTTCGCCCCCGTAATTGATCCTGGCGGATCGATTCGACGTTTGGGCACTCCAATCGACTTTCCATTTGGGCATACCATGCAACGCACCACAAACGCCAAACGAGCCGGTTTTTCACTGCTGGAGCTGCTGGCCGTCGTCACCATCCTCGCCGTGATCGCCGCTGTCGTCGTTCCGCGAATCTCCAGTTCGAAACTGGCCGCACAACAAGAAGTCAACAAACAGAACATCGCCGAAATCAACGCCGCGGTCGAACGCTGGTACTTCGAAAAAGGAAGTTACCCGCAACTGAACCTGTCCGACATCGCGGCCGACGTTCAGTATTTTCCGGAAGGAATCCCGCTGAACCCGGTCGACAACTCGGCCTACCAACTCGATGCAACCACGCACCGCGTGATCAAATAGCGCTTCGAGCCCCCAAATGATCCCGTGTTCCATCGTCGTCACCATCGTTGCGGTCTCAGCCTGATCGAACTGCTGGTCGTGGTCACACTGCTGGGGGTGTTCGCAACCGCGGCGCTGATGCGATTCGGTCGCGATACGTTTGGAGACACGGGGGCACGCTCGCAAGCACGGTTGTTGTCACTGGCTATGCTACACGCCCAGCGAGCCGCCATTCGCACCGGGGATTCTCATGGCGTTGTGATGCAAGGCCCCGCCGCGGCGGCCACCAGTTGGACCGTCGTCCGGCGCCGGCAGGACGGATCGAAAGTGACCGTCGAAGGACCCCATGCAGTCGCCGAGCGCGTGCGTGTGTCTGCCAATGCGAGCGAGATGTGGTTCGATTTTGAAGGGATCGGATCGCAGCCCTTTGCGGCACAACTGCGAGGCCCCAATCGATCCTACACCGTCCATGTCGAACCTTGGACGCGGATGATCAGGACGCAAGAATCGTCGCCATGAACAAACCAATTCCGCGAGCCGGACAGACGATGTTGGAGCTGATTGCGGCAACCATCGTGATCTCGATTGCGCTCGTCCCGGCGCTCAAACTGACGCGCACGCGGATCGCCAATACGGAGGCGTTGGAACGCGCCGAAACCCGGCTGGCGTTGTGCACCGGCAAACTGGAACAGGAACTGGCGTACACGACCGCCAAGTGGGAATTGAATTCCCATCGGGGCAATTTCAGCAGCCTCGGGCAACCCGACGTCTGCTTCCAGGTGTCCAAGTCCGATGCGCTCGCCGCCGGCGGACGCCCCGGATCACTCGTGGCCATCGATGTCCTGGTCTGGCACGACGACGACGGAAACGACAGTCTGGACTCCGACGAGCAACGCGTCCATCTGGCAACCAAAATTGCCAAACTGGAGTCTTACGCGAGGGAGTTCGATGGGCCGTAGCATTCCTCCCCAGCTCGCAACTCCAGTAGCGGAACTCGCCAAGAGTTTCGGCCGGCGCGCCGCACGACGCGCCGAAAGCCTTGGCGGCTTCCGCTACGGCGCGATTGCCAGGCGCCGTCGCGGCGTCAGCATGCTGGAACTGGTCATCGCCGGCAGCATGTTGGCCGGAGTGATGACCGGGTTGTCGCTCGTGTTGCGGACCGCGCGACAGTCTTGGGAAACGATCGATACCGAATACGCGGTGTTGCAGCAGATGCACGCCACCGCCAGACATTTTGTTCGCACGGCTCGTGAAGCCAACGGCGTCGCCACGATTTCCAGTGACGGAAATGCGATCACGTTGACGATGCCAGACGATCAATCTGCAACGTGGCAATGGTATCCCAACCGATCCGGCCAGCGAGGTGTGGTGACCTACCATGACTCGTCGCTTCCGTCGCAGTCACAGCTTGCCCACGACATTGACGCCTTGAACTTCTCCGGCTTTGCGGCAGATGGGGTCACGCCGACGAACGACCCGGATCAGACCCACGTGATTGAAGTCAAAGCAACCGTGACGCTGCCGCGATCGGCCGTGCCCCAACGGACCACCCAGTCCAAGGTCTGGATCCGGTCATGGTGAATCGATGGAGGTGCAAACGATGACTGTAATCCGTTTTCCGATGCGTTTACCGTCTCGGCAGCGTCGATCGTCTCGACGCGGGGCGGCGCTGTTGCTGGCGATCTTTGTCATGACGCTGGTCAGCACCTTGGCCGTGGCGACACTTGATGCGGAGATGATGCGTTACATGGCACTTCGAAACACCCGCGAGTGGGACGAAGCACGTTACTTGGCCGAAGCAGGGTTGAACGATGCCTTCGCGCACTTGGAAGACGACATCTCCTGGCGCGACGGAATCCCTGCCACCGAGTACCCCCAAGGCAGCGGCTGGACGTATCGCGTCAGTGTCGCCGATGGAAGCGACGCAACGGTGGAACTGACTTCCACCGGCACGGTCGGAAATTTTACCAGAACTCTTCACGTGACCGTCAAACAGGGAGGTTGAAGACGCAGCAATGGCAGGCGAAATGCAAAGTGATTTGATCAAGGCGATTGATCGCCAGCCGGCAACCGTGGAACGTCGCCAGGCTCCGCGGCGACGCGTGCGTCGCGATCGTCGAAAGGGCGTCAGCCGAACCGTCGGGATGCACGTCTCGCCCTCAGGAATCGCGATCGCGGTCGTCGAACAAAGCGGCGACCAATCGAACCTGATCGTCCAGCAAATCCGCTTTCCCGATGACAGCGGACCGCGACATGGCGACTGGAGCGACAACACACTGGCCGACGCGCTCAACGAACTGGCCTCCCGCTACAACCTGGGTGGGCAAGCCGTGACCGTCGGTCTGGGCGGGAACCCCTGCGTGACGCGTGTCGTCGCCGGCGACAACGAAGAGGTCGACCACGAAATCCGCGAGCTGACCCACCGCACCCAACGCTACATCGGCATGGGGCTGGGCAACAAAGTCAGCTGCCAAACCACCAACCGGATCGATGCGAAACGCAAACGCGTGTGCGTCACGATCGCGATCCGTCAAATGGTCGACGCGATCGCTGCGGCGATTCAGTCGGCCGGCATGCGACTGGCGCACTTGGAACACAGCATGCTGGTGCTGTGCCGGATTCTGCACGCGTACGAAAAAGACAGTCAAGAACCGGTTCTGTTCATGGTGGAAGAACTCGGACGTGTCGACCTGGGAATCTCCTACCAAGGTCGATTGCTACTGGACTATCGTCCGGCAATCCCCGAGGCTTCTGCGACGCATGGCTCCATCGTCCAGCGGCACCTGAAATGCCTGCGGCGTTACATTCACGCCCAACTTCCCAACGCGTCGGCCGACTTGTCGACTCTGTTCGTGACCCAGAAACCGTCTGATCACAAGTCGCACGGGCAAGGTCTGGACGAATCGTCCGTCCTGCGTCGGCAGCGGTTTCCCATGCACCAGCTTTGCGAAGGTTTGCAGGTTCACGGAGAGCTGACCGAAGACTCGGGCATGATCGCGGCGATCGGATTGGCGCGTCTGAACAACGACGCACGGTTTGCCGAGGAGACCAATGATTTGGTGTCCACGCTTCGCACCGGACGTCGCGTCCAGTGGATTCCGCTGCTTCGCTACACCTGGCCCTTCACCTTGGCCGCATCGATTGCCCTGGCACTTTTTCTGACGGGACAACATGCCAGCCGCCAAGCGGAACGCACCGAGGCAAAAATTGAAACGCTGACCGAGCAAAACGCGCAAGGGAATCGGATTCGGTTGATGTTGCAACGCCGGATGCAACGAACCGAGCAGATCGACGCACTGGCCGCGGGACTTCCCCGACGTGATTGGACCGATGTGTTGATGACCGCCGGGCAATGCCTGCCCGACGGCGCGTGGCTGGAATCCGTGCGGATCGAAAACGATTCCACCGTTAGGATCGCCGGTGCAAGCCACTCTGGCGAATCCGTCTATGCCTACATCGATCGGCTCAAACGGACCGGAATGTTTTCGCAAGTCGCGTTGGAATCGACCAGCGCGACCCGCAACAGTGTCGGTCCCCAATACCGGTTCCATGTTTCGGCGATGGTTGAAAACCAAACTCCGTCGGCGGATTCCAAACGAGTCGCGGCGTGCCCCCGCGGAGGATTTGATCGTGGATAATCAGCTCTTCCAAACGTTTCTCGAACATCCCCGTCGCGGCACGATCGTGTGGGGCTCCACCGTCGTCTTTGCATTGCTGTTCATCGTGCCTGCATGGGATCACTACAGCGGGGCACGGAGCGAGGTCGCGGAGTACAAGACGGAACTTCGCGAGATCTCCTATTCGCTGTCCAATCTGGATCTGCTGCGGTCCAAGTTGAAAGAAATCGAATCGCAGCCACATGCCAGCAACGACATGATCGATGCTGATGCCGCAGCCCAGATCCGTGAAACGGTCACCAAGCTTGCCCAGCGGATCGGGTGCCGCGTCCGCCGGTTGACGATGAGTCATCCGGTGGTTCGGCCTTGGCATGTCAACGACCACCCCTTCGACGAAAATCGGGCGCGGAACGCCGAGGAAACGAATTTCAGGCTGGAAACCCGCACGTTGACCTTGTCGGTCGGCGGAAGTTTTGCAGAACTCACAAAACTCACAATCGCGCTAACCCGACTGCACCGGTTTGCCGTACCGTCAAACATGAACTTGCAGCGGGAGGGCAATGACGGACATTTGATCTTGGACGTCGAGATTTCGTTGTTCAACCTTGCCGAGACGTACGATTGAGCAGGTGGGCACGGATGCTCACGCGCGCCGACCGGCAGATTGGTCACGACCCGGCGGCTCTTATCAAGGAGAGGTATCTTGGATTCCGACCAGAATCGCGGTCCAACCCAACGACGGCGGATCAAATCAGCGCGCCGGCGGTCGGTCCACGCGATGGTTGCAACCTGCGTGATGGTGGCCGCGTGCCTGCTGCAGGGCGGGGTATCCGAGGCACAGACCAGTTTGTCGGTCAAAAACGACGTCTCCGCAGAGATCCGGCAAAAACTGTCCAATCGTTACAGTTTGGATTTGCGTGACGCGACGTTGTTGGAAGCTCTGTTCGCTATTCGCGACGTCAGCGGATTGAATATCGTCGTCGGCAACGAAGTGACCGGCACCGTCAACGCGTCCTTTGCCGACACGGCCGTCTACGACATCCTGGATTCTCTGCTGATCACGCGAGGCTATGGCTATCGCATCGTGGGCAACAGTCTGGCGATCGTGCCGCTGGCAAGCCTGGGCGATCAATTGCCGCTGTTTCAAACAAAAGTCATCGGGCTGGTGCTCTGCAAACCCGGTGACGTGCTGACGTCGATCGAATCGATGCTTTCACCGGAAGGTCGGGCCCACGGGGTCGAATCGAGTAACTCGATCGTCGTGATCGACTATGCCGACCGCATTGATACCGTTCGGCGACACCTCGAAACCCTGGAAACCGCAGCGGCTCGCTTTCGTCAGGAACAAGCGTCGGCCGACGCCCGCATGCATTCCGGCCGCAGCAACGCAAACGCCCCCGAGGGCGACATGGTGCGTGTGTTCCAAACGCAGTACGTGTCTCCCGAGATCCTGACCGAAGCGATCAAACCGCTGTTAAGTCAAACCGGGCAGGCAACCCCCGTGGTCCAGGAAAACAAAATGGTGGTCGCCGACAGCGCCGACAAGATTCAACGCATCGCGATGGCGCTGGCGGAATTGGACCAGCCCCGTCGGCAGGTGCGAATCTGGGCATTGATCTATGACTGCAGCACGGATGACCTGGAACGACTGGGCGTCAATTGGGGCGGCGGTCTCAACAGCAGGTCGATTGCCGCAGCGACCGGCGAGGCGGCACAATCGATCGTCGTTCGCAGCGTGACCGCACCGGTCGAAAGCGGGACCAACGGCGTCGTCACCCTGACCAGTTTGAATCGCCACATGAACATCGATTCGATCATCCAAGCGCTCGATACGGCCGACGATTCGCGTCTGTTGGCAGACCCGAACGTCGTCGTGATGAATCATGAACAAGCCGTCGTCGAAATCGTCACCGAAGTCCCCTATCAACAGCTGACGCAGGGGCTGGAGGGCGGCACGATCGGCACAACCGAGTTCCGCGAGGCCGGTGTGACGTTGAACGTCGTTCCACACATCGCCGACGACGGTACGATCGCGATGGTCGTCAACCCACGTTTCAGCCTGCTGACCGGGTTCAGCGAACCGGACAATGCGCCGATCATCGATCGCCGCGAAACGACGACGACGGTTCGGGTGCAGAACAATCAAACCATTGTTCTCGGCGGCCTGCGGCAACGCACGCGAATCGCCGAGCGGAGTGCGATCCCGGGACTCGGCAACATCCCCTATCTCGGAAAACTGTTTCGACACCGTTCGGCCGCAACGCGTGAAAGCGAATTGCTGGTTTTCATCACACCACAAATCGTCGTGGATCCCTGTATCGGAACCGCACGGGAACACTGCGCCAATCAATTCCTGCAGCAACAAATCAACCAGACGCCGACCGATCCGCTGCCCTTTGGCATCGAAGTCCTGAGGGCCGAACAAGATGCCCAGGCACACAAGATTGACTGTTTCGGCCACCCCAAACCGACCCACGTCCAGGTCCATCCACCACGTGCTTCGTTGAACGATTGCGAGCGTTGTCAAATCCCCTTGAACGGGACGTTCGAACCGGAATCGGAATTGATCGACATCGGCCTGTCGGATCGGGAACTGTAGCGAGGAGCGTCGGTATCAAGTTGAAACGAATCCCTGCCTGGAAGGGAGGGCGTCTACACAAGTTTCAATGGCTCCCTATTCCCCCGGCTTTGTGGGGGAGAAGGGCTGGGGAAAATCAATGGAACTTGGAACGTTGGGTTGGTTCGGGGACGTTCAGCGATTCTGCTGGATCCCTCGATTGCAAATTGTTCATTGCAAAATTCAAATTTGCCGGGAATCGTCGCTCAAATCATTTCGCAATTTGCACTGTTCATTTAGCAATTTTCAATCGTTGCCGGTTCACCAGTTTTCGACGCCACGCACTGTTCATCAGGCCACCCCCAACCCCTCTCCCCAAAACAAATCGCGGTCATCTTCACTGGGCGATCAAAGTTTTTTTTACGCGATCTGTTTTAGGGGGAGGGGAGCCATGTCCTCGATTGCGAGCCGACTTGTGTAGACAACAATGCCCTGAAAAGGGGAGGTCGAACGGTGAATCCATACTCTCTTGAGAAAGCGTGCGTCACTGTCCCCCCAATGCCGCGCGGTTACGAAAGAACTCAAACGCGAAGCTCGTCAAGGTTTTCGGCGACTTCATGCGCCGGCACCTCGGGATCCAGCCCGCGGCCGTTGGCGGTCAATTTCGCGATGCGTTTGGCAAAGTAATACATGCGTTTGAGATACTCCATGATCTCGGATTCCAGCCGATACATGGCCAAGCGATTCGGGGCATCGGCCGCCAACCGGCCGGACAGGTGGACTTCCGCCTTGTCCGCGAGCGCGTTGATCGTCGATTTCGCTTCCAAGACGTTGCGTGCTAATTCGACATCGCCCGAGACGATGGATTCGATCGCGCACTCGGTCGCTCGAATCACCTCGGTGTTCAATGCCTCCAGCACGGCTTCGGTTTCCTTGCTGATCACCAGTCGATTGGCGATGCGGTCCCGCCCGGCGTCGACCAGATTGGATTCGATCATGTCGCCGATGCTTTCCAAATAGTTTGCCACCGACAAGCACTCGTGTAACTGCTGGGACTGATGATCCGACAGGTTTTCTTGCGACAGGCGGCCCAAATACGTCACGATCGCGCCGTGCAACGCATCGACGTGGTTATCAAGCTCGTGCAGTGAGCTGACCTGTTGTCGGGATCCATGGATGATCGTGTGCAAGGCACCGCGCATCATGTCGAGCGCCGCCGCACCCAAATGCCCCAATTCCAACCGGACGACGTCCATGGCCAGGGCGGGGGTTTGCAATAAGATCGGATCGAGGTACTTGGGAGTATCAGGCTCGTCTATGGATGCGGGTTTTTCGGGAACCAGTCGCGTGACCAGCCAGACCAGTGGTGTCGTGAACCAAATCAGCAAGATCGTGTTGGCAACGTTGAACATTGTATGGGCGTTGGCGATCTGCCGTGGCGTTTCCGCCGCGACACGAGCCAAACCACTCAATTCCGGGCTTCGGGGCGAGACCCACTCCACCACCGCGGACAGCTGGGGGATGAAGGCGAACCAGATCGCCACGCCCGCGAGGTTGAACACGACATGGACCAACGCGGCGCGGACCGCTTCACGAGGCTTTCCGATCGACGCGAGTCCTGCCGTGATGCACGTGCCAATGTTGGCACCAAAAATCAATGCGATCCCTGCATCGAGCGAAATGAAACCTTGACCGGCCAGCGTGATCACCAAACCGGTTGTCGCCGATGAACTTTGCACCAGCGCCGTGAACAGGGCCGCTACCAGAATTCCCCAGAACGGACGATCCATTTGATGCATCATCTGGACAAAGGGAGGGTACGAACGCAACGGCTCAGTTCCCTCACTCATCAGCTGCATGCCGAAGAAGATCAACCCCAATCCCATGATCAGGTGGCCGTAATGGCGGACCGTTTCACGCCTGGATCCGAACAGCATGAAGAAGCCGACGGACACCAGCAACAACGAATAGTGCGTGACCTTGAACGCGATCAGTTGGGCCGTGATCGTGGTTCCGATGTTGGCGCCCATGATGACACCGATCGATTGCGTCAACGTCATCAGCCCGGCCGAAATGAATCCGACTACCAGCACGGTGGTGACCGAAGAGGACTGGACGACCGCGGTGACGATCGCTCCGGCAACCGCACCGGTGAATCGGTTGGTCGTCAGCGTCGCCAGCACTTTTTTCAGTCCGTCGCCGGCGATCATCTTCAACGACTCGGACATCTGCTCCAGGCCGAACAGGAACAGGGCCAAACCGCCGACCAATCCGGTCAGCAAGGGCCAAAACTGCAATGCGTCCGATGGAAGTTCAGCCAGCAACACGACGGTCCGATAAGAGGGTAAGATTCGCAGAAACTTCTCCAGAGATTAACACACTATTCGCCCCCGCTTGGTCTATCGGTCTGTTCGTTTCCACTGCCCGGTCCACTGCCCGGTCCACAACCCGGTCCACAACCCGATCCACTGCCCGGTTGTCGTGCGGGCGAATACGCACAGGCAAGTTCGTGATTGCCTTGCCGAATTGAAACGCCCGATGTCGATCGCTGCCGGTATTCGTTTACATCAAAGCAAACCAGTGACACGTCCTCAGAGAACCCGTCGCGTCGGTACCACCGGCCTTATTTCAGCCCCCCGGTCGGGCACGGCCCAGACCCCGTTCGTTTTTGCCCGCCCGATCCGCCTCGTCACCGCGATGCTTTTGGTCGGAATCCTGCCGAGTCTCTTCGGCGGCGGGTTCAGGGCGGCACCGCAGTCGGTCGCCGCGGCGGCCCCCCAGGCCGAACGTGTCGCCGGCGGGGATGCGGGGGCCAGCGAAGACTTGACGGCAAAATTGATTCCCGACCAAAAAGCGTTCCTGGGCTCACCGGCCACCCTGATCGATCTTTCGGAGGTGTTTTCAGAAACCGAGATCGGGGAGGAACCGTTCCAGGTCGAGGTTCTGCGTGGCAAGCAGGACGTCGCCGAGGCTGTCGTGGAGGGATCGCAGTTGCGGCTGAATTGGCAGCGGCAAACGGCCAAGAAACGCGAGATCCTGTTGCGGGCGACCAGCGCCTCGGGAAAAACCGTCGACACAAAATTTTATGTCGAGCTTTGGGAACCGGACTATTGGAAACTGGTCTTGACCGTCTTGGGTGGTCTGGGCCTTTTCTTGTTGGGGATGAAGAACCTTTCGGAAGGCTTGCAGGCGATTGCCGGAAACGGGCTGCGTCGGATGATCAGCATCGTGACGGACAATCGGCTGATGGCGACCGGCGTTGGTGTTTTGGTGACGATGCTCGTGCAATCCAGTTCGATCACGACGGTGATGGTCGTCGGATTCGTCAACAGCGGTTTCATGACACTCACCCAGGCCGTCGGCGTGATCATGGGGGCCAACATCGGGACCACCATCACGGGCTGGATCTTGGTGCTAAAGATCGGCAAATACGGTCTGCCGTTGGCCGGCGCGGCGGCGTTTTTTTACCTGTTCTCCAAACGTGATCGGATCCGCTACGGCGCACTGGCGGTGTTGGGGTTGGGCCTCGTCTTTCTAGGCTTGGAGATCATGAAGGATGGTTTCGCCATCGTCAAAGAGCTGCCCGAATTCGAAGCCTGGTTCAAAGCGTTTGATGCAGGGACGTACTTGGGGGTGCTGAAATGTGCTTTGGTCGGCTGCGTGTTGACCTTCATCGTCCAGTCTTCGTCGGCAACGCTGGGGATCACCATCGGCTTGGCACAGATCGGGGTGATCGACTTTCCGACCGCGGCGGCGTTGGTCTTGGGGGAAAACATCGGCACGACCATCACGGCCTGGCTGGCTTCGTTCGGATCCAATACCAATGCGAAACGAGCCGCCTACTTTCATATCTGCTTCAATCTTCTGGGCGTCGCCTGGATCACGGCCGTCTTTCCGTTCTACGTGATGCTGGTTCGTTACATCGTGGCCGGTGACACCGCCGCCGACATGACCTTGGGAGCGGTGTCGAGCGCGGAAATCACCGCCGCGATCGCGATGGCGCACACCGGTTTCAACGTCACCAACACGATCGTGTTCCTCCCGCTGGCCGGATACATGGCGTCCGCATTGATGCGGATGATCCCGGATCGAAAAAGTTTGGTCGACGAAGAAGAGCACCTGACCAATTTGGACGTTCGCATGCTCGAATCACCCGTCGTTGCGGTCGAACAATCGCGCGTCGAAGTGTTGCGGATGGTCAACGCCTGCAAACAGATGATGGCGTGGCTGCATGAATTGCTTCAAAGCGATGGCCCCGGCAAGGAGCTGCGAAAGAAAATCCTGGACATGGAAGAAGAATTGGACGTCATGCAAGGTGAAATCGTCACGTTCATGTCCAACTTGTTGGTCGGGAACGTGCCTCACGACGTCGTCGACGAAGCCCGTCGGCAATTGCGCTTGGTCGACGAATACGAATCGATCAGCGATTGTTTGGCCACGGTGGTCAAAGCGCACCGCCACTTGGTACGACACGACACGCAGTTGCCGCCCGATCAACAGCAAGAATTGCGCGAACTGCATGCGATGGTGTCGGACTATCTGAACCGCGTCAGCGGCTACTACGAGCAATTGGGACATGCCGGCGGAGCGGTCGAGGTGCTTCCGCACGGCGAGTCGATCACCAAGCATGCCAAAACGTTGTACAAACGCGTGCTTGAAAAGGCGCCCGAGGATCAATTGGAGGTCCGGTCCCTGGTTTCGTACAACCGCATGGTGGCCGCCTATCGCCGTGTCCGCGACCACCTGGTCAACATCGCCGAAGCGCTCGCCGGTGAAAAATAGCGATCACGCCGCCACCGCCGCCACGCCCTGGTACTTGGCGTCACCGAAACCCAGCATCGGGTAGAAGATGAAACCCAAAAAGGCTAACCCGATGCCATACCCGACGCCCTTGCCAAAATTTTTGGCAACGTCGATCGAAACGATGATCGCCAGGATCAAGTTCACCAACGGGATGAAGAACAACACGATCCACCAGATCGGTCTGCCCGCGATCTGCAGCAGCAGGATGATGTTGTAGATCGGGATGATCGCTCCCCAACCCGGCTTGCCGGCCTTTTCGAATGTCTTCCACAGCCCGGCGATCACCACGACCAAGATCGCCAGCTGGATCACCAGTATCAACAAGCCGATGATTCCGCCACCATCGTCCTGAGCCAGCGGAAGAGTGAGTTCATGCATGCCCATCGTGACGCCTCTCGGTTGTGTGAGTGCGATTGATCCCAAAGTGCGTTGCCGTCAATCGCCAAACCGCCGCTGATGTGCGTGACAAGCCCCACCAGCATGCGTGGCGATCGCTTCCCGTCATTGTAGCGGATCGGTCGCCCGCAATTACAGCAAAATCACGGCATGGCGAATCGATGCCGAATCTCACCCTCGTCGATGGCTTGTTGACCGTCCGCGACAAGGCCTATACTGGCGGATCCCCCATCATCGGCGGGCAAGAATCAGACTCCCAACTAATCGCAAAACGGCAACGAATTTCATGAGTCAACGACCTCTCAATGTTGGATTGATCGGCGGTGGCGGTGGTGCTTTCATCGTCCAACCGCATCAACGCGCCATCCATTTCGACGGAACCCGACGCGTGGTCGCCGCGGCGCTGCACCCGGATCCGAAAGTGGCATTGGAAGAGGCTGCCAATTGGGATTATCCGATCACCGGATACACCAACTACGACGAAATGATCGACGTCGAGTCCAAAAAACCGGTCGGCGAGCGGGTCGATTATGTGGTGGTCGTGACGCCCAACCACGTTCACTTCGATCCCTCGATCAAGTGTGTCCGAGCCGGCATCCCCGTGTTCTGCGAAAAACCCTTGACGCTGAACCTGGACGAAGCGAAACAGCTGGTCGAGGCGGTCGAAGAAGCCAAGATCCCCTTCGGCGTTGCACACACCTACCTCGGTCACTGGACCAGCCGCTTCGCGCGGTTCATCGTCACCAGTGGATTGTTGGGGGATGTGCGTTGGGCGGATTCGCGCTACCTGCAAGGTTGGCTGGCCGGACGAACCGAAGACGCAGGCGTCGCCCAAGCGGAGTGGCGTGTCGATCCCAAGAAATCTGGTATCAGCTGCTGCGGCGGTGACATCGGAACCCACGCGTTGATGCAGTTGCGGTACATCACCGGACTGGATGTCACCAAGGTCCAAGCCAACCTGGTCACGTTCGTCGAGGGACGTCTGTTGGATGATCACTTCACGACCTACTGTGAACTGTCCAACGGCGGCAAGGCCTTGGTTCGCGCGTCGCAAATCGCCATCGGACACAAGAACGACCTGGGCATCGAAATCAACGGCACCAAGGGCACTTTGATCTGGGACCAAGAATTCCCGGAACAAGTCAAGATTTTGTTGCCCAACCAACCCGACAGGACGTATTTCCGAGGTGCGATCGCCGCCAACGACGGATTCCTCGGCGATTTGCCCGAAGAACTGATGGCCGAACCGAATATCCCCGCCGGACACCCCGAAGCATTCCACGACGCTTACGCCCGGCTTCACCGTTGTTTCGAACAAGACGTTCGCGCGTACAACGACGGCAAACCCTTCAGCTGTGATGGCAGCAAGTACGCCAACGTGCAAGATGGTCTGAACGGCATGCAATTCATTCAAGCCGCCGTGGACAGTTCGGCCAACGGTTCGACCTGGGTCGAGCTCTAAGGACAGTCGCAACGATCTTCGCCGGAAGGTGGTTGCCCCGTGGCCACCGCCACGCTCCTGCGAGTGCCTGCGACACAGGCAACGCTCGTGCCTTTGAGTGCCGACTGGAAAGAGCAATCGCTGCGTTGGATTTCGCAGCCGAAAACGCCCTGGTATAAACGGGTCCGGTGAAAATCCTGCCCGTCATGGTTGCAGCTGGATCGCATTCAATGGCTCAAAGTCTTTACATCGCCGCGTCCGAACCGGACAGCGGCAAATCGCTCGTCGTGCTAGGCATCATGGAGATGTTGTCCCGACGCGTCGAGCGTCTGGGCTTCTTTCGTCCGATCATTCGTAGCGACGGTAAACGTGACAACGACACCGAATTGCTGTTAAAACGCTACTCGTTGTCGCAAAGCTACGAACAAAGCTATGCGTTCCCATCGGATGAAGCCGAAGAGATCGCGACGGAAAAAGGGCTATCGGTCCTGTTGAGGATCATCTTGGAAAAGTACAAGGCGATCGAAGCACAGTGCGATTTCGTGCTCTGTGAAGGCACCGATTTTGACGGCGTCACGTCCGCATTCGATTTTGATCTCAGTGCACAGATCGCGACCCACCTCGGCACGCCCGTGCTGAACGTCCTTTCCGGTCGCAATAAATCCCCCGAGAGTATCCGCAGCGCCGCTCATGCCACGCGAATCGCGATGATCGATGAAGGCTGCACGGTGACCGCCAACATCGTCAATCGCGTCGCGGCCGAGCAGATGGATGCCGTCCGCGATGAAGTCCGGAAAAGCTGGGACTACGAAGACCCGATTCTGTTCGTTGCCGACGAACCGACCTTGGAATCCCCCACGGTCGGCGCGGTGGCCGAGGCGCTCGGTGCGGTCCCCATTCGTGACTGCGAAATGGATCTCAATCGCGAGATTCGGACGATCGCAGTCGCCGCGATGCAGTTGCCCCATTTCTTGCAGCGCGTGCAGGAAAACAAGTTGGTGATCACTCCGGGGGATCGATCCGACATTCTGCTCGGCTGTCTGGCCACCGTCGCCTCGGACAATTACCCCCAAATTTCCGGCATCGTACTGACCGGTGGAATGCGACCTCCCGAGAGCGTGACCCGGTTAATCGAAGGGATTCGTCGTCCCTTGATTCCGACCTTTGCTGTCGACACCGACACGTATGAAACGGTCCGAAATGTGATGGCGGTCGAAGGGGTGATTAGCGCCGACAATGAACGCAAAATCCAAGCCGCACTGGGGGTCTTCGAGTCATCGATTGATCCGGAAGTTTTGTTCCAGCGGATCGATGTCGCCCGTTCCAGAGTCGTCACCCCGGCAATGTTCGAATACGAGTTGATCGAACAGGCGAAACGAAAACGCCAACGGATCGTGTTGCCCGAAGGGGAAGAGGAGCGCATTCTGCGGGCAACCGAAATCTTGCGACGACGCGATGTGGCCGAAATTGTTCTGCTGGGAAACCCGGCTAAAATCCGAACGCTGGCCGACGAACTCGCAATCGACCTGACCGACGTCGAGATCATCGACCCCAGCGACAATCCGTATCTGGATTCGTTCGCGCGCACGTTCTACCAGCTGCGACAGCACAAGGGAGTGACCGAAGACCAGGCCCATGATACGGTTCAGGACGTCAGCTATTTCGGGACCATGATGGTTTACGCGGGGATCGCCGACGGGATGGTTTCCGGATCCGCCCACACGACGGCACACACCATCCGCCCCGCGCTGCAAATCATCCGGACCAAGCCGGGCTGCTCGATCGTTTCCAGCGTGTTTCTGATGTGCTTAAAAGATCGCGTGCTGGTGTATGGTGATTGCGCGATCAACCCCAGGCCGAACCCGGCGGAGTTGGCCGATATCGCGATCAGCTCGGCGGGGACGGCCAAGGCGTTCGGGATCGAACCGGTCATCGCCATGCTGTCCTATTCCACCGGCCAATCGGGCAGCGGAGAGGAAGTGGAACGGGTCAAGCAAGCGACCGCGCTGGTCCGCCAGGCCCGCCCCGATCTGTTGATCGAGGGGCCGATTCAATACGACGCGGCGATCGACCCCGGCGTCGCCAAAACCAAATTGCCCGACAGCCAGATCGCCGGCCGCGCGAGCGTCTTCATTTTTCCCGACCTGAACACCGGCAACAACACCTACAAAGCGGTACAGCGTGCCGCCAACGCCGTGGCGATCGGTCCCGTTTTGCAGGGGCTGAAGAAACCCGTCAATGACCTCAGTCGCGGCTGCACCGTGATCGACATCGTCAATACAGTCGCCATCACGGCGATCCAATCGCAGCGTCACGAGAACGGAGACACGGCATGACACAAGTCCTCGTGCTCAACTGCGGCAGCTCGTCGATCAAGTACGAGTTGTTCGAGATGGATGAAGGCCGTGCGCTCGCATCCGGGCTGGTCGAACGAATCGGTGAAGCAAAGAGCTGTCTGAAACAAACCTCGGCCGAATGCACGTCGAACCCACCCTCGCACGTGGCCGAGGTTGCGGTGCCCCATCATCGCCAAGGTATCGACATGATCCGCCGCGTGCTTTCGGAAAACGCAAGCTTTGACGGGGGCCGTCATCTGGTCGGCATCGGACATCGTGTCGTCCACGGCGGCGAAACGTTTTCTCGTCCGACGTTGATTGACGATCATGTCCTGGCGGCAATCAAGGGCTTGATCCCGCTCGCACCGCTACACAACCCGGCCAATTTGGTCGGCATGGAAGTCGCCCGCGCGGCATTCCCGGACGTGCCGCAAGTCGCCGTCTTCGACACCGCCTATCATCAAACCCTGCCGCGATACGCCTATCACTATGCCGTGCCACAAGACTGGTACGATTCCTACCACGTTCGCCGCTACGGTTTTCACGGCACCTCGCATCAATATGTCGCCAAACAGCTCGCGCGTCACCTCGGGCGTCCCGCGGGCGAACTGAACACGATCGTGCTTCATCTGGGCAATGGTTGCAGCGCGAGCGCGATTCGCGGCGGTGTCAGCGTGGATACCTCGATGGGGCTGACGCCGCTGGAAGGGCTGATGATGGGGACGCGCTGCGGCGATCTTGATCCGGCGATCCTGATTCACATGGGCAAAGAGGCCGGGATGAGTCTGGCCGCATTGGACGCGGCGCTCAACAAACAAAGCGGTTTAAAAGGTCTCTGCGGCGTCAACGACATGCGCGAGGTGCTGGCAATGGAGGCCGACGGAGACGGAGCGGCAAATCTGGCGGTCGAGATTTTCGTTTATCGAATCAAGAAGTACATCGGTGCTTATCATGCGGTGCTGGGACGCCTGGATGCGATCGCCTTCACCGCGGGAATCGGCCAACATTCGCCCGAGATCCGAGCCCGCAGCTGCAGCGACCTGGAATCGATGGGCATCGCCATCGACCCCGCGCTCAACACCGCGGCGGAGCCTCCGATCTGCGAAATCCAAACCGCCGACAGCCGCGTGAAAGTCCTGGTCGTCAGCACCGACGAGGAACTCGAGATCGCCCAACAAACCCTCGCCTGCGTTCGAGACGATCAATGAACTTGAAACGACGCCAGTTTTGTTCTTCTCTTGCGCTCGCTTCGGTCGCCGCAACCCTGAATGTTGCCCCTGCCGCCGCGGAGTCGGAGGCGGATGTCGTGATCATCGGCGGCGGGCTGGGAGGCTGTGCCGCGGCGATCGCCGCGCTCCGCAATGGCAGACGCGTGGTGATGACCGAACCGTCAGACTGGATCGGGGGCCAATTGACCAGCCAGGGCGTGCCGCCTGATGAGCACCGATGGATCGAAACCCATGGTGCCAACGAGTCCTATCGAGCGTTTCGGGCACAGATCCGCAGCTACTATCGCAAAAACTACCCGCTGACCGATGCGGCTGAGAACAATCCACTTTTGAATCCCGGCAACGGAAATGTGTCGCGGTTGTGCGCCGAACCCAAGGTTTCGCTGGCAGTCCTTCAGCAGCAATTTGCGCCGTATCAAAGTTCCGGCCAATTGCGGTTGCTGCTGCACACCGTCCCTGTCTCAGCCGATGTGGTGGGCGATCGCGTCGAAGCAGTCACGGTTCGATCAAGCCTGACGGGCGATTCAATGGTGTTACGCGGCAAGTACTTTGTCGATGCCAGCGAAACCGGCGACCTGCTGCCATTGACCGGCACCGAATTCGTCAGCGGTTCGGAAGCGCAGTCGGATACCGGCGAACTGCACGCGGCACCGACGGCCGACCCGAACAACCACCAGGCATTCACGATTTGCTTTGCCGTGGACTACCTGGCCGGCCAAAACCATGTGATCGAACAACCGGCCGAGTGGCAGTTTTGGCGTGACTTTGTCCCTCAGCTGACACCGTCGTGGCCGGGCAAGTTGCTCGATTTTACCTACACCCATCCTTCATCCGGCAATCCGAAAACGTTGGCGTTCGATCCGCAAGGTGGTCGGTCCGTTGGTGGCGTGTTGAACTTGTGGACCTATCGTCGAATCATCGATGCGACATTGTTCAATGCAGGGCGATTCGACAGTGATGTCAGCCTGATCAATTGGCCGCAGAACGACTACCTGCTCGGCAACCTGTTCGGCGATGGACCGGAACAAGCGGAGATGCATCTGGAACGCGCACGGCAATTGAGCCTGTGTTTGTTGTACTGGTTACAGACCGAAGCCCCTCGCTCCGATGGAGGAACGGGATTCGCTGGCTTGCGCCTTCGCGGCGACCTGATGGACAGCGCCGATGGGCTGGCCAAGATGCCGTATGTCCGCGAGTCGCGACGGATTCGGGCCCGGTTCACGGTGTTGGAGGAACACGTCGGTCGAGAGAATCGGAGCATGGTGACCGGGCAGCCGGTCGGCGAAGTCAAAGCGGCTGAGTTCGAGGACTCGGTCGGTGTGGGCAGCTATCACATCGACCTTCATCCCAGCAGCGGAGGAGACAACTACATCGATTTTGCGTCGTTGCCGTTTCAAGTCCCGCTCGGTGCGCTGTTGCCCGTGCGTATGAAAAACCTGCTGCCGGCCAGCAAGAACATCGGCACGACGCACATCACCAACGGTTGTTACCGTTTGCACCCGGTCGAATGGGGCATCGGTGAAGCGGTCGGCTGTCTGGTCGACTTTGCCCTCCAACGCCAGCAGACGCCACACGCGATTGCCCAGACGCCGAGCCTGTTGTCCGACTTTCAAAAGTTGATTCGGCGGCAGGGCATCGAAACTCATTGGAAACTCTGATCCACGCGGACGATTGCTTGGCAGCGCCCCATCATCGACTTGGGGGCACGAAAGGAAGGAGCGGCAAAACAATGGGGGCAAAACAATCCCAGCCCTCGATACCCGTTCCCCCCAACATCCTCCTCTCTCCCATCATTCTGCCTCCCATCGTCTTGCCCCCATTGTTTTGCCCATCGTCTTGCCGAGTTTCCGAATCAAGCCGACACTGGTGTGACGTGACTTCCGCGCCCTGACGCGACCGAGATCGGAGGAAAGACATGGACTTTTGGGATCAGCTGTTTGACAACGAATACAAACGGCGAGCCGACATCGAGAAGTTGAAGCGAACGGTGCACGCCCGCCGAATGGCTCGTCGGCATACCGCCGACCAAATCGACAGCCAGGAAAAGCGGATCGAAAAACTCGAAGACCAAGTCGGCGAATTGGCTCTGTTGTGCCGATCTCTGTTGACCATCTTGCGTGAGAACGGCGGCGTGGATCCGCAGCGGCTTCAGGAGATCATGACAGAGATGGACGCCGAAGATGGTGTCGTCGATGGCAAGATCACGGATCCGTCCCCACCTGACGAACCGCCGGACGTGCCGGAGATTCGTGCGTGGTAGGCGGCGGGATTCTACCGCATCATTTCCTGCCGCGAGGTCGTGGATCGAATCAACATTGACGGACCCCATTTCGCTGCCAAAGCGGGTGACCGGATTCGAACCGGCGACAAACAGCTTGGGAAGCTGTCACTCTACCAACTGAGTTACACCCGCACTCGCAAGGCACATTTTAAGCACCGCGGTCGCGGCCGTCAAAGCCGGACCGGCGGTTGTCGCCGCACTGGCTCACCAACGCTGCTGGAAAATCAGATACAAACTTTCGGCGTCGGAAGCTTGATTGGGACCCGCTGTGGACTCAAGAAAGCTTCCGCCGAACAACTTGTTGTAGCTGACCAGAAGATCGGAATACCTGGTGAGGTGGAAATTGATGACCAAGTCAATTTCATCACCCACGTTGTTGCCTGCCGAACCCGTCGGGTCGTGTCGATACGGGACACCGCCGGCGTTGTACAGGGCGTCGCGTTCTTCGGCCAAATAAAAGTGATGGTACTGGAGCCAGACCGTCGTCCATTTCGTGGGATAAAGGTACAAGTGTGCGTTGAGATCATGAATGTTTTGACGGCCGACAAGATCCATCCAGCCCAGGTAGTAGTGCCCGAACGGAAACTGTTGGTTGAACGTATTGGATGTCCCCGATGTCGGGTCATCGTCACCGCTGGCGTAGTCGTAGTACAGCCAGAACGAGGGCGACCAAAACGCCTTGGCCCAGTGTTTCCCCATCCCGATCGTTCCCATGGCGGCGAACTGGTCACGATCGCTTTGTTGGCCGGTCTGCAACGCTGCTTCCGCATCCCACAAAAAGCCATCTCGGCTGCCGGCCCACCGCGTTCCAAACGTGTGGGTTTGGAACGGGGCTCTGCGGATGCCCAACGGCATCGCCGCGTTTTCATTGTCGTAGAACAGATAATACAGGTCGCGTGACTCACCTTTCTGTGGCCGGTGAGTCAGCCATAAGCCGGCAAATGTCTGGTTGTCATCGGCCGAGTCAAACTCGCTGGCCTGCGGCGGGACGTAGTGGGTCCAAAACGCGTCGAAGTCAAACGTTTCGCCTTGGCGGAACAAACGAAATCCGTCGAAGGAGTGACGCTTGTTCGCCCATGGAAGAGGCGTGACCAGTCGCTGTGAACCGAACAACAATTCTTGGCGACCGCCGCGCAAGTAGACGGGTTTTCCAGCCAGATCAGCCAGGCGAACGTCAACGAACAGGTCCAAAATGTCTCCGCGGTCAACGTCGGGCGGAACGGGGGCCAGTTCTTCCCCAAAACTGTCCGCCCAGACGTACTCGCCATACACACGAAGGCTGTCGCCGTACCAGAGATCCAGGTGTTGGCGGACGTGGCTTAGCAAATAGTCGTTTTCGTTTCCTGTCAGTCGGCTGTTGGTCTCGTTGGAGTAGCGGAGCCAAAACTCACCCCCGGTGCTTAGCAACAACCGATCGGTGAGGTGGATGCGTTTCATCCGCTCGACAATGGAACGCTGGTGATCAGGAACTTTCTCGACATACCTCCAATCGGCATCAAAGAATGGCCAAGCATTGATGGCGAACGGCGCGTATCCCGATGGCGGATTGGCGGGGCGGCATTGGCCGGTCAGCGCATCAATTGCCGAGTAGTTTCCGCAACCACTTGGCGGAATCGAAAAGATCCCCGGCCGAGGCATCGGATGAATGGTTTCGGGGAACTTGGACCAATCCAGGCAGGTTGTCGCGGCATTGCATCGGCACCGACACGACGTCTGGGCATCCGGGGTCGGTATCCGATCGGTGGACGACAAGACGGTCGAGGACTGCTCCGTCGCGTCGACAACGACCGTCTCGTGAAGGATGGGAATGACACTGCCATCATCGGCCGCCGTGTTGGAAATGGCGGCAAGTGCCACCATGAGGGCCAATCCCTGCCCTCTGGCTCGAGCGAAATGCATCGGTACGCCTCTCTGCGCAAAACTTGTTTTTGGACAACGTTTTGCTCAACCCTTGGCACTGCATTTCGTCACAGTCGACCGGCCAAAAAGACCTCAACTCGTTGGCGGAGGCCCGAGTTCCCTCGGCGGGGCGGAATCGTCGGCATTTTTGTCACGGTTTAACACTCGCTCGGCATCACCGGGCCGGCCGGAGCGACCTCGCGTCCATCGCATCTCGATGGCCAACGCAACAGGCCCGACCAGAAACAGGGCGTAATACGGGGCGTGAATGAATTCGGCCAATCGCAGGATCATTTCCACGGCCGCGACAAGAAACGCGACCAAACACTGCCCCCATTTGGACCGGACCGTCGTTTTCGGATCGGTGATCATAAAGAAAACGAACAACTGATACATCGGTCCGGTCAGCGGTGACACGTTTGCCAAGAACGGGCTGCCGGTCAGCCAGCTGCGTGCCCCGGCAAACGCGATGAATGAAATCACATACGTCAGACAAATGTGAAACCGTTTCAATCGGCTGATGATCATCGCCCCAAGGCACCAAACCACCAGCATCGGCCACAAGCTGTTTCCCCATTGGATGCTCAGGCTGGCCACCGCCGCCGGATAAAGAAACAGCATCGCGCTGACACCAAAATTGGACGGGTTCCATAGGTGTCGGTCGTGAATCCGCAGGACGTATTTCGACATGATCGAGAGTCCCGCGCACATGGCGTAGGGCCAAATGAACGGCGATCGAATCAGAATACCGACGCTGATCCCGGAGATGTAGGCACTCGCCAAGTGGGGAAACCTGCCGACCACCAACTTGCCCAACACAAGCTCAAACGCGATCGCAATCCCGATGGCGATCAAGGTTCTCGACCAGCTTTCAAGGATGCCGAAGCTGAGTTGCCCCACCAGCAAGATACTGGTGATCAACAACGGTGCCAGGAACCGATTTTCCAGTGTCAGCCAGCGACGCCATGTTCCGCCCGGTGTTGCCTTGGCCTGGTCGGCGATGGAGTCGGCGCTGCCGGCATCCGAGGCTGAGGCAACGCTGGGTGTCGTTTGGAATGTTTGAGAATCGTTCATCGTACCTCTCGAATCTTGTGGACCTGATCAATCGCAGGCGCACTGATCTCTTGTTCCTTTCCACTCGGCCATCGGATGACGACGCGGTCAATGTTGGACGCCTCCCCGAGGCCGAAATGCAGACGGCTTTGGTTTTGCGAGGAATAGCCACTCGCAGCAACTTTTTCCTGCAATTGCTGCTGACCGTTCCAAAACACGCGCACCCGAGCACCGATCGCACTGCGATTGCTGTCGGTTCCTTCCAGGTCGAACGCAATCCAATGTCGTGACGGATCGACGGTGTTTTGATACACCAGTGCCGGGCCACGCTGGTTTGCAACTACGACATCGAGAACGCCGCGATTTCGGAAATCAGCCAGCGCGATCGCGCGGCCATCGTACCGGTCGGTCACGCCCACCCACTGCGCGACGTCTCGGAAGCTGCCGGCACCGTCGTTGACCCACAGACGCGTCGATTGATAGCCGGCCAGGCTGCGCCTGCGCATGTCTGGCCAATTGGACGCGTCGGAGATGATTTGTTCATGCCCACCGGTGATTTGAGAAAAGTCGTACCAGTAGCTCGTCCCTTGGTCGCCCGAAACGTAACCGTTGGTCACACAAAGGTCGGTGAACCCGTCGTTGTTTAGGTCGCCGAACTGGGCTCCAAAACTCCAGCCCCCGAGTTCCACTCCCATCACCGAAGCCATGTTCTGGAAGCGAATGGATTCGTCGTCCGATGGGAACCACAAGTTATTGCCTTGAAGCAGCACACCTTCTTCTGAAATATTCGATTCATAGATCGAAAGTCGGCCTTGGTTCAAAACGTCGCCGACCGACGCGTTCATCCCGCTCTTGGGCGCGAACCCGACTCCCGAGTCCTTACCGATCTCTCGAAAACGTTTTCCGCCTTCATTTCGAAAGAGTTCGGAAACGCCGTAGTCGTTGGCCAGGAAAAGATCAACAAAGGAGTCGTCGTCGAAGTCGGCCGCCACCACCGCCAGCGTCCAGCGGGTGCTGTCGACGCCGATTTCGTCCGTGACGTCCACGAATTGGCCGCCGCCGACATTACGTAGCATCCAGTTGTGCCCCCCATTGTCGGCGTACTCAAAGCTCTCGGGCATGATTCGCGTGTCAACCAATTGATTCAGACGTACATCGTCCGGCCAGTAGCCGGCCAGGAACAGGTCGACCCGTCCGTCGCGGTCGTAGTCCAGCCAGGTCGCCGTGCCGATGTTGGCCCAAGCGGGCAGCCCGGACGAATCGCCGACTTTTTCAAACCGTTTCCCCTGGTGGTTTTTCAGCAATTCTTGACGTCCCCAGCGATAGACCAACACGTCGTCAAATCCGTCATTGTCAAAGTCGGCCCAGGCCGACCCCATGCATGCGCCCACGCCGTCTGAATTTAGATCTGCCAAACCGAGCTGTTCCGCAATCTCTTCAAACGTGCCGTCGCCCAGGTTGCGGTAAAAGTGATTCTTTGCTCCAGGGGCACTGGAGGTGAGAAAGAAGTCTTGCCAGCCATCTTGATCCACATCGACGATCGAGACGCTTGCCCCCATTGCGGAGACCTGAGGTTCGATGTGGCTGAGTCGCTCGTCGACTTGCGGAGGTTGATGCACGAAATCGACCCCGACCTCTTTGCTGACTTCTTGGAGAGAGAATCCATAGCGTTGCAGCCGAGTGCTGGTCGAAATCAATTCTCGGCCTTCGGTTTCCGCGCTATCGGACGACCAACGAAAATATGCGGCCGGACCAAACAGCAAACCGGCAAAGCAAATTGCGATTAATGAGCGAATCATGGGCGGTTACTTTTCAACGGAGGGGAATGACGAGCGATCGTGTCGGATCAGTTTTTGTTGAAACGCTTGGGGCGTGATGTATCGGGTATGAAACACCTGCCAGTCAGCTTGATGTTGCAGATAGACCGGATCATCCGCCAGCGGCGGTAGGGGCTGATTGTTGCCCGGGGCATCGTACGGGCTCGATCCGTGAATCGACGAGTGACTCGGCAGGGGACGCACGGTCCGGGAAAAGGTTGTGTTGAAATCTCCATCCTTGACCCAGCCGTCGCCGACCAACACAAACGTGCGTTTTTTATCTGCCCCATCGGTCCCGATTCCTGGCAGATTAGCCGGACTGTGCTGCGTTGACGTAGCTACGCTCGTCAGAGCGTGGAAAGCGCCGGGAATCCACCTTCTGGCGAAGGTTGCTACGTTGGCACGGAGATTCACGAGGCTTTTTGCAGAAAGTAGCCCTGTCCAGTTAGGCTTAGCCGAAAATCGTAGCCTCAGCTCATCACCCGCATTCATGATGACGTAGCGGTCATCAACAGCCTGAAGCAGCACGCCCACGTCGCCGTATCGTGTGTAATAGCCTTCCAGATCCATCCACTGCGGTGTGCGTGAGGTGACTTCATAGATCGGAGTGTCCGGACGACGTCGATCGATCGGTTGCAGTTTCGAGAAGCCACGACCGTGCAATTGCGAACTTGTCATGGCGAGTTGCGTTTGCGTGAACGCTTGATCGGCCAGCCGAAACGACCAACGCAAGGAGTCCCAGTAAACCTCCATATTTGTTCGTAAACGATAGCGGGTCTCCGATGACAATTCCTGACTGTCAAGCACGATGATCATGTCCTTGTGTTTTCCGGCCGGAAAACCGAGATCATCGCGAAGCGCTTTCCAGTTTCCGTCGGCCATCAACTGTTCCAAAACCAAACCGTGCGGTCTGATCGAATCATTTTGCGAAATGGCGACGTTCAGTGAACTGTCGGTCGGATATATCCAACCGTGTCCGATTAACAGGATTTCGCCGTCGGCGATTGCGTCACGGGGAAAACTGAATTCGATCCAATGTTCCTGCGTCAGACCTTGATAGGGGCCGAGTGGAAAGTGGTCGGCGTACTCCCCGTCATTCTCACTAAGCACTTCATCGACAGCAGCCCCATTGGAGTCGGTCAAGTTCAACAACTGCTGTGTCGCCGATCCGACCAAAATCTCTCCCCGTGGGGCCTTTTGAGGGACGAAGCTCTCATCGACAAAAATTTCCGTGTCGCGTCGATGGTCGATGGCCAGCAACGACACATGATCAAAGAAGTGTGTCTCCCACAACTCCGCGGTGATGCGAATCTCGTACTCGCCGTCGCGCTGGGCGAGGGCGTCGCTCGGGATTTTGATGCGGTCTTCGGTCTGGGTGATTCCGGCGGTGTCTTGCGCATTGATTCTCAGTCCCAATGGTGAACGCCAGAGAAAGTCTTTGATGAAGCGATACTGGGTGCCATCGAAAGTGAATACCCAGGGGCACGATCCTTTCAACCGCTGCACCGCGAGCGAGGACGTGTTTTCGGCCAGTTCAAATTCCGCTTGGCTGGTGCCATTGGGCCAAACAATTCGGGCGACATCAATTTGAGAATGATTGCCCAGCCCGAAGTGAATTCGGGGCGAATCAATCGTCCGCGATTGGACCGTGTTTCCGGCACGAATTTCGATCCTTCCGCCGATGCCGAACGGATTGATTCGTTTGTCTCCGTCGGCCCGAGTCGCTTTCGGTCCAATTGTGTGCCATCGATAACCCGCGCGACTTTCGTTTTTCCACAGCTGCATACCATCGTTAGTTTTTCCAACGATATCCAGTAACCCATCGCAATCCATGTCGATGACCGAGGTGACTTGGGTTTCCAAGACACTGGGCAGCGGCAACCAGAGCTCACCGCGATCTTTTAGCCAGACCTGGGTTTGACCGGCGACGCTTGCGACGACATCGATTGCGCCGTTGTTGTCCAGGTCAGCGGTTGTGAGGAATCCTGGGACAAGCGATTCGGTCGCCTCCCGGCCGATGTCGAAGTCGGACCTCAGGATCCGTGCGACGGACCATTGTTGCCCGCCAAACTCAGCGGAAAACAGCTCTCCCTGCCCGGTGAAACACAGCACCTCGTATCGCCCGTTGCCGTCAAGATCGGCCACCGCGATCGCAACGCACTCGCCGATCGCGTCAATCGTTTGAAGATCAAAATGACCTCCCCGGGCATTCGTCCAGACCGATAGGTCACCGTGACGATCAAGACTGACCAGATCGACGTCGCCGTCGAGATCAAAATCGATTTCGTTGACCGCGATCACCCCTGGCACGGTCGGGATCTGGGGAAACGGTAGGAACTGATTGTCGCCGTTGTTGAGCACACACTGAAGATCGCCGACGCCGTCACTGAGCAGTAAATCTAAATCCCCATCGGCCTCGAAATCGGTGCACCACACCCTCGCCCAAGGACGGTCAAAAAGCTCCAAGTCGCTTTCCAGTGCGGTGTACTCTCCCGACGGTTGTGACAGAAAAATTTGACAGCCCCGCAGACCGGCAAAGATCAGATCGTTTTGGAAGTCATAATTCAGATCGGCCCAGGCGAGATTCGGCCCGGCATTGTCGGCGGGGTATCCTGGAAAGGGCAGCGCGGCCGACTCCTGGATGTGAAGCGTATCGCCGGCGAGCGACAAAAGGGTTGAGCATCGCTCAACCGGCTGCTTCACAGCCCATGTGAAATCGTGCCGCGCCGCTTTTCCAAGACTGTCTGTTGGCGTGAAACGCAGGGCTTTGTCCGCCGGCGAGAATTCCGACGACGGCATCGACAATGCAAGTAGCGAACGGACCGGAGTTCCCACGGCAGTGACCGACAGGACGCCCAACTCGTCCAAGCTGTCCCGGTAGAGCGGCAAGGGTTTGACCACGTTCTCGAAAAAGGTCAACGCAACCGCGGCTTGACGATAGTCGCGATCCTTTGCCGCTTTCGACGCTTGATCCAGTTGCGACCGCTGCAGTGCAGTCCAGTCTTGCCCCAAAGTTTCAAAGGATCCGATCACTTGATCCAAGCGTTCTTGATCCGAGAGCGTGGCCGCCAAACGGGCATATTCACATCGGACACGCAGGTTGCCGGGAGTCCGAGCGAGGATGTTCGCAAGCAATCCCAGACGCTCCTGATCCGCAGCGTCGGTGTTGGGTTGATCCAGTAAGGTGCTCAGCTCGAACGCAACTTGGATGTTCTCCGGCCACTCGGAGTGCACCGTGCGCAGAGTTTTAATCGCTTCGGGAATCTGTCCCGCTGATTTGAGGAGCTGCGCTTTCAGAATCAACAATTCGCGTGATCGTGGCAATTGGGATAGAGCATTATTTAGTGCCTGTTCGGCGGCTGCGAGATCGTTCAGGCGAAGCTTTGCAACCGCAAGATTGGCCCACAACGCGGGTTCGCCGGGTTGTTCTTTCACCAGTTGGTCAAGCACGCTCGCGGCGCGTTCATTCTCCTCCACATCCAGTGCCGCAAGACTGACATAGAATCCGGTCACTGTTTGCACATCGGCGACGGCCGACCGATCGGTCTGTTCGGGGGTCGGAACTGGCTGTTTGAGAATCAATAACGCTGCCACCGCGATTGCCAACGCCACCAGGCAGCCAATCCAGATGTGTTTCTGTCGTGGATCAATGTCTGTCATCGTGTTGCTTCCATCAGTGCGTGTTCTTGATGACGCTCGTGGTCCGGCCCCTCGTCGGATTCGACCATTCCATCGGATTGTTGCTGCTGCGACTCACGGTAGTGGCGAATCCGTTTGGCCATCGCATAGGACCAGGCACCTCCGATCAGCACGAACGGAAACAGATAGATCGCCAAATCCCAAGCACCGTAGCCCGGCGGAGTGGATTCCACCTTCACCATGATTTCTTCGGTTTCGCCACCCGTGCTGCTGACTCGGATCCCGATATTCCAGAAATCGCGTTGATCAAAATACGGCTCGGCAAAGAATTGCATGCTGTGACGCAACGGTTGCTGTTCAGCTGCGTACGATGCTCGGTCCAGGCGTCCGCTGGTCGGTTCAGTCCACAACGAAACTTTGGGCGCCTCGGAGGGGCGATTGCCGTCGCGGGTTTCGACAACGATAAAGAACCGTGCCTCGCCGATATCGGGATCGGCCCAAACCGAGACCGTGTGATTTGCGACCGAATGGTCGATCAAGATCGGGAACGGCGGTCCTTCGTGTGCCCACGCCGAACCAACCATGCAAGCAGAGGGCATGCTCCAGAGTATCGTGGCGAGTAGGGCGAATCGTAGGTTGTGGTTGATCATTTCAGCCTCCCAAAAAGGTGCCTCGCATGTCCATGGGTTGATTCATGATCCAGACCGCCGAAAAGAACAATGCAAGATGCAAGACACCCCACGGGGCCGTGACCCAACGCGATGACGGTTCAGCCGCATCGATCGGCGTGCGACGTCCGATCGCCGACGCCACGATCAACGACCCGAGCAAGCCCAACGAAAGGAATCCGATTTCGATCGCGTAGACGACCGATTCGGGAAGCCCACCGAGTTGCCATTGGGGCTGTCCCAGCCAATCGGCTCCCGTCGCTCGCCGCACTGCATTTTGTGTCACGGGGATCACTGTCAGTACGCCCGTCAGAAAATGAAATGCATAGTGCGCCAGCCATACGCCGAATCCGATCGGCAGCAACGAGGGTGCGTAACGTTTGACAATCGTCGGTAGCGATTCGACCGTGTTCGTGATTCGACGCGTGACCGCCGCCGCACCGAGCAGCAAGATTGCGGGCTCGATAATCAAAAACAACACAAAGATTGCCCCCAGAATCGGCCACTCCACCGTCAGGCCGGTTGCCTTTGCGATGGATGCTTCCAACGCATAAACCGGGCTGATCATCGCAAACGCATTCAGCAGGGCGCCAAAGGTGAACACGATCGCCAACGCCGAAAAATCTCCGCGGCGCTCCAGGACTCCCAGCCCCGATCGAGGACCCGAGACGCACAACTCTTCACCAGGGATCCGGGCGAAAATGCCCACGTTGTCTTCCGGACAGGCGTAAACACAATCCAGGCAGAACGTACAGTCCAGGTTGCCAGTCTTTCGCGGCTGAAACAATGCCAATTCACAGCCGCGCTGAACGACCGGCAGCGAGCGGGACAGCGTGTTCGGTTCAGCTGTCTTTGAATCGATGCTCGACGATGCGTCACCGCGCCGACCTCGGATGCAGTCCTTGGTTTCGCATCGATCGCAAACGCTCCGATCGCGGACTGAAACTTCGAACGGCGAAAGCGTTGAACTCAGGAAATTAAATTGCCCGATGGGACAAACAAACTTGCAAAACGACGCGCGTTGAAACAATGCATCGATGACGATCGCGCTGATCATGTACGACACGATCAAGACGCCGGTCCACCAGGGATTTGAAAACAGGTCGCACCACTCGTATAAAAACAACACGAAAACGAACAGCGCGATCGCCGGCCACTTGTTGCTCAATGCTTTCGGCCAGCGGAAACGCGGGGTTTGAAGTTTGCGGGCTAATTCGCGAGGCAACATAAAGGGACAGGCGAGGCAAAAGAAATTGCCGGCGAACAGAATCACCAAGACCACAAGTCCACGAAAGTGCACCCACGTCAGCAAGGCGGCGAGGTTTTTGGGGGCCAATTGCGGTCCCCAAAACGCGTGGGCAATCATGAGCAAACTGATCAACAAGACGGGAATCTGCAGCACCAATCGCGCGCGATTCCAGCGCAGAAAACGGCCCAGCAACGGTAGCGAAAGCAGATCGAACGCCTGGTTGCGGCGACCCGAATCCACATTTGCCACCGGCAAGGCCGGAGCCGACGAGCTTGATGATCGAGGATCACTCATCCGTGCGTTCACTCGACACTCACTCCTGGGACGTCAACGGTTTGCTCGACCAATGTTCCGTCGTCGCTCGTTGCGGTGAGAAGCAAGAACCAATCGCCGCCCATCGTGAAGTCGATCGTTCCCGCATACACTCCGGGTTGATCGGTTTCCTCGATCGTTGCGAAGGACGGTTTCATACCGGCATGGTTCATGTTCCCTTCGACCGTCAATTCCGCATTTTCGAGCGGGTTATCCTCCGCGTCGAACAGCTTGACCGTTAGGTTGCACTTTCCCATCGACGGCTGTTTTGGGTCCAGTTCGACGACGGCTCGACCCGGCGTCACAGCGGAATCCGTGCCCGCACCGTCGCATCCGACGATCCCGGCCCCCACCGGCAAAAGCAAGACCGACAGCATCATCACCACCACGCCTGGGCGGCGGAGGAGACCAATGTTGCCTGGAATGCGATCGTAGTTCATCTGCATCAAATTGTTCCTAAACGTGTTGTGAGACATCATTGACCGTGTCGTCGCCGTGGATCGGTCTTGCACTCCATAGCAACGCAAAACAGCCCACGGAGATGAGCCCGCATAGCGAGAGTACGACGCGCGATCCGATCGATTGAGCGGCGGGTTGTCCGCCTGCCCAAATCCAACCGGCGATCGAAACCCCGACCAGGGCAATGAGAAAAAATGAAATCACGGATCTGACAAGATTCATCGTTGGTTCCCTAAGTGAACGTGAAAGATGACGGAGGATCAGGCCTTCGGTGCACGAGGTTGCCATGCACATGAACAGCCTTGATGGCCGGATTCACCCGGTAACGGAAACATGTGATAGAACATCGCGATCACCATCGGGACGAACACCACCGTGTTGTAAAACAGGTGCAGTTCCACCCGTGGGATCACCAGCTGCACGATGCTGACCGGAACCGGGGATCCGAACAGGTTGTGTTGGAAAATCGCCTGCCCTTGCAACAACGCATGCTCGATGTGGTGCCAAAATTGGATCCAGAACGCGATCATCCACCACGTGTACGATTGGCCGCCAAATCCTTTGCGGAGGATCCAGAAGGCGATCAGCATGATCAGTGCATAGGCGTAATGCAGAAGCTCTGACTTGACCATCCACGGGTACCACAAGCCGAGAACGCCGCGTGATTCCGCGATCGGCCAATCGAGCACATAGATCTGAATGGCCTGTGCCAGATGTTCACACCAATGGGCAAGTACGATCGCCGTGTAAAGCCAGAGGGATTGTTTGTGATACGGCCCATTGATTTTGTCCATCCAGCTCATCTGGCTGGTGGACGACGGCAGGGTGCAGGTTGAAGCAGACATCGACGGCCTCCTTTAATAATCTCAATTCATTGACGGAGAGGGAACGGAAAACGGAACCAGGCGCGGAGACGCGGTGACGCCGTGCGCGCAGTGAACGACCCGATTGATCGCGCGAGGCAATTCAATCAAGGGGAATCAACGGTCGACCGTCTGCTGCCCCCGACCGAACCTTCCGCCACAACGGCCGAGGGTACGACGGCATGCACAGCCCATGATGGCGAGATCGTTGGGCACGACGCGTTATGCGCGTCGACAAGATCTCCCGATCGTTTCAGGGTCGACTGGGATCGGCGTGGAAGACGCTGACACGTACTTCGCGCGGCTTGGACAGATGTCCCATGCAGCGCAAAACAACGGCCGGAGTTGCATCAAACGCAATGCAAGGAGACTGATGATCGGTCAGACGCTGCGACACCGCGCACGATACGACGTGTGTTGGTGTAAAGCGACGCGCAGCACGAGTGCCAACCGCTCAGCTCCTGCGATGGATTGATCCACGCAATCAGACGTTCTGGGGCGGTCGCTCGATGCGACCGGGATGGCCTGGATGACCACCGGCGTCTTGATCGAAAGAGAAATCCGTTGCCTCGTCACGAATTAGAGATTCGTCAGACTGCTGGCGACACGCAGAAACCTTGAACGTTTCATAGGAGGTCGTCGCAGCGGACGGGTGAGGCACCGACGGATTGGGAATGCTCCGGCAATTCGGGCCGTTGCAGGGCGTTGTCGGGACCGGTGACGGTGAGTCCACCTGGTTCGGCGGATCCATGTCGGACGAATGTTCCGTTCCGGACGGATGAGCCAGCCAGTCGCCGCAACTTCCGTAGGCGGTAGACCCCGTCCAGCTGAAGATGGCAAGAAACAACAACACAGCCGCCACAACGCAGCTGCGGTGGTCGCGAGATTGCCCCTGTCGTTGGCTGATGGACGGAATCATTGCGAAGTTAAGTTATGCGGGGGGGAAGGCCATGTCAACAGAATTTGCAAAAGATGAAATAGTTTTGCCGTCGGACTGCTCCCGTTCATCCCCATGTGACTCAGTTCCTGAACTCGATGCCACCGCTTCGCCTGATGCCCTGACATCCGCTGACCGCTGCGGTCATGGCCAGGCGATAAAATCACCACACACCGATAAATCTCAGGCTCTCCGCAGCAAATTGAGGCAACTCATCAGCCGATCGCTCGACTCGTTGATTCAGGGGCCTACAGATGAGTTAGATGCGTGTTACGCATTCTGATTCTCTCCAACCGCCCATCCGCCATTGGAATCGACGCGATGTTCCGCCGCGATCGCAACCGCACGTCTGTCCGGAGCGCCATCGGCGTGTTGGTCCTGGTTTGCTTGGGCAACAGTTTCGACTCCCGTGCCGCGGACCACCAAGTTCTCCCGGGCGCATTGGCCGATCGGATCGCTTCTGTCACGTCGGATCCCAGCGGCGCCCCGATCGTCGTCGTCTTTTATGCCCGCCCCAATTGTCGAATCTCTGCCCTGCAGACGCCCCGCGTAAAGCAATTGGCCCAACAGTGGCGAAGCCGCGGCGTCTCGGTCGTGGCCGTGATCCCTCCACGGCCGGACGGCAAAGCGGTCGAATCGTTCCGCGTTGGGCACGAATGGACGGACGCCATCGAACACGACGTCGAATTCCAGTTCGCCGAACGTTTTGATTGCCATGTTGTGCCCGAGGTGCTCGTTTTTGATCGTCAAGGTCGACTCAGGTACCGCGGGGCCGTCAACGATCGATACCAATTGGGAGTCCAACAGCCTGAGGCGAAGCACCGCTACTTGGTCGATGCGGTCGAATCCCTGATCGAGGGGCAAACGATTGCGATTGAACAAACCGAACCCATCGGTTGTCGCCTCCGACGTCCCCGCAGCGGCGAAGCGAATCGGTTGACCTACTTTCGTGATGTTGCACCCATCATTGGTCGGCACTGTCAATCGTGCCATCAACCAGGGATGTCCGGTCCCTTCGCACTAACGAGCTACGAAGAAGTGGTCGATTGGTCCGAAATGATCTGCGAAGTCGTTGACCAGGGACTGATGCCGCCGTGGCACGCGAATCCGAAGTATGGAGATTTTTCAAATGCGAATGTGCTCTCCAGTCAACAAAAGAAGATACTGAAGGATTGGGTCGCGGGAGGCTGTGTCCGAGGAACGCAGGTCAGCCAATCGACGTCGCGACAGCCCCTTGTCCGAATGGAATCTGATCGATGGGAATCTGATCGATGGGAATCTGATCGATGGGAAATCGGCGAGCCCGATGCGGTGTTTACTTCCGCTGAGTTCGCCGTGCCCGCCGAAGGCATCGTCGAGTATCAGTACGAGGTCTTTGATCCTGGGTTTAAGGATGAGAAATGGATCGCCGCCGTCGAGATCAAAGCATCCAACCCGGCAGTGCTTCATCACGGCGCCGTCAACCTGGTTTCGCCATCGGGTAACAGCAGCATTCGGTTATCGGGCCAGGCGGTCGGAACGCCGCCGAGTGTTTACCCGCTCGATACGGCCAAACGACTTCCTCCCGGATGGAAACTTGAGCTGATCCGCCACTACCAGGCGATCGGATCCGAACAAACCGACCGCACCAGCATCGGGTTGAAATTCATCGATCGGAGGGACGTCAAGAAGGAAGTCGAAACGATCGCGATGCTCGATTTCACGTTGATGATTCCGGCCGGTGTGGAACAGCACCGCGTCGAGATGAGCACGAGGGTTCGTGAAGACCTGCTGTTGATCTCGATGTACCCGCACATGCACTACCGCGGACGCGACTTTCGTTACGTCGCGACCTACCCCGATGGCAGGCAACAGATTTTGCTGGACGTGCCCCGCTGGGACTTCAATTGGCAGCACCGCTACCAACTCCGTGAACCGGTTCGGCTTCCCGCCGGTACAACGCTGACGGCAATCGCGCACTACGACAATTCGTCCAACAACCCCTTCAATCCCGATCCAAATGCGGATGTCTACTACGGTCCCGACTCCACGGACGAAATGTTCAACGCGTTTGCCGACATCGTGTCGGCCGATCAAGACATGACGTCCCTCAAGTCGCGATCATTAGCTTGGCTGGGAAACAATGGGGTGGTGATGGCGGCCTCGATCCTGGGCCTGCTTTCCTTCGCGTTCATCGGGCGGCGAATTGCCTAGCGGAACAGTCGCCGTCCTCTCCGAGGTCGGCGCGGGGCAAAGCTGCGCTTATTTGCGTGCCGAGTTCGGAGAACACGGCGACGAATCCATTCGGATCGCAGCGAAAGTCTCGTCGCCCCCTAAATCAATCGGAACCGCTGCTCCACAATTGCACGATGTCTGCCGCCGTTTCGCTGTGGCGGAGCATCGACAGACGCCCCTGATCAAAACCAAGCACCGCTGGGATCGCTCGGTTGCAGTGACGCGACCACATGCTCAATGTGTACGCACCACAATCTCGGATCGCAATCCAATCATTTTCCTTCACGCTTGGAATCGAGATTTGATTGGCCACGATGTCGCCGGAGAAGCACAACGGGCCCGCGATCGTAACCGGTTCCTCGTGTCCGCTGGATGATCTCCCCTGCCGGTCAAACACAAAGAATTCATGTTTCCAATCTTCCCCGCGGTAGACGGGACGCAATAAGAAGTCCGCACCGAAGTGAATCACGGCCAGCTTGTGGGAATTCGGTAACTGGCGTACTGTTTCGACACGGCTGAACGCCAACCCGCAGTTCGCTTGAATCGAACGGCCGAATTCCGTCATCAACGTCGTGTCACCCTGGAAAAGTCCCGGTGCCGACTGACGCAATTGATCGACATACTCTGCCGGAGTCGGCGGGTTGTCTCTGGCAAGATAGGCTGCCGGCAATCCACCGCCGATGTTGAAGATCGAAATCGGCCGGCCCACTTCTGATTCGATGTCACGCCGCAAACGATCCACCTTGGAAACCGCTTCGCACAGCAACGTGAGACCGCAACCTTGCGATCCGACATGCGTGTGAATGCCAATCAGCCACGGGTGCGTCGCGTACGCCTGGATGATCTGATCCCGCTGCTCCGAAATGGACAGGCCAAATTTGGATCCGACGCTGCCGACGCTGGTGTGTGCGATGCTGCCCGACCCGACCTCGGGATTGATTCTCAACCCGATCGCAGAATTCGAACCGGTCATTCGGATCGCCTCGTCGACCCGAGACAATTCGATGAAATTGTCGACGTTGATGATCACGCCACATCGCAATCCACGTTCGATCTCCCGAACCGTTTTGGCGGGAGAATCAAACACGATGCGATCGTGTGGACACCCGGCAGCGATCGCCAACTCGACTTCTTCGATGCTTGCCGCCTCAAGCCCAAAACCCTCGCCAACCGCAACCTTCAAGACTTCGACAAGCGGATTCGCCTTGATCGCCAGGGAGTGTCGGGTGCTGGGAGGAAACGCGTGTTTAAATTCGCCCAGACGTTGTTTCATCCGCTCCAGATCGTGGACCAGAAACGACGACGCATGGTCGGGCAACAGGTTGGATTCGAGCACCGTGCGGAGAATCCACTCGGCGCGGGCTTGATCGATTCTTTCTGAAACCGAATCGGCTGTGATTGCATCGAGCGACATCGTTATCCCCGCACCTGGTCCTGCGTCGGGTGAAGTTTTCGTGATTCTGTGGCAAGACAGTCGGCAACGCGACTGATTCGATCATCCAACCGATCGAGACGTGCCTCCAGATCGTTGCCCCATTGGCTGTCATGAGCGATCTGGGTGACCAGCGGAGCGCCTAACGCGATTCTCAGCACATGGTGGCCCGGCGCAAGGGTCACCGGCTGTCCAAGATGGATCGGCATCGAGTTCTGGGCGTCGTTGACACTGCGGTGCAGCCGACTCAACGCCTGCTTGTCCAATCGATTCGTGCCATCATTGACGAAAAATGAAAACACGGTCGGGTAGGGTTCGCTGTCCCCGTCCGCCCAGTCGGAGTCGCGATGGTCGAAGGGATCGCAAAGTTCGATCTCCGGTCGACTGGAATGGTGCCGAACCGTCGAATCGGCAAACCGCGCCACGATTTCATTCAGCGGTCGTGTCCCGATCGAAGCAAACGAAGTGATCTCCGCCGCCGCCGCTTTCCATCGCAACAGTGCCGGAAGATTGATCCACGGATCCAAGGAGTTGCGGATTGCGGTCCAGGACGCCGGCATTTCGGCGCGGCTAAAATAGCTGCCCAACGCCGACGGGATTCCTCGCGACCGTCGTTCGATCTGCATCGACTTGGGGACCAACAGGGCGGCAGAAAACGGTGGCCCGCCAAAAAACTTTGATCCCGTCACGTTGATCATGAATCCACGCTCGAGCAACGCCCGATAGCCGACCGTCGCAAATCCGCGTCCAAGACGCGCTTGTGCCGCATCAATCAAGACGACCACGTCGCGATGGAGATGCGATCGAATGAGATCCAAGACACGCAAACGTGGCGCGAACACACCGGTTTTTGAATGCGCGACGGCGTGCAGCAAGACTTGATGTCCATCGGCAACCGCGGCGGTCACCCGTTGGTGGATTTCCGCGTCGATCTCGGTGGCGGTGCGGATTTTGCCATCCGAATGGCGGATCTGGACCGTTTCCGGTCGGATCCTCCTCGATAATCCCGCGTCGACCGGACTGCCCGGCACGACGCGATCGCCGTGGGGAACGCGGTCGTCGTAGTGTTGTCCCGAAGCCGCACGCAACGTGCCACTGCCCACTTCGCCGGGACCCACAACGATGTTCACGATGCTTCGGCTGGGGTCACGATCGGCAAGTGTCACGGCCAACAATTCCGCATCGGTTCCCGATGGAGTCAACGCGATGTCGGCATCGTCGGGCAATTGCAAGTGCGTGCGGAGACACGATCGAACCTCGCCGAGCGTCTGATCGACCATGGACGATCGGGCATTCGAAGATTGAAGTTGGGCGAGCAATTGCTCCGCGGCCGCGACGCCACGAGGCGACGGGCTGGAACAACTGCACGAACCCAAGGCAAATTGCCGTCGCGGTGAAACACTGCATCCGTAACGATTCAGCCCGTCGGACCCCGGGACCAGGCGACTGTCGCACCCGGCCGTGATCAAGTCGGCGTAACTTTGGTTGAGATCACGTTGCCACATGGAACTAATGAACCGAGGTGTTGGCTCCACTTTGCAGACCGCCGGGTGAACCCGGAACGACGATGGGAGCCGGTTTGGTCTCGGATTCCACCTCTGCAGCCTTCGGTTCCGCAACCTCTTGCAGCTGCGCAGTCTCCTGTAGCTCCGCAACATCGTGCAGCTCCACCGTCTCTTGTTCGTCCGCGGCCGGCGAGGCGTCGGCGCTCGGTTTCGCGGATGCCAGCGATACGATACTTTGCTTGAATTCTTGCCGGCCTCGCTTTCGCCGGTCTGCCTGACCTTCCTTCTCTCGCTCTGCGATCCGGTCGATGATCGCCAGGTAACGCTCGTTCAGCAGACCGCTGTCGAAACACAGCTGTTCCATGATCGGGTTTCCGCCGTCGCCCTCCAGTTCGACCAGCACCGGGCCGCGGTCGGTCATCGCGACGTCCCAGCCTTGGAAGTGGCAGGACGGCAAGTGTTTCGCGGCACTCAACACCACGTCACGCATCTGATCCCAGTGCGGAAACGTCATCTCGGAAAACTTGACGTTGGTGATGGGATGCGTTTCGATCGGTTCGGTGGCGCCGCCGGTTCTGATCAATGTGCGACCGATCTTGCCGGTCTCCACGTCGACCCCAGCCAACATGTTGCCCGCACGCCAAAAATTGTCCGCATCGTTCGCGGAGGCGGGGATTTTCCAGGAAGCCCGAAACAAGTCACATCCGTTTTCGTCCGACATCACGAACATCCGAACCGAACTGACACAGGGCCCGATCAGGTTTTCGATCGAATCGTGCGGCAGCATCAGAGTTTGGAACAGATAGGCGCGGCCGAGGTTTTCCACCAGGTCGGCAATTTTCTCAACCGGAATCCGATGGCCGTCGCCGACAATGACTGCGTCTTCGGCTTTGTCGTACCCGGTGATCTTGGCGGTCCCCACGCTGCAAGCGCAGTCAAAGGGCTTGCCGAAAATCGGATAGTTGGCTTCGCTTCGCAAGAACCGACAAACGTCGTCTCGGCCACGCAGTGCGGCGGCACCCGGGTAGGTACGCGTGGAGTGAACGATCGCCTGCGTTTCAGGTGTCGGCAATCCCAGCCCTTGCAACAGAGCCGACATGATTTGCTTGTCTCGAGCGATCTCGGTCCAGGGCGAATCGAACATCATGTTGCTCTGGCCCAGAAACGTCTGCTTGGCTTCAGGGGTGTAACGAGCGTCATCGTACAGCTCGTACATGAAGTACTCGTCGGGCTTTAGTCTTCCCCGTCCACGCCGCAGACGGAAGATCTCCATCATCATGCTCGACAGGCTTTTTCCTGACGCCTGAGCTTTACGAATGCCACGCAAAAAATCGAATGTCGGATTGGACCGTTCGAGGTCGAGTTCAAATTGATCGGTAGACACGGAACGCTTCGGGGTGGGAGGAGTGATCGGCGGAAGGGAGGGAGGTGCGAGCTCGTTGTGCCTTGAGCATAGGCGGAGGTCGCCGTCGTTTGGATCGATCGGCAATCGCTCCAAGACCGATGCAAAAGTTTTCCAAACAGCTGATTTCTGGCGGTTGCGTGGGTCGTCGGATGCAGGTTCTGGAGGACTTCCCCCAAATCCGGAACTCTCCCGCAGGACGCATTCGAAACACGTCAGCCAACACCGTCACCGGTCGACGCGCTCGCGCAGAGCGTCACCTCGGTGGCCCACTCAGAATCGGTGTCGAGCCGTCAAAGAGGCCTGACCCGAATGGCACGGGCCTAGTGAGCCGACGGCGCTAGCCGCGGGCCTTGATACCTTTAACACGGCGGTTTGGCCCGAGGCGAGCGCCTACGGCTCAACGTATTGGCTTAAGCCCGCGCCCTTCAGATGCGACCTGTTTTGATTCAGACCGTTAACGAGGTCGCGGCTTGGTCTGCGCTGCTGACGCTTCGACGACTTCAGCACGACCGCCGGCAGATTCGGGCGTCTCCAGAAATGACTTCACTCGATCGAGCAGCGACGCGAACATGTTGGGATCGAAACCCGCATAGAAGCTGATGATCGAAACCAGCGGCGCTAAACGCATGTAGGCCGCTTGCGTCGGAGAGACCAACGACTCGGTCGCCAAGACAAGGATGCCGGCTAGGACGAGGGCGTAAATCCCAAATCCTCGCATGATCGCCGAGACGTAGTAGGTCGAAATGCTCAGCAACGGTGGGTGACCGCCGTCGATGGCTGCACGGGGCTGGTCGGACATCAGCGTAAATCGGGTGCGCCGGCCCAATGCACCGAGAAACGAGGCCACACACGCCAGTAACCCGACGTTGGTGACCGTCCAAAATGCACAGACGACAAACCAACTGGCGAGAACCGGCGTCAAGGCCGTCGGGGTCTGTAGGGTTTCGCGAAAGGGCTGCGTGCCGACAAGAATCCCGCCCGTAAAAAGGCAAAACCAACAGGTCAGCCCGAGCAACCCTAAGATCAACTCACCGATCGCGATTCGAATGGCTGGCCGGTGATCAACATCCGCTGCCCCCGACGCCCCGTCAAACGTCTGCTGGTAGGTGTCCATTTCACTCGTGTCGATGTCGTCGACGTCGGTTTTGACTTGACCGTTTATGGCACTGGTTTTCGTAGCCATGGACTCACCCCTTAGATTTGAACACACTCAGAAAGCAGCTTCTCCCTTTTGCCGCAGCCAATCCCCTCTTTAGGATGGAGTATAAACAGTTCCGGCTGAACGTTGCGCATGAATCTTGGCGGCCCCATTGGAATTTCGGCAGCAAAGTTAAATCATGCCTATTAGGCACCTGGACAAAAGTATCGATCTGAATCCGCCAGACTCTCCACCCACAGGGCTCCCGATGGCCCACGAGCGTACAAGCCATGATGCAACGTCAACCACTGAGCGCCTTCGAGATGTTCAAGATCGGCGTCGGACCCTCCAGTTCGCACACGATGGGGCCGTGGCGCGCTGCGGCACAGTTCGTCGATGACCTGGGGCAGCAGAGGGGGACGGTTGAGCGGATCATCGTCGACCTCTACGGCTCATTGGCGAAGACCGGTAAAGGCCATGGCACGGATGTTGCCGTGCAATTGGGGTTGAGCGGTAATGACCCGACGACGATCAAGGTGGATCGCATCGATGACTATCTCCGTCGGATCGCATCGACTCACACGATTCGCATCGGTGCCGATGAAATCGAATTCGACCCAGCAACCGACATTCGTTTTCACTTTGACGAACAACTTCCCGAACACCCCAACGGCATGCGTTTCACGGCCGAGTTGACCAGCGGCGAACGGAAGCAGTCCGTTTTCTACTCCATCGGTGGTGGTTTCATTATCAAGCAGGGCGACGAAACGTCGGCCAACCACTCGGTCGAGCTCCCGTTTCCGATCGATTCGGCGAGTGATCTGATTGCGCATTGTGATCGTCAATCGCTTCGCATCAGCGAGGTGGTGATGCAGAACGAGCGGATGTGGCGAAACGACGCTCAGATCCGAGACGGCGTTGTCGCGATTCACGCGACGATGCTCGATTGCATTCACCGCGGATGTTTGACCGAGGGTGTCCTTCCGGGCGGCATCCACGTTCGTCGTCGGGCCTCAATGACCGCCCGCCGCTTATTGGGAATGGAATGCCCGACGGATCGGCAATCGTGGATCGCCGCGATTCGCCGACAACAGCGAGACTTTCAACGCGTCCTGGATTGGGTCAGTTGCTTTGCACTGGCGGTGAACGAGGAAAATGCGGCGTTCGGACGCGTCGTGACGGCGCCGACCAATGGGGCGGCCGGCGTCATTCCGGCGGTCTTGTTGTATTTCGAATGCTTCTGTGACGCCGAAGAGGATGCGTTCATCAACTTTCTGCTCACCGCAGCGGAGATCGGGTGCATCTTCAAAAAGGGGGCCACGATTTCGGCGGCTATGGGGGGCTGCCAAGCGGAGATCGGAGTCTCCTCGGCGATGGCCGCCGCCGCGCTCACCGAAGGCCTGGGCGGTTCTCCGCGTCAGGCAACGATGGCCGCCGAGATCGCCATGGAACATCACCTCGGGATGACCTGCGATCCGATCGGAGGGCTGGTTCAGATTCCCTGCATCGAGCGAAATGCCTTCGGCGCGATCAAGGCCATCACCGCGTCACAGATCGCGCTCGGTCGCGACCCCGACGACGCCCGCGTCTCCCTGGACGCCGTCGTCCGTACCATGTGGGAAACCGCACAGGACATGAACTCCAAGTACAAAGAAACCTCCGAAGGCGGCTTGGCCGGCCAAATTTCAGTCAATCTTAGCGAGTGCTGAACCGAATCGTGGCCTGTGTGCGTCGCGCTGGCGGGGCAAAACGCTGGGGGCAAAACGCTGGGGGCAAAACGATGGGAGGCAAAACGATGGGAGGCAAAACGATGGGAGGCAAAACGATGGGGGCAAAACGATGGGGGCAAGACGCTGGGGGCAAGACGATGGGGGCAAAACGATGGGAGGCAGAATGATGGGGGCAAGACGATGGGAGGCAGAATGATGGGGGCAAGACGATGGGAGGCAGAATGATGGGAGGCAGAATGATGGGAGGCAGAATGATGGGAGGCAGACTGATGGGGGCAGACTGATGGGGGTTGAGCGTGGATCGGCGGGCATTGCTTGCGTCAACTCCCGGCGAGCGTCTGGAGCTATTCGTATCGAGGCATCTTTTTGGGGAAACGTTACAGAATTGACGTAACAAAAACGTCCGAGCTACGAGGACGGGGAATGTGTCTTTTCGCGATCACCTCTTCCGTCCCGTTTGGTGTTTTCATGGGTATCCTCAAGTCGGCTCCGTCGGTCCCCGTCATCTTTCCTCCGCCCGGTCACGTCGGATCTTACTCGGTCAAGGACGGTGACGACTGGTTCAATGTGGCGTCCCGCGAGGCCGGACGGTCCGATCCCTGGGACTTGATCGAGTTTAATTTTGCCACGCGCGATCCTCGCGAGGTCAATTGGTATCTGGAGAGCTATCTCAATTGCACCGAATCGACCGATGGAAAGAACTACAGCTTTTCCACCGGGGCCGGCGAGATCTATTTGCCGCCGGCCGATTGGGATCCTTCGATCGAGCGCTCGCTGCGACTGATCGTGCTCGGCGCCCTGTCAAACCGGGCGACCAAAGCGATCAATTTTCAGCGTGGAAGTCATCGGGTCTCCACTCGCGAGTTGATGGTGGTGGGCAACGCGATCATTGATGGCAAGATCCGCGTTCTGCAGTCGAGTTCGATCCGCAGTGGTCGGGCGGTTTACGATTCCGATCGCAACGTGATTGAACTCGGCCGCAGTGCAGGTCGCACGAACAAGAGCAAGGCACTGATTGTCCATGAGTGCGTACACGCGTTGTTCGACTTGCGTCAAGACACGATGACCGTCGGCGTTTCCGAAGGGTTGGCCTACGTCGCCCAATCGATCTTTATGGTCCAGCACACCGACGATCCCGAGGATCGGTTGCACGTGGACATTCCCAGCGGCGGTCCCGGCGGAGCCACACCGCAAGAGATTCGCAACGCGATTCGGCGCGACGCGGTGTTCCAGCAGGCCTGGAAAATTGCCCTGATGATCGTCGACCGGAAATCGGTTCCCGCAAGTGATTGGAACCTGCTCGATACCGCCATCAGTTTGCATCCATCCTACAGCAGCAGCGCCGCCCACAACGCGATCTTCGATGGCGTCTGAGGGGGATCGCACGAGTTCACTTGCTCACGGGGAACCGGGATAACGAGAGGAGGGTCAAAATATTTGCTGGTCAAAAGATCCAGTCATTCCGCGGCAACTCGCCTCTTTTCACCTACATTTTTGAGCATTCAATCTCTTGCCCCTTCTCCGATGCAGATCCAGACTCGCCACACGAAAGCGTGAATCACGCGAACACATAATCGGGGACAGTCCAATCTTCCTGCCCCAGAATCTGCCTACGTCCCGATTTCAGTTGCTTCTATGTAGGCCAAACCGTAGGTGGAACGACGGGACCGTTCCAAGGGCGCACTAGACTTCCAGCGTACCGTTTCAACGAATCACTCATGCTAGACCGAACACGATGCCGACCGCTGCGCAGGAATCATCGATACAACAGCGATTATTGAATCGATTCGAAATCGCCTCGCAGCCGGACGATCGCCGGCGTGCCAAACGCTGGCCGATGCTACGCATTCTGGCGGTGCTTCGGGATACCGCGGCCATTGCGTTTTTCGGCCTCCTGTTTTTTTCCGAGTCGTTCGACATACTCGAAAACCTGACCGGTTTGAGTGTCACATGGGTAACCAAACCCTTGGTGTCCTACATCTTCTGTGCAGGATTTGCCCTGGCGCTGTTATCCCCGCTTCTGACCCGTATCCTCTCTACGCGATTTCGCGAAAAGCGATTCGAAGCGGTCCCCGAGACTCCGTGGTTTCTATTTCTTTATCGTGAGAAGGCTGAAAAAATCCTCGATGAATTTGGCTTTATTCGAATCGGGACTTTTCGTGTCGATGGCGAAACTTCCCCCACGTTTATAGAGGTCTATCTCAGTTCCCGGCAGAGAGTGGTTGCCGTTTTCCATCTGCGGATGGGAACCAAGTGGACCGAATTGGTGTCAATGACCGACAGCGGACGCGTCATCGTGACAAGTTCGCAGGCTGACAGTGAAGCCGATAACGAAGCCGATAACGCCACGGAAAGCACACCGTCGATCGTCATGACAACCGTTCCCGAAAGACCCTTCGACGACATGGTTGCCTTTCATCGTCAAAAGTCAATCGAAACGACTGAAGCAACAGACTCGCCGATCACGGAACTGGCCGAGACGGACGTGGTGGACGTGCTGCGATACTGCAACCGCGCAAAGCACGACCTGCAGGTCAATCGTGGATTATCCCGCGACAAAGTCGGCCCAATGTCGTACGGTCGGTTCCGATTTCCGGTAGGCGTCATTGCGTGACCGGCCGGCGGATGGTCAAAAAATCGAGTGGTCAAAAAATGCTCGCTCCATGTAGCGTCCCTCTCGGGATTCACATCTTTTGACCAACTCATTTTTTGACCGGTCTCCTGCACGAAGCGGAAATACGCAAACAATGGCCGATGCTTGCAAACGTATCGATGGGGTTCCTGTGATCGTTGTCGGAAGGCATTTTCAACGTTAGAGTGTTCGTTGCTCGTCCGTGGGACTTTGTACCTGCTTTACCAGCACGTGCTGGACCAAGCGAGAGCAAACGTCTGATCGGACGGTGATGAAGAGGTACAAAGGCAGTAACGTGGATCGCTGGTCGCGGATCGCGCAGCTCGAACGATTCTTGACCGGTTGCCGTTGGCGTCGGTTCTCGATCGTCGTCGCGCCAGCGGACTCGGCATGCTGACTTGCGCGATGACGACCTTCTGAGTCATCTTTTCGTCGACCGGTACGTCGTTTGCTTTTCCGTGCTGCGGTTCAGACGCCTCCCCATACCAGCGACGCAAAATTGATGTCCGCAACGATTCCATCTGCTCCGCAACAGAGCACGCTCAGCACCCCCGATGGCCGCGGATTGCACCTCCGGCGCTGGGGCGACACGACAAATGAAAAGGCGCTTGTGGTCGTTCATGGTTTGGGGGAGCACAGTGGCTGGTACGGCGAATTGGGTGATGCGATGGCATCGTCCGCCGTGACAACCTACGCCTACGATCAGCACGGACACGGCAAAAGCCCAGGCGTACGCGGCCACGCGCCGTCGCTGGACCGGTTTATCGACGACTTGCAGTGCGTTTGTGAATCCGTCGCCGAGCGGCAGCCAAATGCAGAGATCATCCTCTTGGGCCACAGCATGGGCGGTCACATTGCCTTGCGGTATTTGCTGGACAGTGACCGTCCGCCTGTCGACCGGGCGATCGTGACCAATCCGATGATTCTTCCCAAAAACCCACCGACGAAGGCACAGTCATTTGCGGCCTGGTTGACGGCTAAGGTCATCCCGCGGGTTCGTTTGTCGGCGGACATCGATCCGAGTCAGCTGACGCAGGACACCGAGATGCTGGCGAGACTTGCCGCCGACCCACTTCTGCACGAAAAGTTGTCGATCGGCATCGGTGGCGAATTGATGTCCAGCGGGCACGAAATACTGGAGCAGGCTGACCAGCTCCGCACCCCATTGTTGTTCTTAATTGGTGAGGACGACGAGATTTGTGACGCTGAAACGAGCAAAGAGTTTTGCACGCGGTCGGGCGAGTGTTGCACGACAAAGAGATTCCACGGTCTCCGCCATTCATTGCTTCTGGAAACCCGCCGCGATGAAGTCTTGGACACGATCACCGCGTGGCTTTCAGGGACGCATCAGGCGCAAAATGCCGGCTGAACATATCGGCTGATTAACAATTCGACATCGCGTCGGCACGCTCCTGGGGCACATCAAAGCGGTCGAGCATCATCACCTTGTGCCACGCTTTGACAAAATCGTTTACCAAACGCGCATGGCCGTCATCCGCAGCGTAGACTTCTGCGATTTGACGGAGTTGAGCGTTCGCCCCGAATACCAAGTCGCAACGTGTTGCGGTGTATTTGGTTTCGCCCGTCTGTCGATCGTTGATGTTGAATAACAGCTCGTCGTCACTCTGCGGCTGCCACTGGAAATCCATGGACGTCACGACGCAAAAAAAGTCGTTCGTCAATTGACCTGGACGTCCGGTGAAGACACCATGATGCGACCCGTCATAGTTGATGGCCAATACCTTCAGTCCCCCTGCCAACGCCGTCCACTGGGGAGCTGTTAATTTCAGCAAATGAGCTTTGTCCAAGAACAGGTGCTCAGGCGGAATCTTGTACGTGACTTCGTCGTTGCGGTAATTCCGAAAGCCATCGACAACGGGTTGCAGCCACTCAAAGCTCGGTTCGTCCGTCAATTCTTGCGTCGTGTCCCGCCGACCGGCCACGAATGGAACGTTGACATCAACCCCCGAATCCCGAGCAGCCTTTTCCACGCCGGCGCATCCGGCCAAAACGATTAAGTCCGCCATCGAAATTCTTTTGTCGCCTGATTGGGCATCATTGAAAGCACCCTGGATTGCTTCAAGCGTCGACAGCGTGTTCTGCAGCTCAGCCGGATTGTTCATATCCCAGCTCCGTTGAGGTTCCAGCCGAACGCGGGCGCCGTTCGCGCCGCCACGTTTGTCGCTGTCGCGGTAGGTCGACGCGGAAGCCCAGGCCGCGGCGACCAATTGTGATACCGTCAGCCCGCTGCTGAGAATCTTTTGCTTCAATCCATCGATATCGGAATCGTTGACAAGTTCATGATCCAGCGGCGGCACGGGATCTTGCCACGGCAACAACTGGTCGGGAACTTCCGGGCCGACGTAGCGCTCGATCGGTCCCATATCGCGATGCGTCAACTTGTACCAGGCTCGCGAAAATGCATCGGCAAAGTAGTCGAAGTCTTCCAGAAAACGTTCGCAAATCTTGCGATAGATGGGATCTTCTTTTAACGCGATATCGGACGTCATCATCATCAAAGCGTTTTCTTTGCCTTCGATGTGTGCATCAGGAGTCTTACGCGCGTCGGCGTCGACCGGAGTCCACTGGAGGGCACCGGTCGGACTCTTTGTCTTTTTCCATTCGTAGGTGAACAGGTTCTGCAGGTACTCGTTGTCCCATCGAGTTGGATGGGAGGTCCACGAGCCTTCGATCCCGTTGGTCATCGTGTACTCTGCGTTGCCGGTACCGACCGGATTGTGCCAACCGAGCCCCATTTCTTGCATGGACGCCGCTTCCGGTGCCGGACCGATTTTTTCGGGGTCGACCATGCCGTGAGACTTCCCAAACGCGTGACCACCGGCGATCAACGCGACGGTTTCTTCGTCGTTCATCGCCATCCGCGCGAAACTCTCACGAATCTCTCGCGCACTGTCCATCGGATCGCCGTTTCCGCCGGGGCCTTCCGGGTTGACGTAGATCAGCGCCTGGTGCGTGGCCGCGACCGGGTTTTCCAGATCCCAGTGCTCCTGTTTGGGATCACCTTCCCAACGTTCGTCCAACGTGACCATTTCATTGGGGTGACCGACATGCTCGTCGCCGGTCCATCCTTCCGGTCCCCAATACGTCGCCGAATCAGCCTCCCACTGGTCGATGCGACCGCCGGCAAATCCAAACGTCTGAAACCCCATGTCTTCCAGGGCGACATTGCCGGCCAGAATCATCAGGTCGGCCCAACTGAGTTTGGCGCCGTACTTTCGTTTGATCGGCCACAGCAGACGTCGCGACTTGTCGGTATTGCCGTTGTCCCACCACGAGTTGATGGGCGCGAAACGTTGCATGCCTCCTCCTGCTCCTCCACGCCCATCGGCGATGCGGTAGGTCCCCGCGGAGTGCCAGGCCATGCGAATCATTTGAGGTCCGTAGTTGCCGTAGTCGCAAGGCCACCAGTCAACCGAATCATGGAGCAGTTCCCGAATGTCGGACTTCAGTTCATCGTAGTTGATTTCGGCAAAAGCCTGGCAGTAATCCAGATCGCTCAGCGGATTGGCTTGCACCGGATCTTGGTGCAACAGTTCCACCTTCAGCCGGTTCGGCCACCAGTGATCCAATTGCGGTTCCGAACCGATCGCCCCGCCGACGCGTGTTCCGCGAAACGGACACGCTCCCATCGTGGCGGCACGCGTTGTCACCTTGGTCGTCGTATCATGACCGCCGTTGTCCATGTCGACGGGTTTTGAGGAGTGAGCGTGTGGAAAGGGGCATTGCGATCCAGATTCGGAGGACATGGGTTTGTCGCTGTTTTAAGTTTGGAATCGGGGAGCTGCCATTGTAAGGCATTGCACCCCAGCAAGAGCTGACGGGTGGGCGCGGCTCGCAGTGGTCGACGGTCGCTGGGGGAACAACACGGGAATCGTCCCGACGGCTCGCAGAAGGGTAGCGTGGTGGCTAGCCTGCCTCTGCCGGATGCGATTGATGGTTGGGAGCGTGCCCCCGACCGCGCAAACAGAACGACCGGCAACGATTCGATGGCACCTTTCCGGCTATTTGAGCCGAACGGGCGAGGGCTGCGTCACCCCAACTTTCGACCATCTGGGCCCCGAGCGACAAGGCATCCAATTCCTCGACGTCAAACATGAGCGGTTTGACCAGATCGTCCCGGCTGAGCACGTAGTCGACGCCGATCCACGCTCCGAAAGAGCTGGACGGCCACCCGGTCGTACAAGTCAGACCTCCTTCATGAGAGATGAGAAAAAAATGAAGCCAGCCGCCTTCAAAACCCCCTCGGACACACAGGTCCAGGTCGTCAGAAGCTTCCACGCGCCCGTCGAATCGGTTTGGAAATCCTTCACCGTGCCCGAACGGGGCGCACGTTGGATGCTGGGACCGCCGGGCTGGTCGATGCCCGTCTGTGAGATGGACTTTCGAATCGGAGGAAAGTACGAAAACCGATTCCGCAACGAAGCCGAGGGCACCGAATTCGGCTGGACCGGTGAGTTTCGTGAAATCGAACCGCCGACAAAAATCGTTCAAGAAGAAAGCTTTGAACTCGGAGACACGGACGAGGCAGCCGTCATCACCATCACGTTTGAAGAGACGGGCGGGGTGACCACCGTCGCCACCCGGATTGAATATGCCTCCAAAGGGGCGCGCGATGCCGCTCTGGCGGCCGGCATGGCCGCGTCGATGGAAATGGGCTATTGCCGCATCGATGACTTGCTCACTGAGTCATCCTGATTTCTTCACGCCATCAATTGGCGCGGTTGCGCATGTGGTCCGCCGTCCGAAAGAATGTCATCTTCAGTTGTGAAACGAGCAGCGGGTTGTCGACCAGTTCGTCGAGTGCTCTATTCATGCACAATAACCATTGGTCTCGTTCGTCTTCACCGATCGGAAACGGCAAGTGCCGCGCTCGCAACCTCGGATGACCATATTCTTCGATATACAGCGACGGCCCGCCGAAAAACCCCGACAAAAACTTGAACAGCTTGTTTCTCGATTCGGTTAAGTCGCTGGGATGGAGTGCGCGAATGGTCTTCGTCTCGGGCAGTTCCGACATCAGATCGTAAAACCGATCGACGATGCGGCGCAATTTCTCTTCGCCACCGAGCTGCTCGTACAATGTTGGGGGATTCATCGGAACAAAAATACTCGAATGTTCTACGACGGGCTACCTGATGACTGCTGATGTTTTTTCCGAGTTCCTCGATCCATTTAAGCGACACAGTGTGCTGCGCGAGCGCGTGCGGGCCGTGTTAGAGCGGTTGCCGACATCGGTTGTGGAGGATTTCTTGCAGGACGAACGCTTTCGCGTCACGCTCGAGAATTTCGTTCCCGGCCAAGGCTGGTCACTGTGGATGGCGATGCCGGGGGCGAATCGTAGCGGCAGCCGCGTCGTCGTACTTCGTCAGCGGCTCAACGACTGCAACGAAGACTTCGCCCTGTACATCATCGCACATGAATTTGCGCACGCGCATCTCCACAACGGCGGCTGGGGCGAACACACCGATCCCGAGCAAGCGGCCGACGCTCTGGCCGATTCCTGGGGATTCCCGAAGGTCGCGCGTTCCCCGCAGGGCTAGCGCCGATTTTCAGTTCGAACGCCAACCGCAAGATCGGCTCTCGATCTGTGGGCGGCACCGTGCCCAAAGGAAAACTGGTCAAAAAATGAAGTGGTCAAAAAATGCAGGCACCGTGCAGCAGCGGTTCCTTCGTTGTCCGCATTTTTTGACCAACCCATTTTTTGACCCTTCTCCGAAACCAACCGCGGACTCGGCACAAGAAGACGGATACGGGTAGACCAAATCCATAGTCTCGGAAGGTATGAATTCATCGGTATGCCAGGTCAGATCCGTTCCGTCGGGCTTAACGGACGTAATACGCCCTGCGCGGTGAAAAACGAGTCGATCATTCTGAGAGGGATCCGTTTGGGCGCTCAGATCTGCCTGGCCAGTCATGAATAGCGAAAAGCAAACGACAAGCGAAAATCTCAACTCTTGGCACATGCCCCTCTCCTGACTATTCATTGCCGCTTCAGATGCCGAATCTGGGTTGGTGGTCGGGCAGAATCTTCATGAACCAACGCACCCATCCATTTGATGAATGTACCTATCACGGAGAACCGAGGCAATTTCCTGATCTCGGTTGACTTGGCCAACTCCTGTCAAACCGACTTCTCCTGTGATGTGGGGGAGCTCCTTCCGATCGAAACGTCAGGTTGACCTACCTACCTCGTATTGAAACACCGACGCGGATCAGTGCGATGTCCGGGAGACGCAAGTGTTCGTCATTGCTGAATCATCGATTTGATGTCGTCGATGCTGACGCTGTCGTACAGTCGCGACGAATTAAAATTCCCTTCTCCTGGATGATCCAAGTAGTTGGGAAGATGCCAAACCTCCCTCCCGTTGTGCTTGAGCCAAATCTCCTGGAACGCCAATGAACCGGGCGCGTACTTCCAGACGAGACCCTCGTCGGTCTCGTGGCATTCAATCAACAAGGTAAGTTCGGGATCGGTGCCAAGCTGATTCGTAAAGATGAAGAGTGATCCGTCGACGACAGGCGAATCCGCCTTTTGCAACTCCACTGCGTTGAGGCGAAAAACGGCCTTGGGAATGAGTCGTAGTGCATCAACTTCACCCGTCTGGACCGATCGTGTTTCCGCGGAGAACTGCTTCGCGATCCCCCGCATTTGTAGATCCCTTCGGCGTCGTGACAGGTCGTCATCGCCGGGCGGAGGCGTTGGCGCTGTTGGCAATGATCGCAACTTGACACCAACAGGAGACCACATTTGCCCCCACTTCATCGGGCTTCGGATGGGCTTCGGTGGCGTCTCGATCAGTGCTTGAAACTCCTGGTAGACTTCCCGTCCCGATTGGATCGGAAGCGATAAGACGCCACCGGCGACCACCGCTCGGCCTTGGTAGGTCCAAACGTAAACGTCTCCGGAATTCGGCGCGACGGTATCGCGATACTTCTGATAGTCCAGTCCCGTCCACGTGAAGACGGGATCTTCGAGTTTCAGCCGTTGCAAGCCGTCGTCATCCAGTCGGAAACGAATCTGCTTCGCCTGGTGGCGATAAAATTGCTTTAGGGTTTCATACTCTTGCGTCGGCTCCTGAGCCCACGTCGTGGACACGATGGTCAGGTGACACAAGCAGATCATGACCATCGCCCGAACCATGGTATTTCCCCTTCAATCAAGTTGAGATGCCGTCCGTACCTTTCAGACAGTTTGTCTGGTTTGGACTAGCATACCGAAAAGGAGAAGCGAATCAACGTCTGGTCGGCTTAAAGGCGCCACCCACCTTGCACGCTCTCATCGGTTGGACGGTCTTCAGGGAGGGCATCATTTGGTGCCACCCGTGATCGCTCCGTCAATGGAAGGAGCATGTCCTCTCTTAACTCGACAGGTGGGTGTTGTCTCTGTGGCGGCACCTGTCAGCTGTCCGCTCAACATGCCATGCGGAAGGGTGGTCAAAAAATGGAGTGGTCAAAAAATGAAGGCACGGTGCAACAGCAGTTCCTTCGCCGTCCACATTTTTTGACCAACCCATTTTTTGACCCTTCTCTGATACCAACCGCGAGCTTGGCACAAGAAGTCGGATGGCCACAAACGCACGGGCGGCAATCCGCAGAATCTTCTTACCCCCAAAATCTTCCTACCTCCCGATCCCACCGGCTCCTGGACGGACGCTATTGCAGCAGAGAAGGCAGAATGATCCGGGGCAGAATGATGAGGGCATGCTGCCGGTGCGTCCCGACGTCCGGGCTCAACGCCATGCCCTTTTTTCAGCCCCTGCGGACGAATCATCCCGTGCACTCCAGACCCAACGAAAAGAGGCCCCCTGCTGACTGCAGGAGGCCTCTTTCTGAGAGCTACCCCGCTAGGGTTTCCCCCACCGCGGAAAACACGGGGCGAAACAAATCGTCCGGCAAAAGTACCCCCGAAAGTACCCCACAGCCTGCGGAGTTGTTTGCTGAGTGCATCCGCGACCATCTTTCCGATGCCGAGATGGCTGACTTGCTGACATCGTTAGGGTCGGCCAGCGGCTCTGCGATTGTAGGCTCGGAAAGCGACGCTCACGGGTGATGAACGTCGCAGCAGACGGCACTGAAACGAAACCCCTCGTACGAATCACTTCACCAGTGATGGACGTAGAACCTAGGAGTCTCCCGCAACGCAATTTGCGTACTTGACGATGCGATGGGAGTGTCGCCGTGTTCTCCGAACTCGGCGGATCGAGAAAGCGAAGCTTTGCCCCGCGCCGACCTCGTAGAGTACGGCGGCTGTCCAGCCCAATCGAAAACGAAGCTGCGGTAGACAACGAGGGATCGTCCAGCGGGTTCAAACGCATTAATCGAAGTGAGCGGAAGATTGCCGAGGGCAAATGGGCGCGATGCGTCACAGCGGTGACGGTGTCGATTTATTCTCCTGGGGAACCACGTAAGCGACTCGGGGATTGGTTCATCATCGCGGCGTAGTGAACCGCCACAAATAGCAGTTCGGTGAGACATCGGGCAGCCGGCCGCCAAACACTCTGGAACCGCTTTGAAGTGCGAAAGGGGGCCCCGATCGCGAAGGAATTTGACCCGCTAATCGAAGCTGGCGATTTCCCGGTACTTGGTTACCTCCCGCCTCCGTCGAAACTGCACCGTGGAGAATCAAAATCTGATTGGACACAGCGTCGCTTTGCGGCAAGCCAGTCAGATCATTTGCGTTGGTCGCCGCAGACGATACGGCGAGAGCCATCGGACGCAATGCGAAGGTGGTGTGTCGGGCGTCTGATTGGTGCATGACCTCATGACGTGCTCAGGTCTCCAGTCTCCCCTTTCCACGGTCAGCACGTCTGCTCGTCAGCAGAAATGGGGCGTTCGAAGGTGAGGGCTAGAACGGGCATTGGGGCCGACGCGCTGATTGATCGGTATTCCGTCAACAAATGAAATGTCTTTCAGTTGGATCAGCGGCTGGCCCCAACAGACATTCGATCTCTGCAATGCTGTTCCAAAGTTTGCAACAGTGCATTGCGTCAACGTCTAGGAATCCTACACCTGCCGGGTTTCTTTACCCGGATCCCCCCATCGACACGGTCAGGTACCTGGGGGACCAAAAGAAAAGGTTTTCTTGCTCCCGCCCCCCGAACGGTTGGCCAGGGCGTGGGGAGAAGACAGCAGCACGTACACCACAGTGCTCATCCGGCGTGGTGCAGCAAAACGACGGCAAAATTGCAGTAAACGACCGCACTCTCAGTGGAAGGCGGGGCTTTCGGTGCATAAGGGGGCCAGTCCAGGCCATACTTTCGCGTTGATTGAGCGTGAAAACTCGCAAGAACTGCCAATATGGCAGCCCCTTGATGAAACGGAAATCAACCTTGGGCAATGTACGCCCTTACCGAACCCATTGAACGCCGCCCGCAAGCGAGTTGAAGGACGACCTGGAGTTGGCTTGCCCTTGGTAGGCGATCGAAGCCTGACCGCCCAAGAATCGGAACAGATCGAGTTGTGCCCTCACGAATCCCCAGTCACGCCCGGCGTCGACGCCGCGGTCGGTCAGTTGGGACATCACCGATGTGTTTGCGACACTCGAAACGAAAATCTCATTGGGATCGAGATACTCGTGCATCCACCCGAAACGAACGCGGGTGGTCGCCACAACGTTCCCCAACCCTCCGGATTGCTCCATTCCAAGCCCCAACACGCCTCGCATTGAGTCACCGCTGCCGCCTGGGTTGGTCAGTGCGAAATCAACATCTCCCGTTTCATTGATTGCGTCCAATTCCACCCGCGAACCGTGAAGCCCGAGGTAGGGAACCCAACTGATGGCTTGCCACACAAAAACCGTTCCAGTCTCAAAGTAGGCAAATCCTGCTGTACCATCGAACGAGCTTTGGGCGGCCGTTGAACCTTCGATCACCGAGAACGACCGATTCACGTCGTAGGTTTGTACGCCCCCGCCACCAGCGGCAAGTAAGTACAGAGAATCGCCCACGTACTCGATGGATCCGCCGCCGCGGTATGACTCGATGTCAGCATGTTGTTCGACGCCAGACATTTCGAGCTTCCCACCACCCAAGTGAGCGAAAAGGTGTGACGACAGCCCGTTCTTGTTGCTGAGCCCCAACCCCAACTCCATTCCCCCAAACTCTTGGTAGTAGCCGGGTGTCTCGCAATGATCTTCTTCCGTGCTGGCGGACACACCGTAGGCCCTCGCCCATGACATGATCGCCGGCGGGCGGACTCCGTCGTAGCGTTGCAGCAGCACGCGATCGCGAATCGATTCTATGTTGTTCTGAATGTGGACGATTTCGGCACCGATCAGTGACGGGTAGATTGATCCCGAAATCGCGTTCGCCGCGGCGACCATTGTCTCGCCGGCGGAGTTCACGAGCGCGTCCACTCCTGTGTGGGAGCTGCCTCGCAAGTCCTCAAACACCTCGACAGCGGACAGTTGGTTGCACCCGGTCACAACGGTTGAAAACGGCGCCCCGTTGTCTTGAATGGCGAACCCGATCTGATTGGCAGGCAACGAAGAATCAAAGACCAATTCCAGAAAGGGGCGGTCCGGCACGTCAATTGGTGGTGTCGGGCTTGAAAGTGTTCCTGAGATCGTCCCTGCATCCAACACAAGGAAAGTTTGGCCGGCGGCGAACTGATCACCGTTGAATCGAATCGACAGATCAGCCGAATCAACGGTCGCAGTTCCAGAGACGGTCACACGGTCGGATGTCGTCGTGCCACCGGAAGTGCTGAGATCCAACTGGACGGTGCCCCCGGTCAGATCTAGATCACCGTCCACATCGAAGATGCCGATCGTACCAGCGTTCGCATTCGCACCGGGCGACAAGGTTCCAAATGCCGTGCCGCTCGGCCCGATGTCGCCCGTGACGGTACCATTTCCAACGACCGTCACGCCGGAAGCGACGACAAAATCCGGGTCGTCAACTGGGTTGGCCACATTCAAGTTTGTGGGATCAATCGTGCCACCAGCCAGGTTCAATGCACCGGCGACGCCGGCGCGGTCGATGGTAACGTTGATCGGGTCCCTTGTTGTAAAAGACAGATTACCTGTGATCGACGGCAAGTCACTCGAAAGCGTGATCGTTGTATCGACCGGAAAGTCGAAAACGATCCGATCGCCCGCCGCTGCATTTGTCAGCGCCTCTCGCAATGACCCGGTGCCCGAATCCGCGGCACTATCGACAATCAAATCAGCTGACGACGCCGATTGCACTGAAACCGCTGACCCAAGAATTGCGAGTAATGCACATCGACGGAGGTTCCTCAACACCAACGAATGAGGTTCTTTCAGCATGATTTTGAGCCCTGACGCGGAAGTAACGAATGGGGTATCGTCCTCCCACCGTCAGAACACTGCCAAGAAATGACACTGACACAACAGACGTTTCGAATACAAGCGAGGCATCCGGCAGTACCGTCAAGGCTTGCCAGACCTGCCCACCGCGTTCTTAATCATCTCCGGTTTCGGAAACACCATCTACTTATTGTTCCGCTTGGTTTTTTCAACCAAGTGGGAACCGACGAGGGAACCGATCAGCAGCAACCCAATCAACACGTAGTTTCGCAATTCGCCCTTGATGCCCAACAGTTCGATCACCAATACGATCACGATTCCGGCGACAATCGCTCCCCCTGAAATGAGGTAGCCTCGCCATTGAATTGGTTTTCGCTCATCGGAATGCGAACTACGCGATTCGGGCGGGCGATAGGGATTGGTCATCGACTCATTGTGGCTTGGTGCCTGTGCTCCGTAGGATCGCGTCTGACAGGTGACGCGACGTCACCTCAAAGAGTCGTTGCAGATTGCTTCCGCCTGTTCCAGCACCAGTTTCGTCGCCGCTGCCTGCAGATCCGGCGGGTAGCCGTGCTTCCGCAAAATCCGGCGGATGATGACGCGGATTCGGGCCCGGGCCGATTCTCGTAGTGCCCAGTCGATGGTGACATTCTTCCGAACCGCCACGATCAGCTCCGTCGCAATCACTTTCAGCTTGTCGTTCCCCAAGAGTTCGAATGCGGACTCGTTCTCGGCCAGGGCGTCGTAGAAGGCCAGTTCGTCGTCATTGAGCCCCAGATCCGCTCCACGGGCCGCCGCGGCGCGGAGTTCCTTGCCCAGCTTGATCATTTCCTCGATGATCTCTTGCGTCGTGATCGCCCGGTTGTGGTAGGCGTTCAGCGTCCGCTTGAGCATGTCCGAAAACGCTCGCGCCTGGACGACGTTGCGTGGCGACCGAGTTTTGATCTCGTCGCTCAGCAGCTTCTTGAGCAATTCGACGGCCACGTTCTTGTGCGGCAAGCGGCGGACTTCCTCCAAAAAGTCGTCCGACAGGATCGAGATGTCCGGCTTCTCCATGCTGGCGGCGCTGAACACGTCGATCGGCCGGTCACCCGTCGTGACGACCGCCTTGCCGACCAGTTGACGCACGGCGTAGTCAAGTTCGCTTTGCGACTTGCCGTTCTCCTGGTACTTCCGCATCATCGCGGCAACTGTCTGGAAGAAGGCGACGTCGTCGCGAATCTCGTGGGCGTAGGACTCGGTGGGGCAAAGTGCGAACGCCTTCGAAAGTGAGCCCACGCTGGCCAGCCAACGCTGTTTGCCGTCCTCCTGATCGAGAACGTAGTCTTGGGCGGCAACGGGAACTGACACCATGTCAGTGGGCTTTCCGCCGTGCCACGCCGACCAATCGAACCCGTGAAGCATGTCGCAGCAGATGTCGTACTGTTTTTGCAACGCGGCGACCGCTTGGGCCGTGTCGATCGTGGTTTCCCCCTGCCCTCCAGACTCCGTGTACGTCCGCAAGGCCGCACGCAGCGAATCACCGATCCCCAGGTAATCGACCACCAGACCGCCGGGTTTGTCGCGGAAGACGCGGTTGACCCGCGCGATCGCCTGCATCAGCCCGTGACCCTGCATCGGTTTGTCCAGGTACATCGTGTGCAAGCACGGGGCGTCGAACCCGGTCAGCCACATGTCGCGGACGATCACCAGTTTGAAATCGCTGCACGGATCCTTGAATCGGTTGGCCAGTTCCCTTCGCCGTTGCTTCGTTCGGACGTGCGGCTGCCACTCCGGTGGATCCGACGCGGATCCCGTCATGATGGTTTTCACCGCGCCGGTGACGTCGTCGTCTGACGTGATGTCATCCTTCGTTTTCGACAGCGGCCCGCGCTCGGGCTCGGCTACAAATTGCGGCGATTCGCTGCCCGGCGACGCATTCCACGCCTTGGCATTGTTCGGCTTGGCCTTTTGGGACGATCCCGCCCACTCCGGTCGCAGCTTGATGATCTCGTTGTACAGGTCCACACAAATCCGCCGGCTCATGCAGACCACCATCCCCTTGCCCGGCATCGCGTCGCAGCGGGTGTCGAAGTGTTTGACCAAGTCCTCGGCCAGCACGCGCAAACGGTCCGCGTCGCCCACCATCGACTCGAGCGCCGCCCACTTGGTCTTCAGCTTCTCCCGCGTCGTGGTTTCCTCTGACTCGGTGACCTCGTCAAAGTCCTCGTCGATCGTTTGCATCGACGAATCGGCCAGCGACAGCTTGATCACCCGGCTTTCATAGAAAATCGGGACGGTCGCCTTGTCCTCGACCGCTCGCTGGATGTCGTAGACGCTGATGTAATCGCCGAAGACCGCCCGGGTGTTCTTGTCGTCCAGTTCGACCGGTGTCCCGGTGAACCCGATGAAGGATGCGTTGGGCAGCGCGTCACGGATGTTCCGGGCGAATCCGTAGGACACGTCGCCGGATTCCTTGTTGACCTTCGCTTTGAAGCCGTACTGGCTCCGGTGGGCCTCGTCGGCCATGACCACCACGTTGGACCGATCCGACAGCTGCGGGAACTGGCCCACTTTCTCCGCAAACTTGTGGACCGTGGTGAAGATCACGCCCCCGGACCCCACCTGTAGCAACTCACGCAGGTGCTCGACGCTCTCGGCCTGGACCGGCGTTTGACGCAAGACATCGTGACATCGCTGGAATTGGCCGAACAGTTGGTCGTCCAAGTCGTTGCGGTCGGTCAGCACGATCAGCGTCGGGTTGTTCATTTCGGGACGCGAGATCACCAGCCCCGAATAGAACAGCATCGTCAGGCTCTTGCCGCTGCCCTGGGTGTGCCAAACGACACCGCACTGCCGGCTTCCATTGGACCGAGTCGCTTTGATCGTTGCCTCGATCGCGGTGGCGGCGGCGTGGAACTGGTGGTACCCGGCCAGGATCTTGTGGACCTTGCCGCTATCCTGGTCTTCTTCGAACACAATGAAGTTTTGGACCAGCCGAATCAGCCTCTCCGGGTCGAATGCACCGCGGATCAGCGCTTCCAGCTCACTCAGTCCCTTCACGGGCTTCTCAGAGTCGATCGCCCTCCACGGCTTGAACCACTCGCGTCCGGCCGTCAGCGAGCCCATACGAGCCCCCACGCCGTCGCTGGCGACCAGCAGTTCGTTGTAGCCGAACAGAGTCGGGAACTCGGCCTTGTACGTCTGCAGTTGGCTGTAGGCTTTGTCGACGGTCGTCTGTTCGTCGGCGATGTTTTTCAGTTCGATGACGACCAGCGGCAATCCGTTGACGAACAGGACGATGTCCAGCCGGCGGTTGTGACCGTGCTCGGTGACGATGAACTGGTTGACGGCCAGAAAATCGTTTGATGACGTGATGTCACCCAGCAGCTTGGCGTGGTCGCCGGCGATCGAACCGTCATCACGCCGATACTCGACCTCCACGCCGTCCCTGAGCCGCTGGTGGAACGCCCGGTTGTTCTGGATGACCGTCGGCAGATCGGGCCGCAGGACCTTGCGCAGGGCGTCCTCACGGGCTTCTTCGGGAAGTTTGGGGTTCAGTCTCGCAATCGCCGCCCGCAGCCGGTCAATGAGGATCACGTCTTGAAACGATTCACGCTCGGGGGCGTCACCATCCGGAGCGATCGTCGAACCGTGCGCGGTGTCGAAACCGATCTCGGAAAGCCAGTCCAACGCGGCCTGTTCGACAGTGTCTTCGTTGATCGTGCCCATTGGGTTTATTTCTCCTCAGGCACGTAGTCATTAGGATCGAGTGTCTTCACCACCGATGAAAACGTTGAGTGCAGAGCATTGAGTTTCTCGTGCATCCACGAGTGTTGGCGAGGCCAGTCATCGCGATTGGCTGGATCAGCATCCGACAACTCGATCTTGATGAGTTTCTGTTTCGCACCTGGGTTCTCCAGCCATTCAAGTGTTTCCCCAAATTGTGCCTCGTACTGCTCCTTGTCTCTTTCGAGCAACTTGAAGTATGCGAGCGACTCATCGGTTCCCACCACAACCCGCACAGAAGCGACAGGCGGGTTCAGCCGAATGTGTGCATTGAGAAAGATTCCCGACTTTCCGAGTGAGAGATCCATAAAGCCCCAAGGATGTGCTTTCGTGGGCTTAACAGCTCCGCCCTTCTCAAGCATCAATTCGCGGAAATCAGACCAGTAGTCCAATTGCAATTGCTGATTGTCTGACAGCGACCCTGTGTTTCTTGCAGCGGATGTTACCGATCTAGTCCAATCGTTCGGTTTGCTGACCAAGTTGAACTTAGGCGCGGCGGGGGAACTTCCAATTCTCCACAATTCCACTTCTAACCCGAAGAAGCTGAACTTATCCGAAGTAATATCATTCAACCAATCGAGTGCAGCGCGGTGCTCCTCGGTGAACTTCGCAGCGACCCAGACAATTGTCGCCGCATCTAGCCCAGCTGCATAAGTGATTAATTGCCCAAGGTGAATGTGATCCGTTCGCTCAAGCTGGTTTTCGATTAGCACCCACGCTTGGCTCGCTGTGTCCTGACACAAGATGTCGGCTCGAAATGGCCCGACATTTCTTTCTTGGGCCTCCACTTCTAAATCCATTCCAATTGTTTCGCCCAAGAGCTTGATATTCTCTGTCCCCGCTAGCCATGGTGTGAAATCCCCCGGTTCGGATGCCCAAATGGTCCGCAGATCAACGCTTTCAAGGCGGCTGAGGTTCTTCGCTGTCATGTCGTCACCATTTACTGTTCCAATGACCGTAGTTTTTTCTCACCAGCAAGAAAGTCCAGTACTTTCTGAAACTGCACGAACACCATCGCTAGTTCAAACTCATCGACAGAACGAGCCCAAGTCCCGATTGAGTGAATCAGCCCAAACTCGTCAACTGTAATTGTCTGCCTAAGACTCGCGTCAATGATCCAAGAAACGGCACCGTCATCCTTGTCTGGGCGTTTCTTGTTATCAATTGGCTGCTGGCCTTGTTCGGTATCTTTAACCCCGTAGGAAACAGATCCAAACCTTTCAGCTGCGATCGTCGCTTGCCTCCTTAAGCCGCCCTCCCATTCCAAGCTGGTCAAATACGCCTTCATCGCGTATTCATACGGTCCGGTTTCGCTAACGACACCACGAAGTTTCTTCGTGCGAAGGATAGGCGTCCCTGGCACGCTTCTCGGGCTCGCTCTGCTGCCGGCAAAAAGATTTTCCGCGGCTTCTGAGTCTTTGCCTTCGAGTTTAATCGCGCGGTCATCTTTGACGCTCAGGATTTGCTCAGCAACAAATACCGGGAAAAGGTTTCGATTTCGGGGCATCGACTTGAGACTCACGTCGGCGGATTCACCCTGCCCGTTCATTGCTTTCCGAATCTCCAAATTCTTTTCGTTCTGCAATCGGATGAGTTCTCTCATCCTCATTTCGAGGCGCGATGACATGATGACATCACCTGCCCAACGAGCATACGAGAACAGAGTTGCCAATTGCGGAATATCAAACCTTTGGAATTCCATAGAACATAGTTTCTTGGAGTTTTCGCAACCGAACTTTCGAATCAGCCAATAGGTGCGATGCCAGCTTGGAATCGGCGGCAGTCTTCTTTGAAACGCCTGTCATTTGGAGATAACGAGCAAGCACACATTGATTGCGCGGTATCAGCATGAACACGTTGATGTTTCGATGCCCTGATTCATAGCCCGTAATGATAATCAGTCCATATCCCATGGAATGCTGAAAAACGTCACTACGCGAACACTCCCTCCAATAGCAGACTAGCTGGATAAATGCGTCATCAAACGGAGTGACGTGGTTGGCTCTCTTGGTGGTTTTTGCCTCGGCTGGCCACCAGTTTGGTGAAAACTCCATTGCAGACGCCGGAATCTCCATTCGATCGGCTATTTGATGGAACGCAGTTGGTAGACTTGCGATGTTGAAGACGAAGTCGGGTGCGCGTTTCGGTGTGGTCGCTCGTATGTGAACGATGTCGATTGCTCGAAGGCCTAGTGCTCGCAGTCCAACGATCCCGCAAACAGTCTCACCGATATTTCCTATCACACCCGGAGATCGTTGCTTATCCAGTAACGGCTGATACGCGAAGTTAGGTGGAAACGAACCGTGGAACTGTCCCCCTATGAGACCTACCTGCTGTGGTCGAACGATGTAGTCCTCAAAATGCCTGCCCATATCCCGGATCTGGTAGGAGCCCGCGAATGAAGTCGCGCTTGGGCCGAATGAACTCCGCCCGATCGATCGCGTCTGGATAGTCTCCTTATGTTGGAAGCTACGTCCCGGGATCACGCAAATTTCAAAATTCACCGTCGCTCACCCTTTTCAAGCCATTCAACTTGGTGCAGATGCAACTGACAGGCTGTCAGCGAAGCTCTGCTCTGCTTCACCAACCCGGATCTCGCCTGACAGCAGTTTGGGAAGCAGTGTGTCGCGGAGGGCGGCAAGTGTTCGAGATTCTTCGCAATTAGCTTTGATTCGCTCCATCGACGGAGCAATGGTTTTTCCAAATGCATCCGAGACTGCTTGATCAGGCACCGACAACAAAAATTGATGGAAGCAATCAGTTGGAACTCGTTGACGTCCACTGCTCCCAGTCATGTTGTTAATCGCGTGTGTACGAAATTCGTCCGATCGCGCCAGGTAGTAGGAAAACCCCAGTGGCAGCGGCGGACGAGATCGAAGCACAATGTATTCCGTCGACCCCCAGCCGATTTCGTCTTCTGCCAGGAAATCGACGAACGCGGTTTTTCCGTTTTCCAAACAAGGTGTAATTCTTGCGAGGAGGGTGTCCCCATTGATGAACCGAGTTCCAGAGTTAAATTCTCGGCTAATCCATTCAGTCGGGTGATGGCCGCCAGTGGGCATACTTTTCATGTCCAAGTAAGGTGCCATCTGCCCCTTCGCAAGCCGACGTTTCGGGTTTACCTCGATCGCTTCCGAAACCGGGCACAGTTTCCATTTGGCAGGAAACGCAATCCCATCCACATGCTCCAACGAATCGGGGAAGAGTGACGCGGTGTCAGCGTCCATGCCGGTGGGCTGGCGACCGTCCATCTTCGCCCGGACCGGGTCGAAATCGACGAACCAACTCTTGAAGATCGCCCGAGCCATCGACTCCAACGTTTCGTTCATCCGACGGTTCAACTCGATCTTGTCGTCGAGAGTGCCGAGGATTGACGCGATGGCGCGTTGCTCTTGCAGCGGAGGAATAAGCGTTGGCAAAGCGCGGATCGTCGGAAGATTGAGACGCTCAGCAACGGAACCATCTCGATAGCCGTGAATGTGTGCTGCCATCACTGGCGAATTTAGCCAGTGACGCAAAAAGCGAAAATCAACCAGTTCCGGATTTGGACGGATCAGGACCATCCGCTGTCCGAGGCAGACTCGCGTGGCCGGTGGGACCTCGGCAGCGATTCCGAAGTAAGTGCCCTCTCGACTGTACATTAAATCGCCCCGACTTGGCTCAGCTCGTTTGATTCGTTCCGCATATGTTGCTTCGGAAACAGTTTGTGCCTGTTCCACTCGAAATACGCCAGTCATGATGTCTTGTGTGCGTGCCATCAGTGGGCCGACGTTCGCCTTCTTCGGTGTCGAGTGAGGGCAATCAAATACGTTCTCGCAGGTATCGTCTAGCCGATACCACTTCCAGTGTGGCGGAATGAGTTCGTTGCCGACTGGGAGATGGAGTGATTTCTCAATGATCTCAGCCGCCATAGCCCAGTCCCTCCAAATTGGACCGGATCGCGGCTTCCAGCTTTGCCGACTCTGCAAACTGCTCGTTTAGTTCGCCGACCAGTCGTGACATCTTGTCATCGAACGGCTCGTCGTCTTCTTCAACCGCTTCGGCGTCGACGTAGCGACCCGGTGTCAGCACGTACCCGTGCTCGGCGATCTCGTCCTTCGTCGCTGATTTGCAGAAGCCAGGGATGTCCTCGTACCCTTCGAGCTTCGATTCCAGATTGCAAAACTCCAGGTCGCCCCGCCAAGCGTGATAGGTGTCGGCGAGCCGCTGGACTTCTTCGTCGGTCAGCTCCCGGTGGACCCGGTCGATCATCTTGCCGAGCTTCCGGGCGTCGATGAACAACGTCTCACCGCGGCGGTCCCGGCGGCGGCCGTCGTTCTTGTTCCGCGACAGGAACCACAGGCATACGGGTATCTGAGTGCTGTAGAACAACTGCCCCGGCAATGCGACCATGCAGTCCACCAAATCCGCTTCCACGATCGCCTTGCGGATGTCACCTTCGCCCGATTGATTCGATGACATGCTGCCGTTGGCCAGCACGAACCCGGCAAAACCGCCCGGCGGAGGTGACGCGGTGTCACCTCGCTTTCGTCCGTTCTGCTTCCCAGCGTCCGCACCGGGCGCCAAGTGGTGGATGAAGTGCTGGACCCACGCGAAGTTGGCGTTGCCCTTGGGCGGTGTGCCGAACTTCCAACGCACGTCATCGTCTTTGCGGTACCAGTCCGAATCGTTAAACGGCGGATTGGCGATCACGAAATCGGCCTTCAAGTCTGGGTGCAAGTCCCGGCGGAACGTGTCGGCGTGCTCCTTGCCGATGTCGCCGTCGATCCCGCGGATCGCCAGATTCATCATCGCCAGCCGTCGCGTCGTCGGATTCGACTCCTGGCCGTAGATCGCGATGTCACCGATCCGGCCGCCGTGGTGCTCCACGAACTTCTCGCTCTGGACGAACATCCCACCGGACCCACAAGCCGGGTCGTACACGCGGCCTTGGAAGGGAGCCAGCATCTCGACCAACGTTCGCACCACGCAGCTGGGCGTGTAAAACTGGCCGCCCTTCTTGCCCTCGGCCGATGCGAACTGGCTCAAAAAATACTCGTAGACGCGGCCCAGGATGTCCTTGGAGCGGTTTTCGGCGTCGCCCAGACCGATCGTGCCGATCAGGTCGATCAACTCGCCCAGACGCTGTTTGTCGAGCGCCGGCCGGGCGTAGTTCTTCGTCAGCATCCCCTTCAGCTTGGGATTGTCCCGCTCGATCGCATCCATCGCCTCGTCGATCAGCTTGCCGATCGTGGGCTGTTTGGCGTTGTCCTGGACGTGTTGCCAGCGAGCTTCCGGGGGCACCCAAAACACGTTCTCGGCCCGATACTCGTCCGCGTCCTCCGGATCGGCGCCTTCGTACTCCCTCTCGCCGGCGATCAGCTTTTGGTGCAGTTCCTCGAACGCGTCGCTGATGTACTTCAGGAAGATCAGCCCCAGCACGACGTGCTTGTATTCGGCGGCGTCCATGTTGTTCCGCAGCTTATCCGCCGCCAGCCACAACTTGGCTTCAAACCCCAAATTCGCCGCCTGCTTGGCGTCCTTCGCCTTCTTCTTACCCATGCCCACTGACACCACGTCACCAAGTTCGCAAATCTCGCAAACGCCCCAGTGTAAGGGACGGCAAATGCGTCCGGTAGCAGGGGCCGAATCAAGTATGATGCCGAACGGATGAGTTGCGCAGTGACGCGGTGTCATCCCGATCCGATCACATCGCCCGTTTTTCCACGTCAAAAAGTCCATTGCCCCAGCAGCCACCGACAACGTTTCAGATCCCGTGTCCGCAGTGCGGGCGCCGACTGCTTTCGCCGATCGAAAGGATGGGGCTCCGGGCGAAGTGCCCGCAGTGTGGGGCGACGTTGCGGCTCCCCGGACAGCCACTTCAGCGGCGGACTGCCACCCAAAGTAAGGCCCCAGCGTCTAAGCTTGCGGAGCCTCCACCAATTCCTCGGACGGAAGTCGACGCGTCGAATCTCAAGGACGCAACCGTTCATGAAACGTTGTCAGTCACCCTAGACGTGGCGGAGTCCGCCAGACTTTCGGCGACGTACACCTACTTCATACAGGCAGGGCTCTGTGGAGACATCAAGATCGGAATCAGCAACGATCCGGAAGGGCGGCGCCGCCAACTCCAAACCGGCAATTCGGAGCGATTGGTGATTTTGGCGGTGCTACCTGGTGACCACGAATCCTATTTCCACCAGAAGTTTCGGCGTCATCGACTGGAGGGCGAGTGGTTTCAGGGCGACATCGTTCGTGTTTACTTGGTGAGCCACCAATTCGAAGCACTGAAATCCAAGTTGGGAATGCACAACGCGCCCATCGGGTGCCTGACGTGGTTCACGGGTTCACTGGATGCCGTCGGGAGAAGAGTCGTCGTGATGTCGCTGATATTGTTCGTGCTGATACTTCTACTTCTGGCGCCGCTGATGGGCACGCATCAACGGTAAGCCGTCGCCGAATGAGTACGCCCCCCGCGAATCTTCCGGGTCTAGCCGGATCGGAGGTGAAACGGGCCGAGCGAATCGCGTGCTGGGGCCGTGATTGCGTCCGAAGGGGCATCGCGGCTTCGAATCCGCCGTTTTTTCGTTTTGTGCTCTATGCCAGGGTAGGACAGAACGTGCAGACCGCGATAATCCGCTCGGCGAGACGGCCGTACACCGTCGCGGCCAGACTTCGACGCAGTCCCATAGCTGCAGCGGAGCTGGCCCGCCCTTCTTGAAACTATGGGTGGAGTGACGTGATCAGTGAACTGCAAACAAAAACGCTCCATGACCGGTGCGTTCGTTTGTTTCTGCGGCAGGAGCAACGGAAACAGCTTCTTTTAAAGGCAAGAGAACGATTAAGAGGTGATTTTCGAGCCGACGCAATTGTCCGCACCGAAGGAGACGCGGCGGTCTGGGCGTGCGTGTTGGTGGGGGAAATTGGCCAGTGCTTTGAATTGGCGGAAGATCCCCTACACCTGGGCCGGATCAAGCAATTGGCCGCCTCTGTCGAATTAAGCCACCGCGATTCAGTTCTTACCGAAGCGAATCGAGCTAGGATCGTCAAATGGTTGGACCGATGGGACATAGCGTCATCAGTATCCGTACAACGAGATCTCGATGCTGACTCCGCGAACTTGATTGAAACAAAAACAACTCTCAATGTCCCTCAGAAAAACGAACAAGTGCCAACGGTAAGCCACGCGACACTTGAATCAGTCCTAAGTGGTTTCGAAGAGCTTAGCTTGAACCAACAAGGTTCAATCAATCTGACTTGGCACTCTTTAAACGGCGTTCCCCATCGCGTCCGGCCTGACGGCTTAGTTGAATGGCTGTCAGATGAACAACCGTTTTCCACAAGCCAGAGACGCGTGATTGGAAGGCTTCGACTTCCGTTGAATTTTGAGTTTCCGGAATTTGGATACTCACTGGGCTTTGATTTCGTCACCGTTCCTGCGGGATGCCAGGGGGTGGATCGGTTTCTCGAACTCGCTGGACAAGCCGTCCATTCGCTTCCTGATGTTACTTGGGAAGGGCTAAATTCAATCGTTGGTGAGTTTGAGAACCGGCCAGCTTTTCTATGGCTTGCCGGTCTGTTTTGCCGATTTGCCGATCCAATCTGTTACGAACGTGACGGCAAACGCCACTTTCACAAGGACGTGACGGTTTACAAGCCGGTACTTGATTCAATAAAAGTAATTCGTGAAATGCGAAAGGGTCTCCCTGCCGAACAATTGAATTCGTGGAATCCAGACGCTGTTCAAGACGACTCGGTAACACCGATTAATACAAGTGGAGGCGGCACCGGAAAAAAAAAGCAGGCTCGGAAAGAGCAGGTAAAAGGAAATGAGGCGATTCTACTTTCCTACCTTTGCACGTGGCACCGGTATAACACCAATGAATTCCGGCCAGGCCCCGTCGGACTACGTGAGTTCCACCAATGGCTGGAGGAACCCGAGCAACAGATTGGAGAAACGTCTCATAGCAAAAGCACGATAGGACGATTCTTCAAGAGTGTTTTTGGCGGGTACAAGCCATACAAGAAACTCTGCGATCTCAACACCATTGAAGTCCAACTCAAGCTAAAAATGGGCGACATTTCAAGTGAACAGCTAAACGAATTGTTCGTGGACCTAATAGAAGCGAAGCCTCAAAGCGAGTAATCGGCTCACTGTCCCACTGTCCCACTGTCCCATGGCTTCATTGGGACAGTAGGCAGATTTCCCAACTTTTCCCGTCCCGTCTTTTCCCGTCCCGTGAGCGTACTGCACCGCTGTCCCACAAAATTTCATGGGACAGTTTCCCATCTGCATACAGCGGCTGGCATTGTGCCACTGCTGACAAGTTCTTCACTTGACAGATGGGAGGGCCAATCAAGATGGCCGCATCTACTCCGAAGCAGCGTGAATACCCCCCGCTGCTGACCCCTGACCAAGCCGCGGAGCTGTACGCAGTGACCCGCCGCACCATCGACCGTTGGATGGCCGACGGCACGCTGCCCGCTGATGCTCGCATCAGCGTGGGCGGTAGCACCCGGTACCGCACTGCTGTGCTGATGGACCACATCAACGCACAGGGATGTGCATCCGATGCCAGCTGAGACGAATTACATCCGCTGCGACGAATGCGGTATCGAATTCGGCTTCATCTGCGAACAGGAAGTCTGCTGCCCCGGATGCGGCCACTGGATGGAATTTGGCCACGATTGCAGCTGCGGCGATTGCCGAGCAGATGACGCTACCGAGGCAGCCGTTCAGCGTATTGCCGCCGCTGTTCAGATCCCCGTGGCCACCGTCCACGCCGTCCTTGAGATGCTCACAGCATCCACCAGCTGATGCGGATTGGCGAAACGTTTGCCACGAGAAAAGCAAAACAGCAACGCAAAACGCTTGCTGTTTATCAGACCCGAAACCAGCATCGACCGGGATGCTAATGGATGTGCGGTTACATCCTGGCCGGAAACGATGCCTGTCCTTGTGAAATTGGAAACCATAACGATGAAAATGTCAGAGCAGTTTGCCGGCGCCTACCTTAAAGCCGCCGATCTACCCCATCCGCGAGTGCTGACGATTCAATCCGTCACGCAGACCACCATGCCGGAGGGCGACAACAAACCAGTGATGCGGTTTGTTGGTGAACAGCAGCAGCTGGTTTTGAACAAAACCAACGCATTTACCTGCGTCGAGCTGTTCGGCGATGAGACGACGGCATGGCACGGCCAACCGATCGAACTGTACGCCACCACCACCAACTTTTCCGGACGAATGGTGCCGTGCATTCGCGTGAGGGCACCCCAGCAAGCTGCTGCCGCGTCTTCGGTTGTTCCGCCGCCGTCGCCCGCAGCGCCCCAGGGGGCACCCTTGCCAGTGCCGCAACCGACGCCGACCGCAGTCCAACCGCAGCCGATGCAGCAGCCGCCGATTCAGGCCCCTGCTGCTGACTATCCCGTCGACGCCTGATTCGCCCCGAAACCCAAGCAGCCCCGGCTGGACGGCGATCCGAACCGGGGCTGCTTTTGATTGGAAACACTGCGATGGATTCTATCACGACTGCAAAACAATTCATTGACGCCGGATTCAACGTTCTGCCGTTACAGCTCGACGGGTCCAAAGCACCCATCGGAGCCTGGAAACCGTACCAAGCCCGGTTCGCATCCGAACATGAAATCGACCATTGGTTCGGAACAGAACAGTGCGGAATTGGCGTCGTCGCGGGCGCGATCAGTGGGAATCTCCACGTGATTGATTTCGACCACGACGCAGAAAAGCACTTTGCACAATTCTGGGCTGACGTTCAGAACCAACTACCTGGAATCACCGAAAAGTTACTCGCCATCGCTACGCCGCGACCAGGAAGGCAGGTTTGGTTTCGCCAGTCATCCCCGCCGCCTGCCTCTCAGATTCTGGCTTACAGCGAGCCGTTGCCGGCCGGGGACACCGACTCGGAACGACAGCCGATTCTCCAACCGCAGGTGACGATCGAAACACGCGGCACTGGAGGCTACGCTTGTGCTCCGGGAACCCCATCTGCAACACACAAGTCCGGGCGGCCTTATCAGTTGGTACACGGCTGCGTCGACAATCTACCGACATTGAGTGACGACGAAGCTGAAACCATCCTCGCCATCTGCCGCAGCTATTCCCGATTTACACCCCAACAGGTACAGGCCAAACCGGGATCGAAATACCAAGGGGAGCCTCGACCGGGGGACGTTTACAATCAGCAGACCGAACTGCGGCAACTGCTGCTTGACGCGGGATGGAAGCCACATCACCGGGATGACGAAGGGACGGAGTACTTGACCCGACCGGGCAAGGAGATCAGAGACGGGTTTTCAGCAAGTCTGGGCCGCATCCGAAGCGATGACAACAAACCGCTACTGTACGTTTTCAGCAGCAATGCCACGCCGTTCCAGCCACAAACCTGCTATGACGCATTCGCATGCTATGCCCTGCTCCACCATCGAGCAGATTTTGGTGCGGCTGCCGCTTCAGTTCGCGTTCGCTATGCCGAGCAGGTGCAGAATGCACAGCAGCAGTACCACGCGACCGTCGCGAAACAACTCCCAGAACCGGGAGCCTACCAGCCGTTCCCCACGAAGCTGTTTCCCGATGTCGTGCAGTCCTACGTCACCGAACATGCCGCGGCGATCAACATTGACCCCGCCTATGTCGGGCTGCCGATGCTTTCTGTGTTGGCCGGCCTGATCGGACAGTCTCGCCGCCTGCAGGTGAAGCGGGGTTTCGAGCAGCCCAGCATTGTTTGGGCTGTCACGATCGGCGATGTGGCCTGCGGAAAGACGCCGGGATGGGAAGCCGCAACGGCGCCAGCCGAGCGAATTGAATCTGCCCTGCATGCCATGATGCAGCAGCGAGACGCAGACTACCAAGAACAGTTGGACGCCTACGAAACGGCCAAAGCAGGCGGGGACACTTCAGCAACGAAGCCAACCAGAGAAAAAGATACCGAGCAGCTGACCATCAACGATGCGACGATGGAAACCTTGATCGACATCCACAGCAACAACCCGAAGTTGCTTTTGGCCTGCGATGAACTGGCCGCTTGGCTTCGAAGCATGGACCAGTACCGACAGGGGAAAGGACGAGACGTTGAAAACTGGCTGAGCATCTACAACGGGGGCGGCATTCAGGTGAACCGAAAGACCGACGGGTACCGAGCCTACCTGAGGCGAACCAGCATCAGCGTCTGCGGCACCATCCAGCCCGGTGTAGCCGCAGAAACACTGTTCACTGATCGATTCATCGAGAACGGGTTTGCAGCCCGTGTGCTATCGGCCAGCCCGCCCAGCGAGATCGTTCGATGGTCCGACCGGGAAGTGCCACAGGAAACCGACGACGCGATGCACCGCCTTGCCGAGCAGCTTTACGCCCTGCCGATGGAATCCTGCGGTGAAACGCTGCGGCCACTTTTGCTGCCCTGCAGCGATGCGGCAAAACGGGCATTTATCCGGTGGACCGACGACGCAGCCGACCACGCCGAACCGCTGTCAAAATCGCTGCGGGACAATTGGCTGAAACTGCGCCCGCTGGCGGGACGTTTCGCACTGATTCTGTCCATCGTCAAACAGTTGCTACACCGCCCCGACGGGCAGGCGATGCAGGCGATTGATCAGGAAAGCATGCGGTCTGGCATTGAGCTGGCATGGTGGTTTGGCCGCGAATTCGAACGCAACTACGAGGGTGATGAGCAGGCAGAATTGAAAGAGCACCTGCAGTGGATCCGGAACAAGCATCCGCGAGGACTGGATGCCCGCATGTTGGTCGCCGGTCGCCGATCCATCAAGAAGGCCGATGATGCCCGAATCGTGATGCAGAAACTCGCTGAATCTGGATACGGGCGCATCGAGGGCAGCCAATTCATCGCGTTGCCAATGACCACTTAAAACGCCATCTGTGTGTCAGCAGGTCAGCAATTATTCGGACCTGCCGGGATACCGGGCAAGAATGTCCGCGATTGTCGCAAATCCTACTGACGTGCTGACGTGCTGACACCGCATGCGTCTTTGAAAACAAGTTCCCAGAGAAACCGAGCGATGGAAAACGCAGCTTTAGAAATGATGACTGAACGCGAGGCGATTCAGGTGGAACCCAACCTGCCGTCGCAATCGTTCGACCCAGCCCGGTATGGCATCGAGGGCACGCTGATGCTGGGCACCAACGAATATCGCTGGTCAGTTTGGGATGGACAGCCGTTGGGAAAATACATCGCGATGGACACCGAAACGACGCTAGCCGACAAGCATGAAGTACCGCAATTGGCAATGGTCAGTGTCAGCGACGGTTCACAGCATTACCTGCTGAAACCGGAACAGCTGCCCGAATTGCTGCTGCAACACCTGCCGAACGATCATCATCTGGTTTTCCATCATGTGGCATTCGATTTTGCAGTTATCGACCGACACCTAACCGAGACGGACGCGTCCATCGCACGCAACTGGATGTGGGCGGCAGTGGATCAACACCGAATGCACGACACAATGCTACTAGCTGCCCTGGTGACGCTCGCCCAGCACGACGACGACCGTATGCCGAGTCTACACGATGCGGTCAAGGATTGGTGCGGCTACGAATTGGAAAAAGACGCCTTCCGCCTGCGATTCGAAGAAACCATCGGCGAGGACTGGCATTCCATTAACTCGGGGTTCTTGCGGTACGCGGCGGCCGATGCCATCGCGACGTTTCAGCTGTTTGCGAAGCTGACGCACGCGGCAAACCGCATCTGCAGACAATTCAACCTGCCCCGGCAGTTTGGTTTTCTAACCGAGGCTGTGCAGGTGAAAGCCGCTGTCAGTTTGGACTGCATCCATCGCAATGGGCTGCACGTTGACCTGGACCGAGCAACCGAGCTGAAACAGCGAATCGATGCCGACATTCAGCAAGCTATTGAAACGATGGACAGGATCGATGCGGAACTGTGGCACCGCTACAAGAAAACGAGAGAACTGAAAATCAACCGCAATTCCGGGCTACCGCGACTGAACCAGACGAAACTCTTGGAACATTTCGCGACGATCGCAGCTGAATGTCAGCTGAGCATTCCGACGACGCGAACGGGAAAGCTATCGACTTCGGTGAACCATTGCTGGTGCCAGTTCCGTGACCGGCACCCTTTGATCGATGCGTACTGCCGCTACACCGAACTGACCAAATTAAGGGCGTTTTTCGACGGCCTGCAGCAGCCACAGATTCACCCCAAGTACCGAGTGATGGTTCGAAGTGGAAGAACAAGCTGTAGCGGCCCCAACATTCAGCAACTGCCTAGCAACAGCCCCGTACGCGAAGCGATCGCCGCTCGCCCCGGACATTTGTTGTTCATCATCGACTACAACAGCCTGGAACTGCGGACGCTGGCTACGGTTTGCCACCAACAGATCGGATTTAGCAGACTGAGGGACGTGTTGATTGAGGGCATCGACCCGCATAGCTACGCCGCGGCAATGTTTGCCGGGGTGACGCTGGAGGAATTCAACGCGTTACCCGACAAAAAGCAATTGCGGCAACGTGCAAAGGTTTTCAATTTTGGACTGCCGGCTGGGTTCGGCGCCGCCGCTTTGGTCGAGCACGCGAAATTCAGCTACGGGGTGGATCTGACGCCGTCTGATGCTGAACGGTTCATCAAGCTACTGACCCGAAAAGTCTACCCCGAGTTAGGCCTGTATCTCGCCGAGGATACTGCTGCAATCATCGCGAAAGCGTTGCAGGCAGATGTAGTGCAGGTGCGCGCCACTTGGCCGCAGCCATTCCACCTAGGGATGTTGCGGAAGATCCTTGCCGATAACCCACGCAAATCAGATGGCACTCCGTATCAGCAGCGAACCATCGAACGGGTTTGGCGGCAACTGGCAGGATTGTGCGGGAATTTAGCGATAACGCCGCACATCGAGCAGCGGAACACGGCCCCCGACTCACCGTTGCGAAAACTACTGCACAGCAGCGTCACCACAACCACCGGTCGCATGCGAGGTGGCGTGCCATTCACCGCGGCGAAAAACACTCCGTTTCAAGGATTGGCTGCCGACGGGTGCAAGCAGGCGATGTGGGATCTGACCAAGACGGGCTACCGTGTCGTGGCTTTCATTCACGACGAATTCATCATCGAACTGTCGAAACACGACGACATCGACCGAGCCGCAAAAGACATCGCCCGAATCTGCAGCGAATCGATGCAACCGTTTGTACCGGGCATCCCCGTTCCCTGCGAATACGCACTGACCGAACGATGGCACAAGAGTGCCGAAGCTGTTTTTGACACCGCTGACCGCCTTCAAGTGTGGCAGCCCAATTGAGAGTGAAAAACATGAGCGACGTGTTTGAAAGTCGAATTGAACTTACGCATCGTCTCCGGCGCGAGAGTCCGGCGAGGTGGCATGAAGCCTGCGAATTTCGTGGCGCCGTTCGCAAAAAGGCGAAAGCCGAAGGATTTACCCGGAAAGCAGCCAATGATCGGGCTTGGAAAGAAATGGCTCACGAATTCCCGCCGCTAACAGACGCTCAAATTGCCGCCTACCCATCTGTCGTCTGGGCGACGCTGGGGCTGTTTCCAATCCAATTGCCACAACTCGATGCAGATGGTGAGCCCAAGCTCGCCCACATTGACTTTGGGATCAAGATTGCGATTGCGATGCTACACGCCGATTCGAATCGCTCAATGTCTGCACGGATTCAGACCACCGAAATCGCGACGGGACACCTGATTGCAAGTAAAGCAGAAAATGAGCTGCGTCAATTGATTGCACTTGCACTTGCGAACCCTGCAGGTTTTCTGGTCGGGCCAGCGCTCGTGAAGCTACGTGCCGTGGCCGGTCGGCTATCCGATGGAGTCGACAGAGATCTTAGCGACATCGACGCCAAATGGGTCCATTCAATCCTTCGATCGCTAGAACGCATGACCACGCAGAACGTATTCGATGTTGTTCGGAGTGACTTTGCTATTTCATAGCGGCCCGGGATCCACAAGAAAATCATTTGAACGCGTCCCTCGCGGGCGCACGCGCGCGGAATGGGAGTTCTTGCGACTGAATCGGTGTGTACAAGCACAGCTTCCAGTACGTTGTAAAGTGCAACGGCTAGTCCGACGGGACGAAAACCGGCATCACCACCGGCCCGCCGTTGTGATTCTTTCTTGGTGAAAGTGAAAAGGTGATTCACGTGGCGACCGTACGCAAACGCCCCAACGGCATTCTAGAAATTCGCTACGTGGATGCAGACGGCGAACGCCGCAGCCTGTACCCCGGCAAGGTTTCCAAACGAGACGCAGAAACCATCTGCGGCAAAGTGGAACACATCGTCAGCCGACAAATTGCCGGCAGTGATCCAGAACCGAACGTGGCCCAGTGGCTAGCTGACCTTCCCGAGAAACTGCACAACAAGCTGGTGAAAGCAGGACTGGCCGCTCCGAGGGTGCAACCCGAACCGGAGCCGAAGCCCGAACCGGACCTGGCACCGACGTTGAAGCAGTGGACCGACAACTACATCGAGAACCACCCCGGCAAGCCCGGAACTATCGAGCAGCTGGAAATCACTGCACGCAGTCTGTGCAAACGGTTTGGCGATGACCGCCGCATTGACGACATCAACGCGGGGGATGCCGAGGATTATCGGAAATGGCTGCAGACGAAAGGCAACGAACGGAAGAAGTACAAGACTGGGTTAGCAGAGGGAACCGTGCGCCGCCGGATTGGCCGGACGAAGCAGTTTTTCAATGCTGCCATCAAGCATCAGATTATCGATCGCAACCCGTTCGCAGACGAAGCGTCAGCCGTCACCGGAAATGCTGACCGCCTGTTCCTTGTTCCTGCCGACTGGATTGAAACCTGCATCCGAAAAGCTGGCTGTGAGGATTGGCGAGTCATGCTGGCCCTGGCCCGCTACGGCGGTCTGCGCAGCCACGAAACTCGGATCCAGCGATGGGAGGACATCGACCTACCCAACAACCGGATGATTGTTCGCAGCAACAAAACCCCTCCGATTCGGAGCTGCCCCATTTTCCCCGAGTTGCGGCCGCACCTGCTGCGGGCAAAGGAAATGGCCCCCGAGGGTGCCGAGTACGTGCAGAACCGCTACGGACAAGATGACAACATCCTGACCGCCCTGGGACGAATCATCACGAAGGCCGGGCTGGTGCCGTGGCCGAAGCTGATGCAGAACCTGCGCGCAACTCGCGAAACCGAATTGCTGGCCCGCTATCCAGCCAAGGACGTGACCAGCTGGTTGGGGAACTCTCCCGAAGTCGCGAACAAGCACTACGCCATGACGATGCAGGCGTCGTTTGACCGCGCTGTGGCCGAAGGTGCCAGCATCGCGGGGGTAACGTGTGGGGTACCTGAAAAAGTACCCCCGAAAGTACCCCAGACATTGCAGGACAAGCCGCCGTTAAATGAAGACACAAAAAAAGCCGATGCGAAAAATCCCGTAAATAACTGGGAATGTCTCGTATCGGCTTTGGCTGACTTGCCCTTAAGCTACCCCGCTAGGACTTGAACCTAGAATGACTGAACCAAAATCAGTAGTGTTGCCAATTACACCACGGGGTAGTGACTTGCGTCTGAGGCGGAAGTTTAGCAACTGATTTCCATCTGCTGAATAGGAGTCGGCAAGAACTTTTCAGGTTCGCGAGGGAAAATTTGTCGCAGGGGGGGATCGGCGGCCGCAAATGGCATGGAATTTTTTCTCGGCATCGGCGAATTGGGCTGGCGGACGACGCCGAGACTGGTTTTGCGGCAGAATACGTGGGTGGGCGCGGGAGCATCCGCGGTCGACCCTCCCTTCCGAGGTTAGGCGGTGATTAAGACGTTGAACGTCACCGGGTTTCACTACTCTCCCCAGCCGCCTGAACCACAAGGAGGTCTTTGCTCACGGATGGTGTGTGGTCGGGGATCCGTGGGTTCGCGCTGCTATCCGTGGGATTCTTAGTTTTCCCAAGACTTCTACTCCGAACGCATCACCTCTTCCAGGGAGGGTTTTTTTCACGTTCTACCGATGCATCTCGACGCACTCGGCCTTCTTGGAAATCGAGGGATTCCGTTCGTCACGACGCCAGGCCTTGCTCGGTTTCGCCATTGGACTCGGCGGCGAAATCGAGGGGGTCGGGCATTTTTTCGCGGGTGATGTGCAGATCGTGCAGGAGTGCTGCGGCCGAGTTGTATGCTCGCAAGTACAGCGTGTAGAACACCGGAACAAGGAACAGGACCAAACCGGTCGCCAAGCACAATCCGAACGCCAGCGAGGCCGCCATCGGGATCAGCAACTGGGCCTGGAAAGAACGCTCCAGCATCAAGGGGATCAGTCCGGCGATCGTCGTCAGACTGGTCAGCAGGATCGGCCGGAAACGTCGCTGGCCGGCATCGGCGAGCGCTTCGGTCGGCGGATAGCCTTCGCGGACACGCACGTTGATGAAGTCGATCAGCACGATCGAATCGTTGATCACCACTCCCGAAAGCGCGACCAGTCCGAACATGCTGAACAGCGTCAACGGCAACCCCAGAATCGCGTGCCCCCAGACCGCACCGATCATCCCGAACGGCACGATCATCAGGATCAAGAGCGGCTGGACGTAGGAACGGAACTGGATCACCAGCAACACGTACATCGCAATGATCGCGATCCCGAATCCCGTCATCAAGCTGCCCACCGACTCGCGACTCTGTTCGGCTTGGCCTTCCCAACGCACCTGCACGCCGGGGTACTTTTTCGCCATCTGCGGCAGGTAGTTGGCTTGCAAGTCCGCGATGATCAGCGACGAGTTGGCGGTTTTCCAATCCAGATCCGCGCTGATCGTGATCGATCGTTGTTGGTCGACACGGTTGATTTCCGAAAAGCCGCGTTTCAGCGTGACTTCGGCGAGCTCTTCGATCGGGTGTTCGTTGCCGGCGGGATCGCGGACGCGGATTTCGCGAAAATTCACCAGCGAGCGCCGTTCTTCCTGCGGGTAGCGGACCATCAACTTGACTTCGTGTCGCCCGCGTTGCAACCGCATCGCTTCGGCACCGAAATAGGTGTTGCGAACGGTATTGCCGAGATCCATGGGCGTGATCCCTGTGGCCAGCGCGCTATCTTTGACGCGAAACTGGAATTCCCATTTTCCCGGCGTGTTGTCATCGGCGATGTCGAACACGCCATCATAGGTGGCCAGTTGAGCTTTGACCGCATCGGTGGCCTGCAGCAACTGTTCTTCGTCGTCACTGTCGGCCAGCAATTTAAACTCGATCGGTTTGCCGCCCGGGCCGACTCCGACGCTGCCGTACGTGACGCTTTCCACCCCGGCGAACTCTCCGGATTCGGCACGCCACATCGCCAGCAGATCCTTGCTGTGGATGTTGCGAATGTTGGTGTCATGCAGCTCGGCAAAAATCTGTCCGACGCTGCTTCCCGAACCGCCGCCGCCGGCCGGGTTTTGCGTGTTGGTCGTGTTGCCGACTTCGCGATAGGTCAACCGCACGGGGCCGGAGATGACATCGTTGCTGCCGGGATAGATCGATTTGATGTCGGTGTTTTCTTCCTCGGCCCGGGCCTGGGCGATGCGCCGGCTGACCCGACGGAGTGCACGTTCCATCTCCCGTGTCGCCCGATCGGTTTCGATCGCCGGCGTGCCATCGGGAAACACGATCACCGCTTGCAAGAAGTTGTTGTCCGATTTGGGGAACAAGATCGAAGGCACGATGCCGCCGCGGATCATCCCCCAAGTGCCCAGCGCCATCATGATCGAGACGGCGATCGGGATCATCGGGTAATGCAGGCTGAACTTCAGTGCCGGCGTATAAAGTCGGTTGCACACGAAGTTCAATCCGCTGGCGAATCGTTCTCCCAACCACGCCAGCAGCAATCCGAGCGGCCGCAGTGGATAGGAGAGGATCTCCAGCACACGAAAGAACCCGGTGTGCGAATGTGCCAGGTGACTCGGCAAGACGAAGATGCTTTCCCACAGGGAGATCACCAGCATCGCGATCACGGCGAACGGGATCACGGCCATGAATTTGCCCATCACACCCGAAACAAAAAACATCGGTGCAAACGCGATGATTGTCGTCATGATGGATGCGGTCACGGAGGGGAATACCTCCATCGTGCCATCAATGGCCGCCTGTTTACGCGTTTTGCCCATCTGGCGATGCGCGTAGATGTTTTCGCCGATCACGATCGCATCGTCGACAACGATCCCGAGCGCGACCAGGAAGCTGAACAGCGAAAGCATGTTGAGCGTCTGGTCCCCTAAGGCCAGCGCCGCACCGGCGCCCAAAATCGAGACGGGGATTCCCAACGCGACCCAGAACGCGAGCCGCATTTCCAGGAACAATGTCAGCACCAGGAACACCAACAATAAACCTTGAAGCCCATTGCGTCGTAGCAGATCCAACCGCCCGCGGACCTCGGTGCTGGTGTCGCTCCAGATTTCGAATCGATACCCCGCCGGAAGCGATTTGTCGGCGACGTAGGCTCGGACGTCGCCGACCATCGCCAGCAAGTCTTCGCTTTTGGAGCGTTCGACGTTGACCACCATCGCCGGTTCGCCATTGATTTCACCGACCATGGTGGAATCTTCGAATTCATCTTTCACGCTGCCCAGGTCGCCGACGGTCAGCACCACGCCGTCGGCCCGTGTGACGATCGGCAACCGTTCGATTTCCTCGCCGACGCGGCCCTTGTTTTTGGCCCGCAACAGGATCTCCTGGCCTTCGGTCTTGAGTTGCCCGCCGGGCAGTTCCACGTTGTGGGTCCGCAAGATCTCGGCCACCTGCGTCAGGGTCAGATCATGGCTGCGGAGTGTCGCTTCGGGAATCTCGACATCGATCTGGTAGGGCCGGGTGCCCATGATGGACGCCGACGAGACGGTCGGCAGCATCAGCACATCGTCGCGAATCCCCTCGGCGATCTCTCGCAGCTTCAGTTCCGCCTCTTGGGAGCGGTCTTGCGGGCCGATGATCCCGATTCGGATGGCGGCGTCGCGAAACGTGATCTGTTGGATCTGGGGGTCTTCGGCCAATTCGGGAAAGCTGGGGATGCGATCGACTTCGCGATCGATTTCCGCCATCACCTTTTGAACATTTTTGACGTCCGACCGAAGCTCGGCCAAGACGTACGCGCCGCCTTCGCGGGCGATCGAGGTGACCTTTTTGATGCCGTTGATCGACCGAATCGATTCTTCCACCTTTTGACAGATCGCTTCTTCGCAATCCTTCGGTGTCGCACCCGGATAAGGGACGGTCACCATCACGACTTCGAGTTCAAATTCCGGGAACACTTCCCGGCGCATTTGCATCAACGAGAGCCCGCCGATGGTCATCAACGCCATCATCAACACGTTCATGCCGGGCCCGTTGGTGATGGCCCACGTGATCAATCGTCTCATTCTTGAATCTCTGCTCGCGCCGGCAGCCCTTCGGGCGGAATCGAATCGAGGGGCGACACGACGACATAGTCGCCGCTGGCCAAGTCGGACGTGTCCGATTCGCAGACCCAAACGCGGTCGGGCGACTGTAGCGACGGAGCCAAGTTGCTGTCGAGCGCTTCGGCGTCCTGAAGCCTGAGCGAGTCGATCGGGAAGACGGATCGTGAGTACTTGACGATACCGGCTTTCCAGTCGGCGGGGTCAAAGGGCGGCTCGTTGGCGAGGTCCCCGGCATCGGGCGTGTCGTCACCGGAAGGAGCGTCGTTGGCCGTGGGGGCGTCATCGGCCGCCGGCGTTGTCGCCGCAGCAGCCGACGGTGCCGCAGCAGCCGATGGTGCCGACTCCGCCGTCTTTTTGGCCGCGGCGATCCGCTCGGCTAACACCGATTCGTCTTCATGAAACTTCCACACCCGATTACCCGGGCGGAGCGCTTTGGCGGGAATCACGACCAGTTCGGACTTCGGTTGCAACTGCAATCGGACTCGGACGAACATGCCGCGCAACAAGGCGTTGGTGCGATCGGCGACTTGTTGGTCACCTTTTTGGTCGATGTAGTGTGTCGGGGCGTCGACCAGCAACCGCACCGGCACGGTACGCGTGTTGGGATCGATGCCGATGCCGTCATAGGAAACCAGGGTTCCTTTCCAGCGGTGAACGGTTCCGGGGCGGCCGGCGACTTCGTACTCGATGATCGCGTCGGTTTTGGGCAGGTCATAGGCGGCGGCCTGCGTCGAGCCGTCTTGGTCCAACACCCAATGCAGTTGGTCCATCCGCATGCTGGCGGCGACTTCGACTTTCCCCGTATCTTCAATTGTGACCAACGTCGTGCCGCGATTGACAAACGAGTTCACATCGGCTTCTTCACTGACGATCACGCCGCTGATCGGGGCCGCGATGACGCAACGTTTTAAGTTGACTTCGGCGACACGCAACTGGGTCGCGGCGAGCTGTTCGGCCGCTTCCAAACGCAGTCGGCGAGAGCGCAACAGGTCCAGCTGATTTTCTAGCGTCACGAGTTGTTGATTGGCTTGCAGCAGCGCGCTTCGTGCCTTGTCGACTTCGGCTTGACTGGCAAACGTCTTCAGTGCCGTCTGGCGATCCACCTCCTTCTGTTGCAGTGTGACATCTTGGCGAGCGATTTCGATGGACCGCTGGGTGTTCGCGATCTCCTGGTCGTTTTCACTGATCGCGCGGTACTCGCGATCGCGTTGGTTCTTCAGCCGTTCGACTTCCCATTGGTAGTCCTCCGGATCGATTTTCATCAGAACCTCGCCCTCGGTCACGATCGAACCGGCTTCGCAATTGGCCGATTTTTCGATCACCGTTCCTGCCACTTCGGATGCCACGCGGGCTTCGCGAAAGGGGACGACCGTACCATCGATCACCAGTTCGAGTTGTTGGCCGGTTTCGGCAAGCGAGCGGACCTTGATGACACGGGTTGCCGGCAGCGACTTCATGATGGCGGTCGCCGACGTGTCCGGCGGGGGCACCGGCTTGGCTTCGGCCACACCGAGCGAGCGTACGATCAGCACTCCGCCGAGCACCAACAGGACCGGGATGGCGACGTTGAACAGCAGGAACAGATCCCAGCGGCGTGGAACGGAAAAATGATGGGGGGAAGCCGCCGAGTTGATGACGTCGTAACCGCTTTGACCGCCGGTTTTGGCAGGTTTGGGTGGGGTTCCCGCACCGCCCGTCTCGTGGGCGGACGAATCGGCGTCCTGGGCTCGTTCGGATTCTGCTCGTTCGGTTTCTGTCGTCAGTGGCATTGGCGAGCGGCCCATCCAATCATTTGAGTGTGAGAAGCGAAGAAGGTCGTTGTCATCTGGTCGCAAAAGTATAACTCGGGGGCCAAATCGAGCCCGCGGCATTACGCCACAGAGGTTAGACGTGGCGGTCAAGCACCAGGCAGTGCGGCTTCGGCAAGGCGGCGGATTTCCAGCGTCGACAGTGAACATTCATTCGCCAAGCGACGTGCGTCGTCGTCCTCCACCTTGACCCGTTTTTTGCCGCTGGGCAACGTCACCGACTTTGCCTTGACCGGCCCCAACGAAGTCTCGATCGTGATCGATTCACGCTCCAAAGTTTCGCGGTCGACCGGGTAGCGTCGAATCCCGATCGACGGCGTGTGAACAAAGATCAACTCCTCCAGCGCCGCGATTTGATCGACGCGCGTGATCACCGACAGCACCACCCCGCTGCGACCTTTCTTCATGGTGCACGGCGTTTGGGTGACATCGAGTGCCCCGGCGTCCATCAATCGGTTGACACAATCGGCGATCTGTTCGCCGGTCGCGTCATCCAAGTTCGTTTCCAGTACGACGACCTTGTCATGGTGGACGTGAGTATTTTGTGAGGCTGATGCGCTGTCGGCGCGGTGACCGAGCAACACGCGGAGTATGTTGGCCTGGTCGGGTAAATCCATCGTCCCGGCGCCATATCCGATCGCGTCGACGATCATCGAGGGGATCGGCCCGAAATCGCCGCACAATTCCTTCAGGATCGCCGCACCCGTCGGCGTGGTCAGCTCCTTGGCGATCGAGCAGGGCGCGATCGGGATGCCCCGCAGGATTTCGGCCGTCGCCGGTGCCGGAACCGCCACCAAGCCGTGGTCGATTTTGACCGAACCGGTGCCGGTCGGGACGGGCGATGCCATCGCCGCGGTGATCCCCAGATTGTTGATTGCCACCGCAGCCCCCACGATGTCGGCGATCGAATCGATGGCTCCGACCTCGTGAAAGTGGACTTTTTCCAGCGTGGTCCCGTGCACCTTGGCTTCGGCGACCGCGACATGGCCGAAGATTCGTTTCGCCAGCGTTTTGGCCGACGGCTCGATCTCGCCGGCCGAATCGATCATGTCGGTGATGTGATGCAAGTGCCGATGGGCATGCTCGGGCGGGTGCTCGATTTTCACCGAAACGGCACGAAAACCGCATTTTTTGACGTCACCGGTCACGATCGACAATTCCGGCAACCCCATCGATCGCACCGCCGCTTCGATGGCCGCCGGATCCGCCCCCAGGTCGAAGAGGGCTCCCAGCGTCATGTCGCCGCTGATGCCGCTGAAACAATCAAAATAGGCAAATTTGGTCATGGATGGTCGATCGAGGGGGAAGAGGGAGCAATCGGTTCCCAGGGAATTGGACGGGCGCGCCGGATCACCCATCGCCCCTCCCCTCGCTTCGTTCGCCCCTCCCTGAAAGGAGGGTTTCGTCGGAGGGAGGAGGTTCCCATAACCTGGGAACTAGGAATATGCATCCCGCACGACCGGTTCGTGAAGGTCACCTGATAAGGTCGCTGTACACAGTGATCCGGTGCCGTTATACTCCGCGACCCTCCAAGCGACCATGGATCGCGAGAACCCGGGGAGAGGCCTCGGGGCACAGACACAGAGTACCAGCGTTCGTTCCAGAGCGCCACCCGGTGAGAGATTCCGATGAAAGTTGTCAGCAGCATTGGCGCATTGAAATACCGCCACCCCGATTGCCAAGTCGTCAAACGACGTGGCCGAGTCTACGTGATTTGCAAGAGCAATCCGAAGTTCAAAGTCCGCCAAGGTGGCGCGAAGGTCAAAAAGACCCGCCGCTAGGGTGCGGTTGGCCAGCGAGGGCCGTCGGCTGCGTCAGGCAGGCGTCGGGGATTCACGGGCCATCTGAATGGATCGCAACGATCGGCAGCCGTCTGCGGCTGTCGATTTTTTTGTGCGCGTCATGCACCCAATGTCAGATTCGGGCAAGAAGATTTCGGGGGTAGGAAAATACTGCGATGCACCATCCCCATGACGCGGAAAATCTTCTTAACGCCAAAATTTTCCGACCTCTGCACCCCGGCACCGGGTCCTGACAGGTCGGTGCAAATCAGAGGAGGGAGGGCAGAATGATTCGGGGCAGAATGATGACCTGCCCGTGCGTTTGTTTCCAGGCCGCTCTCCATCCGTGGGTACGCCCTGCCATCCGTGGGTTGATTTCGTTTCCTCCGGATCCAACCCACCGCTCACCGCCTCGGGGCGGATGCCATTTCGATTCGAGTTTACCTTCAAAGCTTTTCGACGTACGCGAAGTAGGCGCCGAAGACTTCTCCCGAGTCGGTTTGGAAGGTCGCACTCATCGTCGTCGTTTCGGGCTCCAGGTCCAACTCAAAGACGACTTCCTTGGCCCCTGCGGGAACCGCGGCCGACTTTTCGATCTGGCCGATTTTTAATGTCGCTTTTGCGGCCGCCACCGCCTTGCCCGGCGTTTCTCGGAACGCTTGCTGTCCTGGTACCGGTGCGCCGGGATCCAGCGGGCTTGCGATCGGGTGATCGACTTCCTGGGGCCAGCGACGCAAGCGGACGACGTACTTGCCGCCTTCGGTGATTTTGACGTTCCAGAATCCGGTGTTGGCGTCACCGTTCATCGCGGCTCGGACCTGACTTTGATTCCACGGGGTCATCCGCGTGGTGATCCAGTCGTGGCTGGTCAATCGTGCCGGGTTGTCGGCGGGGTGTCCCAGATGGATCGCGGTCGATTGGTCAAAGGTCGGCTCCAATTCCGCCCACCAATCTTCATAGAAGTTTCGCAATCGTTCGACGACATTCGGATGCTGGGTCGACACGTCATTCTGCTGTCCGGGGTCGGCATCGATGTCGAATAACTCCTTTCCGTTGCACAACCGCCAACGGTCGGTCATCACGGCGGAGCTTTTCCATTTGATCGGGTCTTTGACGCGTTGCGAGTCGGTGACCAGGATTCGATCGGGCCAATCGGTCGCTTGATCAAAGATCAACGGCGAAATGTCGACACCATCAAAGCGAACGCCTTCGGGCGGTGCGACGCGGCACATCGAAATCAAGGTCGGCAACACGTCGACGTAGCCGGTCAATGTATCGACGTCGCGTCCTCCGACCAGTTTGGCGTCGGGCCATCGGATGAACAACGGCACGCGATGTCCCCCGTCATAGTGGCTGCCTTTCTTGCCACGCATCCCGGCGTTGAAGACCTTGTCGCCTGACGAGGTGCCGTTGTCGGTGGTGTAGATAAAGATCGTGTTGTCAACGATCTTCATGTCTTCCAACAGCCCGAGCAGTTGCCCGACGTTTTCGTCGATGTTGGCGATCATGCCGTAAAAATTCGCCAGGCCGGTGCCCAGGTTGGCGTACGGTTCGCTGTACTTTTCGGGAGAGTGCATCGGTCCGTGTGGCGCGTTGGTTGCGATGTAAGCCAGAAACGGTTTTCCGGAGGCGTGCGAATCACGAATGAATTGTTCCGCGTAATCGAAAAACACATCCGTGCAAAACCCCTTGACCGGAGTCACCTTGCTGTTGTGCCAGTAGGATCCGTCGAAGTAGGCGTTGTCCCAGTGATCCGGGGTCTGGCCGACACCTCCGCCGCCGTGCCGCATCACTTCGGTGAACCCGCGATCCTCGGGCCGGTAGGGGTAGTTGTCGCCCAAGTGCCACTTGCCGAACATGCCGGTCTCATATCCGGCTGACGAGAACACGTCGCCCATCGTGACCTCGTTCTCCCGCAGCATCGATCGGCCCATGATCGTGTGCCACACGCCGGTGCGGTTGGTCCAGTGGCCGGTCAGGAAGGCACAGCGGGTGGGGGAACAGGTCGGCGCGACGTGGTAATCGGTCAACCGCACCGAATCGCGATGCAGTTGATCCAGGTTGGGCGTTTGCAGGATCGGGTTCCCGTGGCAGGACAAATCGCCATAGCCTTGATCGTCCGTGATCACGATCACAACGTTGGGGCGTGTTTGTTGCGCTGAAGCCGGTCCGCCGGAAAAGAGTGTCACCGAAAGGGAAACGGCGACCATCCAGGCTGCAACGGTCCGGATCCGGATTTGCAAATGCATTTTCGATCAATCTCTGTCGTGGAGGGGCATTCAGGAGGTGCAGGCGAGCAATGCTCACCGGATGGACGCAGTTTAGTCGATTTGTCGCTGGACTGGTGAAACAGGTTGGAACCATGTCTCACGGTTTTCATGGCATGTCCGGCGTGACCTCGAACGCCATGTCCGTTTGTCGCTGGCGTTCGGCGACGACGTCGTCGGACATCAGCACGCGTTGAAAGAACAGCATCAGCAACGTGCACAGATAACGCCGCCCCATTTCTCGCATCCGCAGATTCGTCGATCCCCAGGTTCGGCCTTCCCAGCGGATAGGGATTTCCTTGATTCTGTGCCCGCTGATCAGGGCGCTGAGCGACATTTCCAAGGTGATGTTGAAATGGCAGGCCCGGTACGGACCGCAATGATCGACGACATCGGCCCGGTAGGCTTTGAACGCATTGGTCAAGTCGTTCATCGGCGTCCAGAACATCCACTGGATCGCCTTGTTGACACAACGATTGACCCACAACTTGACCGTCGGATAGCGTTTGACCTCGGCCCCTTGGATGAACCGCGACCCGAACACGCAATCGTAGCCCTCTTGGATCGTGTCATAGTAACGCCGTGCATCCTCGGGGTGATCCGACCGGTCCGCCATGTAGATGATCACGACTTTGCCGCGAACGAATTGCAACCCGGAACGGATCGCTCGGCCGAAACCGCCGGGAGGCTGGCGGCGCACCAGGCGGATTGTCGGCCAACGCTCACGACGTTTCAGAACTTCCGCCTCGGTCGCATCGCTGCTGTTGTCGTTGACCACGATGACTTCGGTGTCGATGCCCGATTCGTCCACCAACAACGTCATCAGTTCCTCCAAACAAGGACCGATGTTTTCCTGTTCGTTGTAGGCGGGGATGACAATCGACAACTGGTGCCTGTGCGTCCCATCGTCTTGATCCTCGTTGGTCATACGTCGTCGTCACCACGCTGGGTTGCAATCTCGGAGGGTTCCGTGTGGTCGGTGCCGGGGCGGTAAAGATCCACAAAGCAGTTTTGTGGTCTCTGGCGGTTTCCAATGCGTCGTACGTGCGATCCGCCGTACTGGTTTGCCCAGCCCGCGTCTTCGCCTTCCCACGACAGCAACAGAAAGGTGTACGCGAGCGGCTGGTCGCCCCAATAATGCTGACGTTCCTGGCACAACCGCGTTTCACGACCGCTCAAGTAGACGTCGAAAACATAAGACAGATCCGCGTAAAACACGCCCTGCTGCGGTAGGTCGTTGAGGACACCGTGGATGAACGCCGGAGCGTACACCGACGGGTCTTTCCAATGCGTCAAATAAACCCATGTTGTGCGAAGTCCAGCCCCGGGAAGCAACATCAAGACCGCCAAAGACAACAGGACGAAACGAATGAACAACGCGTTTCGCTGTGTCAATCGAGTGCGAAGGTCTTGCCCCAAACCCACCAGGAAGCCGTCCAATCCGATGACGGCCATCGCCACGATCCAAACGAACGGATAGACCCAGTATCCCTTGGTCGGGTGAAGCCCGGCCACCGTGGCCGTCAAGAAAACACTCGACCAGACAAGCGCGATCAATCCCTTCCGCTCCGCGACCGGTAGTGCACAGTGACGCCAGAACAACGCGGTTCCCGCGAGCAACCCGAATGCCATCAGCAGACATTGAAACGGGCCTGCAAACTCGTACAACAATCCGGCGTGATGCATCAACGACGGGATCGGCCAGACGATTCGAGCCGGCAACCCCGGTCCGGCGCGATCGAGCACGTTGGCAAAGAACTGGCTGCGAAACTCATACGGATACGACACGATCAGCGGGATCCACAAGGAAATGACCAACGCGTTTCCGGCGACAAAGCACGCCGCACGTTTGGCTTTTTCCAACACACCGGTCGTGCCGAGCAGCATCGCGACGCCGCCCTGCATCGCAAACACGAGCGCGAACGGGTGAAACAAACCCGCCAACCCTGACAACGCGCCGCTGATCCATGCCCAACGCATTGCCCCGATGGAGCCTCCTCTGCCGCCGGGGGAACGGCCGCTGCGCAGCATTTGCCAGGCAGCCAGGATGGACAACCAGCCCGCCAGCGCGCTCAGCAGATCGGGACGTGTGGTCAGGGCGGTGAACATCAGCGGCCGCGACAGCGAAACGATCAAGGCCGCCGCTCCGGCCGCTGGTGTGCTACCGCCGAGTCGTTTGACGATCCAAAACACGATCCCGATCGTCGCCAAGCCTGCCAAAAACAAGGGCAACCGCGCCGTCGCGTATCCGGGCGGAAAGAGTCCAAAGAACGGCGCCTGGACATAGAACAATCCGGGCGGAAGTGCCATCAGACAAACGTCGGCATTTTCGAACAGCGTCTCCCGATTTCGCGTCGGTACATACGGGATCCGTGGAATGCCTTCGCGCCAAACGGTGAATCCCGGGACCGCGAACCATTGCTCGTCTTGCACACCGGGCTGATGGATCAGCGTGGGCAGTCGCAGCAGCGCGAACAACAGCATAGGAGCGACCAAACACACCACCATCAACAACCAGCGGCGCCGCGCGTTCACGATGAAATCTCCAACCAGTCGGGCGACCGCGAAGCGAATTCGGCAATCTCCTCCAGAATCATGTCCGTCGTTCGCTTTGGCGACCAATTCCAGCAGGATCGCGCCAACGAACTGTCTAAGACGATCCACGGCAGGTCGAAGGGCCGTACTTCATCACTGCCGGCGACGGAACGTTCTCCGAATCGCCGGTCACACCAATGCGTCAATTGGCACAGCGATCGCGAGGATTCCAAACCTCCGCTGACGTTGTTGATCAGCGGCTTGTTGGGATCCGATCCGGCGTCGATCTGCTTGAGCAAAAGATCCGCGACGTCGATCGGGTGCAAACAATCACGGACTTGAAAACCGGTTCCCCGGCATCCGATGTATCGCAGCGGACGTTTGGCCCGATGGGAGTGAATCCAGAAACTGAAGATCCCCTGGTCGGCGCGACCGAATTGGCCGGCACCGGCCAGCACGCCACAGCGATTGACGCGAACCGGAAATCCGAACGATTGGCCGTATTCCAGTGCCAGTGTCTCCGACGCAACCTTTGTCGCGCCATACAGCGATACCGGCGGAGACGTTGAAAAGGATTCGGCGATCCCTTCCGGGCTGATCCCCGCCGGTAGCGTCTGTGACGCATCGAGTTGATATCGATCGGTTGATTCGATCAATGGCAACGCAGCGAGCGGTCGAATCGAATACACCCTCGAAGTACTCAGCAGAATCACGCCCGCGTCAGATCGGCGGCAGTATTCCAGCAGGTTCAGTGTGCCGATCAGGTTGTGCCCGATCAATTGACGCGGCGAACCGTGTCCATCGGTCCCGGCCAAGACGCTGGGCAATGCCGCACAGTCGATCACCCAGTCCACATCGGGGACGGAATCCCAATCGTCGTCGCGGCGGATGTCTGCGTGCAGAAACGTTTCGCAAAGTTGTTCGGCGGCACGGCGATTGAGTTCGCTGCCGGCGCGGATAAAGTTGTCCAGTCCGATCAGCTGGACATCGTCGCGGATCGCTTTGATCCGACGGGCGATTTGGCTGCCGGCAAAACCGCAAATGCCGGTGATCAGGATCTTCAACCGCTACACCTGTTGGCTTTTGGCAAACAGGGCTCCGGCGATTCCGCCAAGGATGATCATGACCAGAAAGGCACCGATCCGCGACTTCGGCTTTTGGAACACGAAGTAGAACAGGTACAGGATCGTGCAACAAAGGAATCCGACCTTCTTGTCTTCTTTGAATCCTTCGACGACCAATTTCATCAGCGCGCCGAAGGACACCAGGGCACAAGCGGATCCGGCCAATTGCAAAAAGACTTGCATGGCGTTGAAGTTGTCTGTTCCGGTCGTGCGATTGGCCGACATGACGGCCATGACTGCCAACGCAGTCGCGCTACCCAGGATGAACAGAATCAACCCCAACATCCACCACGGCATGCCGGCCCGCTCGGTCATGTCCTTTTGCATCTTGTCGGCGCGGCGCATGTCTTCGGCCGCCTTTTGCAGCGCCAGCGTGCCCGAGGAGATGTCGACGCCGGGCGTCAAATGCCCCTTGACCGATTGGCCGGTGGTTTTGTTGAAACCACATTTGGTGCACAAGATTGCGTCGGCCCCCATCGCCGAGCCACAGGATGGACACACCGCTGCGATGTTCGTGCCGAAACCTTCTTCGTCGAACAAATCGTTCATCGGGTTTCCGGCCGCTGCTGCACCGATCGCCTGTGCCGGGGGGGCTGCCTGACCGGTGGCTGCCGCGACCTTGCCGCCGGCCGCCGTCGGGACCTTGATCCCTTGCCCACAAGCGGGGCATTTAACCGCTTTTCCCGCGAACTGGTCTTTCACCGCGAGAGCTTTCCCGCACTGACATTTGATTTGAATCGGCATGGAGGCAATGAACGCAAAAACGTGACGTCGGAAATCGGGCACCCTATGATAGCCATTTTCCACGTCAGATCCGAGTCTGTCTACTCGATTCGATGCCCACCGGTCTGAAACGACCGGCATTCAGGCTGCTGCGTGTCGCCGATCCACACAATCCGAAAAGGTGGCACGAGGAATCGCGTGAAGATCACTTGAAGAACGGGTTGGCCTGGACGGCCGCGGGTCCTGCCGAGCGTTTTTCGCCCGCCAGTGCTTCGGCGGAGGCGTTCTCCCTGATCCACTGGGACAAATCCTCAGCCGACTGGTAGCCCACCGCATCGCCGATCTTGCGTCCGTCCTGCAGCAAGATTAAACGCGGAATACTACTCACGCCATAACGCTCGGCCATCTGCGGGCGTTCGTCGACATCGATCTTGCGGATTTCGACCGGCAGATTGGTTCGCCCCAGCTTGCGAAGTTCCTTGTCGATCATCCGACAGGGTGGGCACCACGGAGCACCAAATTTCATCAGCACTAACTTGGGGCTCTCCCCCGAGATGGGATCGGAATCAAAAAACTCGTCGCGCGACGCCGCAGACGCTTCGTTCGTTCCCCGGTCCGAATCGTCGTCGCTGAGACCCGCCGATGCCGACGGATCCGCCCAATCGGTCAACTGCAGATCCGATGACGACACCAGATAAATCAAGCATCCGACGGACAGGATCGCCAGGGGAACAAGCTGTTTCATCTTAAGCCACAATCAAATGGGAGCGTGCATCGGCAATTCTACGGCGACGACAATCGTTCCGAACGGTTTTACCGGCCTGTTGATGTGAACGCGTCTGGTCGCGTTGATTTCAGAACCTCCAGCCATCATCAGGCCGTTGCGGGAATCTAGTCCACGTTTCAACGTGCCGCACAGGAGAAATGACCGGTTGTCGGTCAGCCCCGCCAGAACAGAACGGTGGAGAAGGACCCTCGAACTGCGGGGACTCCTCGCGTCGTCCACTACCGCTAACCCAATCATTCAAGCAAGACGCAATGCGAGGCTTGTCGCGAATGGACGCTGGGTGTGGCCAAACTTTGCGCTACGGTACGTCGTTCAACATTCGGGGCAGTTGCCGCAACAGAAAACGTGGCAGGATTGCGACGCATTTTTGACTTTCCGGATCGACCGCGGCGGCGCCGACGACCTGCTCGTTGACGGCGGCCCCTTGCAGGATTAATTCCACACGCTGCTGTGTGGCTTCGCCGTCGGCATCGTCAAACCAGACGACGACGGGAAACCGGTCGTGCGACGCATCCGAACCGACCCACCAATGCTGGGAATCGACAACACGCACCAACATGCCGGCGGGATTGAGGACTTGGTTCAGGGCATCGGCCGCGGAGACACCTTCACCGGTACGCGGCATCTGCTGGTCGGTCGGTTGCAAATCTCGTCTCGCCGCATCCTGCCAATTGACATAACACGTAACGCCGTTGATCTTCGCGAGCTGCCGGATCAGTGACGCGATCGTGGCGGCCTGGACGCGTGGCGGTCCCGACACGCCGCCGTTTAGTTCCGGCCATGCCGACACCTGGTCCTTGTACGCTCCTCCCCAGCGGGCGAACGACGGATCGGGCAACCTCCCCGGGGCACCGCGGGAGCGTCGGATCGCCTCACAGACAAACACGGCCAATTGGGCCGGCCCGCCCTCGGTCGGAATCGAGACTTGGGACGGGTCGCCTTCGGTTTGTCCCAACAACGTGCGTGCGAGCGTGACCGCGGAAGCTGCTTCGGGCGCCAAGTCGCTCAGGTCCAAAATCTCGGCGACCGCTTGATCGAATCGCTGGTCGGTCGGCCGCAGCGTGATCGTGCGGGCATTCTTGTCGAACGTCGAATCGGTCGCCGTGCAAATGGCGGTCAACAGATCCTCCAACGTCGGCCAGCCGTTGGGTAATTTGACGCGTGAATGGATCGGCAGACCGACGATGTCGTAGGACACCCATTCGACTTCGATCGGCACGCCACTAAGCTGGCTGAGGAACAGCATCAGGTCATTGAGCGGATAACCGTTCGGATCGGATGTCTGCAGAGCGATGTTCAGCCCCAGCGCTTGACGCATGTTGGCCGCGTCGGGGGTTTCGATTGCGACCTCCAAATCCACGTCCACCTCGGTCGCGCGATCCAGCTGGATTTCGTCAATCGTTTGCGGCGCCGGCTGGGTTTCGGTGAACTGCGGTCGATCGATGGCGGTCAGGCCGTTGAGCAGGCTTTGGAGCTCCTTCGGCAATTCGGTCAACGTCCCGGTCTCGTCCGCCGGATCGGTGTTTCCTCCTAACGGTGACGTCTCCATCGGCGATGATCCCACCGGTGTCATGCTGTCCAGCGGGCTTCCCGAGAGCAACGGGCTGTCGCCGAGCAGGTCTGCCGGCGGTTGGATCGGATCGTCGACCGGTGGATCGTTGTCGCCGGGAACGTTCGTTTGCGGGTCGTCGGCTGCAGTGGATTCTTGCGCCGAATTTGTTTCGTCGGGCTGGCCGGTTTCGTCGGGCTGGCCGGTTTCGTCGGGCTGGCCGGTTTCGTCGGGCTGGCCGGTCTGGTTGTCAGAATCAGGGGCGCCGGCCGGCGTGGCATCGGTGGGGACGTCGTCGGAGCGAGTGCCCGCTTCCTCAGTTGAGTCTTCGATCGATTGGGCGGAGGCGGTTTCGGCATCGGCACTTGATTCCGCGGATACCTGTTGCGTTTCGCCCAAGCGGGATCGGCGGAGTACAGCGAACAAGACGGATGCGGACACGATGCTGGCCAAGACGACGGCCACCCACATGGCGATCCGTCGCGACGCGGCGTTTTTTTGACTGTGCCAATTCGGCGGCGGAGCGGCCGACGGCGTTGCGTCGGGGGCGGCGGATTCCGGTGTTTCGGGCGCTTCGCCGATTTGGGCGGCGTGTGCGGGCTGGTCGGAAAAAACCGGCGGCGGTTCGGCGCGGGCGACTCGGGGATGCGAACCATGGCCGGACGGGCCCGGAGGAACCGCGTCCTGCGGTTGCGCTCCTTCAAACTGCGGCTGCTGCTGGGCCGCATCGGGCGCGTCGGCCTCGCCGATCGAATCTTCGGTCAACGCCTGACTGTCGACTTGATGGTTCCCCATCGCGATCGCGGCAGCAGCGGTCGGGCCTGCTTTGGGCGGCGTCAACTGGACCATCGACTGGCACTTGGGGCAGGCCACGATATTGCCGACCAACTCCTTGCGGCTGACACGCAAGCGGCTCGAACACGTGACACAAGTGACGGAAAATGGCTGGAAATCCAAGCGGCAGGCCCGTTGGGGACAGTGGGATTCGATTTAAGACCCTCTATGTTACCATGCGGATTGGATCGATTGCGGATTTGGGAGCCCTGCCGAATTGGTGGGGGCACATTGGTGTGGGCTTGATCGGTCCGGAACACTAGGATTGATGCGCTAACGATGACCTACACTCCGTTAACCTCCTGGAAAACCAGACGCGACACGACTTCCACAGGACCGGGATTTCTTGATCACTCCGATGCTGGACACACGGCGATATGATGACCGCGAGCACCTGTTGCTTGCCAGTTTCGCGATGCGCAGCCGTGACAGTCGGGGGCGTCGATACCCTGAACCCGACCACGCCTACCGTGGTCCGTTCGCTCGCGACCGAGATCGGATCCTGCACAGCAGCGCGTTTCGGCGGCTGTCAGGGAAAATGCAAGTTTTCACCGGTGACATGGGCATTTACCATCGAACTCGGTTGACGCACACCTTCGAAGTCGCCTCGATCGCCCGCACGATCTCGCGTGTGTTGCGGCTGAATGAAGATTTGACCGAAGCCCTGGCGCTGGTTCATGACATCGGCCACCCGCCGTTCGGGCATTGTGGCGAGGATGCGTTGAGCGAGTGCATGCAGCCGGTCGGCGGGTTTTCGCACAACGGGTTCGCCCTGGTCATCGTCGAGCAACTTGAACAGCGGTACGCCAGATTCCCAGGGCTGAACCTGTCATTGGAAATCCTGGACGGGCAAGACGTCCGGGCGCACAAGGCAGAAGCCGCCGTCGGTCGCAGCCCGCTGCTGGAAGTTCAGATCGTCGACGCCGCCGATTCGATGGCCTATGACGCACACGATGTCGACGATGCCTTGCAAATGGGTTTGTTGTCGATGCAGGAATTGCTGGAACTGTCGATCGTTCGACGCGCGATGGATATGGTCCAGGAGAAGCACGGCAGGGAGCGGGTTCGTGAAGAGCGTCAACTGCTGGTCCACGAATTGATCGATCTTCAAGTCACCGACTTTCTGAGTGAAGCGACCGAACGGGTCATCGAGTTTCAGGGCCAGTCGGTTTCCGACGTCCGCGATGCCGGGTTGAGACTCGGGCACAGCGATCAGCTGTCCCGCGAGCGGGCCGAACTGGAATCGTTTTTGTTCGAGGCCGTTTATCGTCATCCGCGGCTGATCCCCGTCCGACGGGCGGCCTATCACCGGCTGCAAGACATGTTCGAGGTGCTGCGTCACGATCCTTCGCGACTGCCGCTGCGGTTTCGTCGCCGATGTGAATCCCACCCGATCGAAACCGTCGTCGGTGAATACCTGGCCGGCATGACCGATGCGTTTTGTAACACTCAGTACAAGTACGCCACCGACGGCAGCACCGGCCCACTGGCGGACTGGTAAGACGAAGTGATCCGTTGATCCGCCGCTTGCGGATAGCAGGTAAGAAGATTTCGGCGGCAAGAAAATGATCAACTGCACCTTGCGATTGGTGCCGCCAATTTTCCTGCCTCCAAAATTTCCATCCCGCCACGGCGTTCTGTCGCGTCGGAGAGGGAGGGCAGAATGATTCGGGGCAGAATCATGAGGTGCGCCTGAGCTGGTGACAAACGGATGCTCCCAATTGACTCAATCGGGAACGAAGCCGTTGGCAATTCATCAACGAAACACGCTTGAGCCGACAGGTTCTGTGTTGAGCTGGCGGAGCCTAGGGAACGAATTGCCAATGGAACGCGTGTCCAGGGTGGGTTATCTTGGAGCGATTCTCCCTGATCTCGTCTCTCCGGCTGTCCGCTGAATTCGATGAAACCGATGTGTTCCACGGTTGCTCTGCGAGCAATCTATTGTGTGCTCCTGCTGGCATTGCTGCCCGGCGTCGTCTTCGCTCAACGCTCCGCCGACACGATCGCTCCGGTCCGCGAGGGGGATCAGGTCGAGGTTCGTTGGCTGCGAACGTGGTATCCGGCGACGGTGCTGTCCTACGCCGCTGGCAAGGTGACGGCCGAGTATGAACGCAGCGGGTCGAAGACGACGGGCGAATTCACGTTGGAGGACACGCGTTTTCCCAACGGGGAAGGAGCATGGTTGATTTGGAAAGACAGTTCGGGAAAGTTCAGTGTCCAAGCGCGCTACCTCTCCCGCACCGAATCACACGTCAAAATCCGCAAGGCCGATGGGTCGGAACTGGAGATCCCGATCGACAAGCTCGCGTCCGACTTGCGAAAGCAAGTGTTGAAGGTCCCCGTCACCGGCAACGAAAACATGATCGACGGCGCGAATCCGGTGCGCGTCGGAGACCAAATCGAAGTTCAGTATTTTTCGAAGTGGTACCCCGGCGTGATCAACCGTGTCCTGCCGGGGCAGGTCGAAGTCGCCTACGACTACGGTTCGTTCAAACGCGAAGGCACCTTTCCGCTGAATGAAATCCGATTCCCGGGCGGCGAGGGACACTGGCGTCTGTGGACCGACGCGTCGGAAAAATTCAAGGTCGTCGCACGCTACATCTCGCGGACGCAGGACAAGGTCACGATCCGCAAAGAGGACGGCTCGGATGTCACCATTCCCATCGAACTGTTGGCGCCCAATCTGCGCAGCTTGCTGGCCAAGACGCCCATCACCGGCGAAGAAAACAAAATGGATGGCGCCAATCCGGTTCGTGTCGGCGACCAAATCCAGGTCAAGTATTGGTTCCAGTGGTACGACGCAGTTGTCACCAAAGTCTTGATCGGCGAAGTCGAAGCGCAGTTCAAGCGGTATGGCCGCGAGTTGACCGAACGCATCAAACTGGCCGACATTCGGTTTCCCAACGGCGAAGGGCGTTGGCGGGAATGGTCCGATGCCTCGGGTTCCTTCACCGTGATCGCTCGTTTCATCAGCCGCGACGAAACCCATGTGACGATTCGAAAGGAGGATGGGACGGACACGCGGGTCGAGATTTCGAAACTGAATCCGACCTTGCGACGGTTGCTAGCCGAAACGCCGATCATCACACCGCGGCCGAGAAACTTCGATTTCAAATCGCCCCGCCAGGAGTTGCAGCTGGCCGCTTCGGCACCGGGATTGGATCAGGTGACGATCTCGGCATCAGCAATCGAACGACCCGTCTTTGGGACCGGCGGAACCGGTTTTGCAATCTCCAAAAGTGATTCGATTTCCGCGGCGATCCCGATCGGCGGCGAATCACAATGGGTTGCCGTCGGCGCGTACTCCAAGAACAGCAGTCGCTATGGCGGCGAAACGCGACTCTACTGGGCCAGCCCCAAGTCAAAATCGGCGGTCGACGGCCCCGTCTTTTTGGATGACGAGCGGATCGTCGACTATTCGCCTCAGCAGTCCAGGCTCTTGAGCGTTCAGGTCGGCGGGTATTGGGGCCAGCCGATTCGGTTTTGCACCTATCGCGTCGGTGTGGGCGAAACGAGCGCACGGGCCGAGGCGAGTTGGGAGATCCCGGAATCCAAGGGGTCCTTTGGTGGACGCTCGCAGTACATGGCCAAGCTGATCGGCGGAAGTCGATTGCTGTTGGGCAACGACGCCTCGGTGTCGTTGTACGATTTTGCGACGCGAGAGATCGTCTATTCGATTTCCGGCGCGCACGAGAACCGTTTCTACCTTCACCCCAGCGAGCGGTACTTTGCCGTGATGGACAACAGCGGCGGCGTCGGGCTGTTCGAACTCGACAGCGGACAGCAATTGGCTTACCTGGGCGGCGGGCGAACCTATGGCAGCGGCGTCGGGTTCAGCCAAGATGGCCGATTCCTGTTGACGATCAGCGGCGGCGAGATCTCAATCTGGGACTTGCTGGAAGGCGGCCAGCCCAAGACGCTTCGCCAAGGCGGACTGGCCGTCGGACCGGGGACTCCGATCAGTTTATTGGCCGGCGGATGGATTTCTGCCGGCAGCCAGATCTACAGCACGGGACTGAAGTTGGTCGTTTGGAATTACGTCGGGAAAGGCGTCACGATCGCCGAGCGACAAATGCTGGGCCGCCAAATGTTGGTCGCGGCAACCACCAATGTCTCCGGGCAATCGCACGGGCTTGTCGGCGTCGCGACGGTTCCCCACGACGATGCGATCGAATTGATGAAGAAGGTCGATCCCAACTCGCTGGTGATGCTCAAACCCGGCTTGGCCGTGCGGATCGAAGCCAGCGGCGACGCGCGGATCGCCCAAGGCCTTCGACGCGCCGCGGCGACGCGAGGCTTTCGCGAAGACCCCAGTTCGGAAGTCATCCTTTCCGGTTCGGCGGGCCCGGGCGAGCCGGTCAAACGCACCTACCAGTTGACCTCTTTCGGACGCGCCGGCGGCGGTGGGACCGAAGAACACAGCGTAACGCCCTGGATCCAGAAAGCTGAAATCCGATATCGAGATCAATACGCTTGGGGGACCCAACAAGGCGGCGTGCCATCCTTTGTGACATTTAAGGAAGGCGGGTCACTCGGTGCGGAGTTGCAGAAGTCATCGCGTGCTTCCTACGACATGTTCGAGGATTTAAAGCTGCCCGAAGAACTGTTGTACCCGCGCTACCAACACGGCCTTGGGACGACCGAAATCACCATCAATGGATTCGTGGACAAGGCCAACTAGGCTTTCTCTCACTATCTGTAGCGGAAGCCGCCAAGGCTTTCGACTGGCAGCAGCTCACACGAGAGAAGCCGAGATTCTTGGCGAATTCCGCTACCACATACGACGCTTGCCGGGTTTAGAAACCGAGCCTTGCTGGCACCGAGCTGACAGAGTCAGGTTACGGGGCAAGACGATTTCAATCTCCGCCCCCCCGGCGTCCGGATTACCGACTTGAATCTGTCCGCCGTGTGCCTCGACGATTCGGCGACTGATCGAAAGCCCCAATCCCGTTCCGTGCTGTTTGGTGGTGTAGAACGGTTCGAAGGCGCGAACCAACGCTTCGGCGTGAAACGGCCGCCCGTCATTACCGATGGAAATCCGCACCGCCTGCTGATTCGCGAGCGTGGTCTGCTCAAATCCGACGCGGATTCTGACCGGATCCTGTGGCTGGTCAAAGGCGTTGTCCAGGACACAGCAAAAGACTTCATCCAGCTTTCCGCGGTCGACCAGCGCGGCGTCGTCGCCTTCGTGCTCAAACACGAATTCAATCTGGTTGGCCCATGCTTTGTATTGTTTTTGCAAGTCGATAAAGACGTCCCGGCAGAGCGGTGCCAGATAGGTCTCGGTGCGGCTCAACGTGATCGGTTCGGCGAACCGCTTGACTTCGTCATAGTTTCTCAGCAGGTCCGACAGCGATCGGCGAATCTTTCTTGAAAGTTCCAGCTGACGATCCTCGCCGGCGAAATCCAATTCCAACAGGTCCAGACAGGCGACGGCGCGCTGCAATGCGTTGCGGCTTTCATGCGCCAGGCCGCTGATCATTTTCGCGATCGCGTCCAGCCGTTCGGACTCCAATCGCTCCCCATCGATCGCTGTTGATTCACTCTTGGACAGATTGGCCAAAAGCAGCGGTTCGGATTGCTCCTCCACCGGGACCAGCGTGACATCCACAAAGACCTCGGACCCGTCTTTACAGACGACCCGCTGTCTTTCCCCCCGTCGCTGAACTGCAACCGAATGTGACACTGGGGGCGCCGGGTGTGCGTGTCCGTCACGTTCCCCGATCTCCGGGAGCAACCCGTCCAGGGTCGACCCGGTGAGTTCGGAACGCGCATATCCGAACCAGTTTTGCACATTCTCGTTGGCATACAGAATCGTGCCCGAATCATTCGCCACCACGACCGCCGTCGGGGAAAATTCCATCACTTGACGCGTGAGCGACGAGTCGGAGAAGAGTTTTGCGATCGCATTCATGATCGGAAATGCCGCGTTGGAGGTCTTGTGAACGGACCCCCACCCCGCACGCGGAGTGCCGAACGCCCGTAGAGTAGAATTTTTCAGCGCGTCCGGGTCGGAGGAAAAGTTGCGATTTTGTCAAGTGGGCACGCGGTTCGCAGAGGGGGGATTTTGACATTTGTGGCGAATTGTGGTTTCTTAAAGGCATGCCAAAAACGGTGCAAGCATGTCGAAGGAGTGAACAGTGATGGCGACCCTACCCAATACCCATCTGAATTTGAGCGGGCATTCAGCGGACGTTCTCCCGAAGGGCCGTCAAGACGATCGGGTTGGCGGGACGAACGGCGGCGCCGATTCGGCGCAAGTCGATCCCCCGGATTCTGCTGATCCCCAAGGGAAGAACACGTACTATCGCGAGATACTGGCACAATCCGGATCGGCCGAGCTGCGACAGGTTGATGTGGACGTCCAAGACGGGCGGATCGTTCTGTGCGGTCGTGTTTCCAGTTTCTACCAGAAACAACTGGCACAAGAATCTCTGCTGCCGGTCGCCATCGGGATGCAGATTTGCAACCGGCTGGAGGTCGATCGCTAGGCTTTGGCCTTAAACGCGTAGCGGAAGCCGCCAAGGCTTTCGACTCGCAGCAGTCTACACGGGAATAGCCGGAATTCTTGGCAGATTCCGCTACCACATACGACCCTTGCCGGGATTAGGGACAAGGTAGCGAACGGGTCGGGCACACCCTGGAAATGGGGCCTTGCTTCGGTGTAGGATGCAGCGTCACAAGAATCCAGATGATGTCGCTTCTTTTCCGTCGCCGGCGCCCATGAACGAACCGCTCAGCATTCTAATCATCGAAGACGATGCTGATACGCTCAACAACCTCTGCGATATTCTGGAACTGGACGGACATCACGTTGTCGGCGCCTGTTCGCTGGCCGAGGCGAAGGTCGAAGCCGTCCGGGCCTCATTCCAAATCGTGATTTCGGACCGCAAATTGCCCGATGGGCTGATCGAGGACTTGCTGCCCGAACTGATCCAAACGGTCAGGGGCTCGGACATCATCGTGATCACCGGGTTCGCCGACATGCAGAGCACGATCACGGCGTTTCGGATGGGGGTGACCGATTACGTGATCAAACCCATCATCCCGGATGACCTGCGCAGCACGGTGCGGCGGATCGCGGACAAAAAACGGCTGGAAGCCGAGTTGGCCAAAGAGCATGCGTTTGCCGAATTGGTGCTCGACACGGCCGAGGCGATCGTGCTGGTCTTGGACCTGGACGGCAAGGTCGTTCAACTGAATCCCTATTTGGAACAGCTGACCGGTTGGAGACCGGACGACCTGCGTGGAAAGGACTGGTTCGACGCCTGCATTGCCCAGGAAGAACGAGAGCGGGTCAAAGACGTTTTCTTCCGGACTGCCCATGACGTCCGCACCCGTGGCGTGGTCAACGCGGTCGTCGGCAAAGACGGCAGACGCTTTCCCGTGCGATGGTCCAACACGACGCTCAAGGACCACCGCGGCGAAGTGACGTCGGTACTTGCCGTCGGCGTTGATATCAGCGACCTGACCGCCGCCCAAACGCGGGCCCTGCAGGCCGAACGACTCGCCGCGATCGGACAAACGATGACCGCTCTGGCGCACGAAAGTCGCAACGCGCTGCAACGGATTCAGGCGGCCGGAGAAATGTTGGGGCTGGAACTCGCCGGCAATCAACATGCCCTGCATGACCTCAAAGCGATCCAGCGTGCCACCGAGGACCTCAAGTGCTTGCTGGAAGAGGTGCGGTCGTTCGCCGCGCCCATCCAGATGCGTCCCACCCGGATTCGTTTGTGCGAAATCTGGCGGCGGGTCTGGGACGACCTCGCCGCGTCCCATGCCAGCCGTGACGTCCAACTGGTCGAAAAAATTGAAACCTGTGACGTCGAAGTCGAAGTCGATATGCTGCGGATGGAACAAGTCTTTCGAAACCTGTTCGAGAACGCGCTGGCGGCCTGTCACGATCCGGTCCGAATCGAATTGGAATGTGCCCATGAGGACGGACACATCACGCTGACGGTCCAGGACAATGGACCGGGGATGTCCGCCGAGCAACTCGAGAAGCTGTTTGAACCGTTCTTCACCACCAAGCAAAGCGGCACCGGACTGGGACTGTCGATCTGTCAGCGGATTGTCGAAGCCCATCGCGGCACCATTTCGGCCCGCACCTCAACCACCGGCGCCGTCTTCGAGATTCAGCTGCCACGCGAAAAACCTTGCGGCGTTGAGATCTACACGTCGTCGCAGCGATGAACCAAGGAGGCCGGATGCAAAGTCAAGACAAAGCCGTGCTGTTGGCGATTCTGGAAGCGGCGGTCGATGCCATCATCGTCATCGATAGCCGAGGAACCATCCAAACGGTCAATCCGGCAACCAGCACGCTTTTCGGTTTTTCCAAGGAGGAAATGCTGGGGCAAAACGTCAACATGCTGATGCCCAGCCCGTTTCGGGAGCAACATGACGGCTACCTGAGCAATTACCTCAAGACCGGCGAGGCAAAGATCATCGGAATCGGCCGCGAGGTGGTCGGCAAACGCAAAGACGGTTCGACCTTTCCGATGCACTTGGCCGTCAGTCGGATGTCGATCGGCGACCAGATCTTGTTCGCCGGAATCGTGCGTGACATCACCGATCTGAAGAACGTCCAGAACCAATTGGCCCAAGCCAACGAACAATTGGAACAACGCGTCCAGGAACGAACGAGGGAATTGCGAGCGGCGCAGGCGGACCTGCTGAAGTCCGAGCGAATGGCCACGCTGGGCCAGGTTTCCGGAGGCATCGCGCACGAAATCCGCAATCCGCTCAATGCCGTCCGCACGTCGGTCTATTATCTGCGCAATGTCCAAAATCCGTCACCAGAAAAAGTCGCTGAACATCTGGAGAGGATTGATCGGCAGGTCTCGTTGATCGACAATGTGATCACGGCGCTCTCGGATATCGCGCGGATGCCGGAACCGGCGGTGATCCCCTGTGATGTCAACGATTTGCTCCGCAAGATCGTCTGCTCGATTTCGATGCCTCGAAACATCCAGGTCGAATTGGATCTGCCCGACACCGGTTTACAAGCCGGCATCGATCCCAACCAAGTTTCCATCGTCTTTCGTAACCTGCTCCGCAATGCACGTGACGCGATGCCCGATGGGGGAGTGATTACGTTGACCGGACAGGCCGATTCGGAGAACGTCGTGGTCCACGTGACCGACAACGGTGTCGGGATCCAGCCGGACGACTTGGCGCGTGTGACCGAACCACTTTTCTCCACCAAAGCGCGCGGGATGGGACTGGGATTGGCAATTTCCGTCGCCATCCTCAAGAAAAACCACGGGCGGCTCGACGTCAAAAGTGAACCCGGCAAAGGCACCACCTTTTCGGTTCACCTGAAACCATTTTTAGCGGAACACACAGCATGAACGAGCGGGGATCGCGGGTATTGATCGTCGATGACGACGCCGATATCCGCGCCAATTTTTCCGACATCCTCAGCGACCTCGGGTACCAAACCACAACGGCCGAAGACGGTGTAGCGGCGCTGCGCTGCATCCGCGAAAGCCGCTTCGACGTGGTCCTGCTGGACTATCAAATGCCCGGCATGGACGGCGCCTCGCTCTATCGCGAGATCAAAAAGCTACAGCCCTCCATCGCCGCCATCATGATCACCGCCTGGGCCGGCAGCGACGGCGCCCAACAAGCAAAGAACGCCGGCACCTGGGACGTGCTTCGCAAACCCGTCGACATTCCCGATCTGTTGGAGAAACTCTCCCGCGCCGCCACCGCGCCGATCGTGTTGGTGGTCGATGATGACGAAGAATTCTGCCAATCGCTGTGGCAGATCTTGAACCTCAAGCACTTTCGCGTCGCACTGGCCCACAGTGAAGCCGAAGGGATCTCCCGAGCCGCCGATTCAAAGTATCAGGTCGCGATCGTCGACCTGAAACTCGGCAGCGGAGACGGCCGCAAGGTGATCCGCCGGATCCACCGCGCGATCCCGGAAGCCCGCACCATCATCGTCAGCGGCGACCAGAAAACCGCCGCCGACGCCTACGAAGAACTGGGCGACCAAATCGTCAACGCCGTCTGCGCCAAACCCATCGACGTCGAACAATTGCTGACCATGATCGAATCCGAAACCGGCCGGAATTGAATGATGGGATCATCGCCGCGGCCACGTATGAAATGCCTGGAGAGGAATCGCTGACTTAAAAAATTGCAGCAACATTGCCGGCGTTGAATGGCAAGCAGGGAAGAGCAGGGGGGCGGGGTAAAATGCAGGCGCATCGGGTGCTATGCGTAGCCGAGTGATTGACAAAAACTGTACAAAAATATTCATGTCGACAGTTGTTTCAGTGCACGGGACCTCTACAATGGTGTTTTGCTGTTAGCCTTCTCCTCCTGGAGAGCAGTGGTTGGACGCCCCTGAAGAACCCTGGTCCGCTCGCCTCCACAAATGATGTAGGGGCACGATCGAGTAAACCGTCAACGTTTGCGGTGAACTGTGCGATCACTTCTTTACCTACCGACACTAAGCATTCTTTTGCTTTGCTCACACCAAGCATTGGCAGGTGTGGTCGTATCAAACAGTAGGATCGAGATCGGTTTAAATTCTGACGCCATGACGATCTCGGAGTGGATGCCGGAGGAAGAAGGCCAATCCCCTAACGTTCACACGAATGTATCTCTTGATGTAACGTGGTCGATGGAGGTGCGCGATCACGCTCCTCAGACGCAGGCCGTCACAGCCGCGCAGTTTACCGCGTTGCGTCCCCACGTAACGCGTGCTGTGAAACGCCCCAAATGGCTCCGGCTTCCCCAGCCAATGCCGAACACGTTGGCAAAGGTCCCCATCCAATGACTACCACGATTGGTTCCTAAATCAAATTGAACGACACGGGTAAATCAGGGAAACAAAAATGGGAAATGTGATCGCCATTGGAACTGAATGTTCCACGATACGAAGAGTCGGTGGTTCTCATCGATTGCGAGTCTGGCACAAATCGTGTGCGGCCGGATTGCTCCTCGTTCTTGGAGTCGTCTCGTCTGCGTCGGCGGGAGTCATCACTCTCGACAACAGCAACATGATCGATCCGCCGGGCGCCACGGGAGTGCAGCCCGATCTGGTCCCGGGCAATCCGGTTGGCTCTGGGGCAGAGCAGGTTATCCTGGACGCGATAAACTATGACACGACACCGGCGAGTGGAAAGGATTCCGCTTACTTGAACGCGGCGTTAAACGATATCGGGTCGCTACTTTACAAGAACGACGGTGCCGAATCTGGCTCTCTGAGCGGTAACTACGACGTGGTGAATAAGGTCGTTTCGGGGGGGGACTGGATAAGCGGTACGCTTCGATGGAACGGGGGCTCGCCGATCGCTGATCCGACTCAGCCGTTGTGGGCCGTTCTAAAAGACGGGACCGCTGGTTTTGTGGTCTGGGACTTGTCAAATGCCTTCGGCAATTTGGCACTCGGCTGGGACGGGCAAATGGACATCCATTTCTCGAACGTCGTTTTTCCGCATATTGACCAAAACGGTAATCCTGATCCTACCAAGGATCCCAAAGGTATCTCCGGCTTCCAAATCTGGGGGCAGTCAACGACGCTTGTTCCACCGCCAATCCCAGGACCGGTACCTGAACCAACCTCAATGATGGTTTGTGGTTTATTGGGCATCTGTGGATTGGTTACGCGCCGCCGCCGAATGAGAGTTCGATGATTGACACCACGTTCGCTTGAGCGAACTCACCTTGGAAATCGTGACGCAGCAGGAAGGACGTCACGAGGCACTACGCCAATTCACGTCATCGGCTGCTCAAATCGCGGCCGATGACTGACCACAACCCATCGAGCGCGTTTTTTGACAAGCTCGTCTCCGTAGGGTTCGATTTCGCATTTGCTTCGGATTCGGTTGAATCATCGCTGGTCCGCGCCAGACTCGATTCATCGAAATGCGCAACGTGGATCACCGATGGCTTCAAGTGTCCAACAAGGTGGGGAATCAACTGTTGTTCAGAGGAATCCGTTTGTTGATGCGATTCATCGGTTGACTTCAGAAAATCGAAGTGAACCACGGCTTCAACCTTGGCTGCGGCCGCAGGTGTTTTCCTCTTCCCTTTCCCATTGCCTTTGCCCCCGCCGCCGTCATCACCGCCGCCGCTGCCGCCTTTGCCTTTTTCGTTGTCCTGGTTGGTCACCTGGACGTCATCGGCATCCAAACCGTCATACGTCGCGTCGCTGCTTTGCGCGGTTCCGGTTTGAATCACGTACGAAACATTACGATCACGAACGGTATCATCAACGCCTGTGACCGTGACGATTTGAGGGCTGTCCCAGTTGTCCGGCGTGAACGTCAACGTGGTTTGATCGACGATGCCTTCACTGGAATCGCTCGACGAGAGAGAAATCGTGACGTCGGCCGTGGGGGCCGAGTCGAGCACGACGCTGAACACCGCCGTGCCTCCGGTTTCGCTGGTCGTCAAACCCGAGGTCGGTGTGACGGTGATGCCGGGCGTCGCGGGGGCGCTGTCGTCGTTGCGAATCGTCCCCTCGGCAGTCGATGTGGCAATCAGTGTTCCCGCCGTCGCATCGGACAACGTGACCATGAACATCTCATCGGCCTCGAAGTCCGTGTCTCCGGCAACATCGACGGTAACCGTTTTCAGAGTCTCGCCCGCAGCAAACGCGACGATTCCACCGGGCAGCACACCGCCGATGAAGTCCGCTGCGTCGGTGGCGGACGAACCGCTGCCGCTGACCGACCAGGCCACATCGGCTGCGGACGATGTATCGCCGCTCCGCGTCACCTCAAACGTGAATGACTTCGGCCCCGAATCGCCTTCGGATTGATCCGCGCCGGTCGCACTGATGCTGACGTAACCCGCATTCGTTTGCACGATCGAACCGCTGATGGTGTATGCACCCAGGCTGCCGTAATCGGTGTAGCCGGTTGTGAGTGCGTCGCCCTGCCCGGCGCCGGTGACCTGAACGTAGTATTGTCCGGCGGCCAACGTCGCCGACAAGGTGGCCGATAGCGAGCCGACCGGATTCGATGCGACGATCAACGCCCCGGTGGCATCGAGCAACGCGGCATAGATATCCAAATTCGGTCCACGTTCAAAAGGCGTGACGTCAAAACTGACCGTTCCCGCGTCGGTCAGAAACGTGAACAGGTCGTCGTCGTCGTTGCGTTCGACAATTCCCGCTTGAATCACCGCGCCCTGATCGGAAGACAGCACCGATGCGGTCGCCCGCGTATCGCCATGGTCATCGGCGCGATAACCGAAGCCATTGTTTCCCGTGATGATCGCAAGGTCGTCTTGCGTGTTGTTTGCGTACGCGTATTCGCCTCGGCTCCACTGGGTCAACTCCTTGTAGTACCCAACACCCATGATCGGCGCCCATCCGGTCGCACCGCTTCCGTGTCCCTGGTAATAGCCCTCCGAGGGTGACGTGCGACCGTCATGGTTCAACCCGAGCGCGTGACCGGCTTCATGGGTGATCGCTTCGGCGGTGTATTTCTCGTTGCCGTTGCCCAAGGCGTCTTCAAAGGCGAAGACGGGTGTGTCGCTGTTCCAATTGAACGAACCCAGATAGGCGACGCCGCCTGCATTGCCGTACCACGATCCGTTGCCACCGACAACGACTCGGACTCCCCACGCCGTATCGCCCGATCCGCTGTGAATCAGACGATCGATCGAAGGCTCTTCCGTCGTCACGTCGACATCGAACGGAACAAAGTCCTCCGCCACGCGCTGCCAGATCGCGTGGATCCTTGACAGTTCCGTGTCATCGAATGATGCGTCGCCAGAAAAGCTAAACGCGGGCGTCACAATGTCCGTGCCGCCGGTGAAACTGTTCCACGAAGTCCCCGAGGTCGTGTATCCATCAAAATCCAGAAAGATGGTGTGCGATGCACCGGGGTTGCTGTGCAGTCGGAACGTGTCTTCCAGGGGCGCCGCAGCGCCCAGCGATTCGCCGGAACCACCCGTCGCGGCTTCAACCTCGCCAGCCGGTAACGGAAGCGCATGGTAAGCGTTTCCCAAGGCGTCCTCGTGATAGCCCGATTCGTGGTGGTGGCTTTCGACCACCGACATGGCACTGAGCACCATGCGTTTCTCCAACACTTGAATCTCGTGGCGGCGTCGGAGAGATGCGCGTACTCGTCGATTCCGTGCGGTGCTTCGGTCAGGCGTTCGCATGATAGGTGCCGGTCAGTTGGGGGGAGGAGCGGAGAAGTGTAGGAAACGCGTCGTGCGTTGCGCATTCGGCAGCGATTGGCTAACCGATGGAAACTCTACGTCACGTTCCTTCTGGGGGCGTCCACCAAATTGACTAGCACCCAGTCTTCGCCTCACATGCTTCCCCGGAAGACATGGAAATAACTTTCGAAACTTCTGTCCGCGACGCGCGGGACGGGCTTCGATTGAAGCACCTTTAGAGAGTCTCGGCGAGCCCCGCAACGCCAATGCAATGCCGCCAACAGCGCAGCACTTGCACGCACATTGAGCAATGTGAGCAAGATGCCAGCCGGGCTGGGGGAGAGTGTCTGCTCCGACAGATAGGCGAAGAATTCAGCGCGACTGTGCGAGACGGTGGTACGACCCGTCGTTCACGATCGACAGTTGGACGAGGACGACGGCCCGCCAGAGCGATCGTCCTCAGGGAGGCGATCGTCCTAAGCTGACGGCCCCGACGCCGATTACTTGCCGGCTACACGCGGGTCAGCTTGGTCACACGTCCAGTGGCGACCCATTCGGCGACGATGATGTCGCCGTTGTGGTCGAAACAGGCGTCGTGCGGATGCACGAATTTCCCGCCCTGCCATTGAGACTCGTCGGCGCGAATCGTTCGCTTTTTATCAGCCGACACCCGCTGTCGATCGTCCCCCAGCGTCGCCACCGTTCGGTAACTCTGGTCCAACAGCGACACCCTGGCGACCAACTCCGGAACCAGCATCAATTCACCGTGCGTGTCCACGTTGGCGGGCAAGCCGAACCCTTCGATGGTTTGCGTGTACTGCTGATCCATGTCGAATAGCTGCAACGTGTGATGGGCGCGGTCGGCGACGACGATGCGTGGATCGATTCCCTCGCGATCATCGACCCAAATCCCGTGCGGCAGGTTGAAGGTTCCTGCTCCTGTACCGGCGCCACCGAAATGGCCTTTCCAATTCCCGTCGGCATCGTAGCGATGGATACAGTACGCGCCGTATCCGTCGGCCAACAGAAAGTCTCCGTCGGGCAGAAAGGCAAAGTTCGTCGGCATGAACCGGTCGCGGCCCCAGATTTTCTTGGGATCGCTGGCTTCACCTTCGGCGTAGCGGTCTGATTTCATCGGCGCGTACTTTTGCCAAACCACTTCGCCATCGAGCGTCAGTTTTGCGATCGTCTTCAGATGTTGATAGCCGCTGACGTACAAGTACGGAGTGCCGTCTTCGATCCGAACGTCCAGTCCGTGACCACCGCCCTGGAACTGTTGACCGAACGCTTTGACGAACCGTCCTTCGTCATCGAAAACAAAGATCGACGGGTGATCGGGTTTGCCCGCATCGCCCTCATGAATCACATACAAACGATTCGCGTCGTCCATCGTGACGTTGTGCGTGATTTGCCAGTGATACTGGTCCGGCAGCTGCGGCCAATGGTGTTGGCATCGAAACTGATAGTCACCGTTGCCAATGACGCCTTGGGCGGCAGATCGTTTGGACGTCAGGATGGCCGGAGCGGTGATCGCTGCCGCACCGGCGGCGACGAAGGTTCTTCGGGAATGTTTTGTGGGCATGACCGATTCAGTGGCTGGGGAAGAAAGCGGGCACGTGGGAACCAGCAGTCTACCCCACCGTCGCAGATGGGTGTCTAGCCTTTAGCGACCGTCCAGCTTAGGACAGAGGCGAAACGCGAAAAACCCAAATGATCCGGCCGATTGGGCAAGAGGTGGTCGGTGGATGGGTGTACGACGTCCTTTCTAGGTCGTCGCGCTGAGCCCCACGGGCGACGGCCCGGAAGGGCCATCGTACCGCGAGAAAAGCATCGCCCCAAGCTAGACGGTCCCTTCAGGCGATCACGTCGTGAAGGGTGTTGCCGCCGATGATCAAGGGCCGATTGTTACGGTCGTAGATTTCGGTCGTCGGGTTGATGCCCAGCAGGTAGTAGATCGTCGCGGCCAAGTCCTCGGGTTTGACCGGGTTCTCGGCAGGTCGGCTGGCGTGCTGGTCGGATTTTCCGTACACGTAGCCGCCCTTGACGCCGCCGCCGGCCAACAGCGTGGTGTAGCACTGCGGCCAGTGGTCGCGGCTAAGGTTCTTGTTGATGTTTGGCGTGCGTCCGAATTCGCCCATCCAAACGACCAGCGTTTCGTCAAGCAATCCGCGTTCTTCAAGGTCGTCCAACAATGTCGGTAAGGTCTGATCGGTGATCGGCAACTGGTATTTGTCGACGATCTTGTACATGCGCGTGTTGTCGAATCCGTGCGTGTCCCAACCGCCGTCGTTGACGCGGCGGCCGCCGATGCTGGCGGAAAAGTAAACGGTCACGAACTTGACGCCGGACTCGACCAAACGCCGGGCCATCAAACAGCTCTGCCCATAGGTCGTTCTGCCGTAACGGTCGCGGACCGATTCTTTCTCCGCCGACAGGTCGAACGCCTTGCGAACACGGTCGGACGTCAGCATCGAGATCGCGCGCTCGTAATAGTCGTCGAATCCCCGCGCCTGGTCGGAATACTCCAGCAATCGCGTTTGCGCGTCGACCAATCGCTGCATCTCACGCCGCCGCTGCAGTCGATCGACGGAAAGCCCGTGTGGCAGACTCAGCTCGGGAAGCTTGAAGTTCCGATCATTCGGATCTTCCAAGAACAATAGCGGGTCATGTCGTTTTCCCAAAAAACTGGCGTGTTGGGCAGGAACGATCGAACCGTCGCGAATGACATGGGGATAGGCCACCGAGGTCGGCATCCCGTTTCGATTGGGGCTCAAATGGTCGACGACACTGCCGTAGGCGGGATACAAATCCAGCGAATCACGCAAACGTTGGTCGTCGCTGGGGGGCTCGTGACCGCTGAGCGCATAGTAGCCCGCCGATGCATGGTTTTTCATCGTGTGCGTCATCGTGCGGATCAGCGTCGCGTGGTGCATCCGTTTGGCCGTCTCGGGCAGCAACTCACAAACCTGAATTCCGTCGGCACTCGACGCGATCGGTCGATAGGGGCTGCGGACCGATTCGGGCGCATCGGGCTTCATGTCGAACGTGTCCAGCTGGCTGGGGCCGCCCCACTGGAACAGAAAGATCACCGATTTGGCTCGCGGCTTGATCGACGTCGCTTGCTCGGCCGCCCGCAACAGTTTGGGCATTGTCAAACCGAGCATGCCTGCGCCGCCGACACGCAGGACCGAACGCCGATTGAGTGGGGGAATTGCCATGCTGTTCACCGATTCTATTTACGGAACAAAAACTCTTTCGCGTTCATCAACGCCCAGGCAATGTCTTGCAACGCGTCGGCCCGTTTGTCACCTGACGGATTGGCCACGACCGCTCGCACAACATCTTTCCAAGAAGACGCGGGATTGCGATTCGGACCGTTGATCATTCGGAGTGCGGCCGCCTGTTCGGCTTCGGTCGGCGCCCGCGACAAAGCTGCCCAATAAAGTTCGTCGACGACTTCCGCGTCGGTCCGTTTGGACATTGCCAGCCGGGCGATTCGATTATTCGGCGACGCCAGGCGATCGTTCAGCCCTTCGCCGATCAAAACAAAGACCTGTTTGAGGGTGGTTTCATCGGACCGTTCACAGTCGCACGCCAATATCCGATCGGGTTTGCCGAACGTTTTCAAAAATCGGTCTCCGGCTTCGGGCGAGTTCCGGCGGGCCAACTTGCTTTGCACGCCCGGGATCTGCACCGCCCGGATTCCCGCCGGATAGCCGAGGAAGCTGGCAGGCGAATCCAACACGTCGCTTTGCATGTCCAGGATGACTTCCGCCGGCAAACGCCGCACGTAGGCGCGTGAGTAACAGGTGTTGTCGTTCCGGTTCGTTTCGTTCGGTTCCGAGGAGAGCTGATATGTACGGGACTTCATGATCGTGCCGACCAAACTGCGAACGTCAAAACCGCTGTCGGCGAAATGCGATGCCAGCCACTGCATCAGCGGTGGGTTGCTGGGCGGGTTGGTCAGACGAAAGTCATCGATCGGGTCCACCAGCCCCAGCCCCATCAGCTGGTACCAAATGAAATTGGTTTGGGATTGGACAAACAGTTTGTTCTCGCGTGCGGTTAACCACTCGGCTGTTGCAGCCAAGCGGTCTTTTAACGCCGACTCGCCAAGCCGGTCGCCGCCGAGAAAGGTTGGCGGAGCGAGCTGGTCGGTGGTCGGGTTGCGAACTTCATCCATCTTGGCAACCAGGACAGTTTGATCACCGGCGAATTCGTTTTTGTCCAGCTTGTCCTGCCGCTTGTTTTCGCCGATCTCGTAGTCGATCTGTGAAAACAGCGCCGACCACTGGTAATAATCGTCTTGCGTCCAGCGATCGAATGGATGATTGTGGCATTTGGCGCATTGCAAACGCGTGCCCAGGAACAATCTGGCGGTGGTTTCACCGCGCGTCGATGGATCTCGGTTAGCACGGTAATAGTTGGCCGAGGGTTGATTAAATGTGCTTCCGGTTCCCGTCACCAGCTCGCGGACAAACTGATCCAGCGGACGTCCCGCGGCGATGGAGTCCCGGATCCAACTGTGAAAGACATTGACGCCTTGGGTATCAAGAACCTTCTCTTCGGCACGCAGCACGTCGGCCCACTTCAACGCCCAGAAGTCGGCGAATTCCGGTAGCGCGAGCAACCGATCGACCAGTCGATCCCGTTTGTCGGCGGTCGAATCGGCCACGAACGCCCGGGCTTCGTCCGCCGTCGGGATGCGTCCGATGGCATCCAAATAGGCGCGACGCACAAACACCGTGTCGTCACACACCACGGACGGATTGATTCGCAAACGCTGCAGTTTCGCAAAGACGTGCCGATCAATTTCGTTGTGCGGATCCGGATCGCTCCAGACGAAATCGGGCCGCGACTCGATAAACGCGATCGGAACGGGACGTTGCAATTGCAAGTAACGCACGATCAACGTCGTTTCACCATAACGGTGGCGGGAGACCACGCCGTGGGCATCCACGGTCGCGTGTAGGTTGGATAGTTCGTAACACGCCGTGTCGGTGACGTCGCGCGTCGTGCCATCGGAAAAGGTCGCGCTGACGTGAATCGGAAGCTCACGTTCGGGGTCCGAAACGATCGCTTGTTCGGGTTGCACCTCCAACCGCACCAGTGTCGGCGCTTCAGACGATGGACCGTTGGCACCGCTGCGCAACCAACGCGTAAGCAATTGGTACGCGGGGGAGTCAGTCGTGAAGCGAGTTCCACCGCCGTGGGGTACGCCGCCGGATGCCTTTTGCAAGAACAAACTCAGCTCCGGTGCCGCGACATTGACGCGACGCCCTTTGGCCGCGCGAACCAACCTCTGGTAATCGTACTGGGGGTCTTGGCCGCGCAGCGATAGCTTCAATCCGCCCTTGCCATTCAGGTTGCCGTGACAGGTTCCCAGGTTGCACCCGGCCTTGGAAAGCACTGGCATGACATCGGTCGTGAATTCCGGGACGGCACCAACCGGGGGGACTTGTTCGGCAAGAAGGCGACCGACCGGTAGTGTGGAGACGATCGTGGCAAGCAGCGGCAGGGCAAGCGTGCGGAACATATCGATTTCGTCAGCGGGCGGGTTCGTCAGCAGGTGGGGCGTCTGAAGGCGTCCCTAATCGCGAGCAGGCGATCAAAGTACGACGTCGGTGGCGTGGGACTGCGGCAGGGCGGGAAGCAAACGCGGAGCAATCACTATAACAAATCACTGTGTCGGAGGTGCGGATTTCGTAAGTCTCGATTCCGTCTCGGAAATCTTCCTGCCTCTCCGGCTGATACGTCCACGGCGAACAAGAGGGGAAGGGTAGAATGATTCGGGGCAGAATGATGAAATGCCCGTAAGCAGACACCAGACGGCTGAACTCGCTTGGGATCAGCCGTTTGGCGCCAGCCAATACTACCTACTTTCGATCACAAACTAAGCCGTAGGCTCTTTCGATCACAAACTGAGCCGTAGGCGCTAGCCTCGGGCCGTACAAGTCTTGAAGGCCAATCCAAGGCCCGCGGCTAGCGCCGTCGGCTCATCAAGGGAATGCGTGTTCCCAGGCGGAGCCTGGTACGAGTGTTGGGTTGCTTTGGCCCAACACATGGTTTTGGGCGCGTGACATCATCGCGACTGATGTTCCCCAAGAATCCAGGCGACGTTTCCGACACGCCCCCCTCTTCTCTTCCCCAATGTGAGCGCTATTCCCATGAGTCTTTTCGACCTGACTGCTGACTCGATCGCCCGACTAAGAACCCGTGTCCAAGGCCATCTGGTTGGACGTGCCGCTGCACCGACGACACGTCGCAAGCGGCGACGACTTCGGGCGGAAACGTTGGAAGGGCGTCGTCTTCTGGCGGCCGATGCCGGTGGTTTTCGCCACAACGTCTTCGATGCCGAAGACGTCAACGACGATGGCGTCGTCTCCGCCGTCGATGCGTTGATCATTATCAATTCGATGAATCGCGACGCCGGTGACGACGCGCTGCGCTTCACGGACGTCAATAACGATGGCCGTCGGAGCGTGCTTGACGCGCTGAGGGTCATCAACCGGATCGGTCGAGAACGAAGCGGGGATCGCGACGGGAATGTTGACGACTCCTCGCGCCGCGATCGAAGCGACGACGCGTCGGCGGTGATTCCCGAATTGCCCGACGAAATTCGATCGGTCGACGGCACAGGGAATAATCTTGAAAACCCCGGGCTTGGAAGCACAGGACAAGCACTGCTGCGCGTCGCCGATGCGGACTATGAAGACGGAATCTCCACCCCCGCCGGGGGCGATCGGCCGAGCGCCCGGGAAATCAGCAACGTGCTGTCGGGCGTCGAAGGCGACGGGATCACGAACGAACGTGGGCTGTCCGCGTTCCTGTACGTTTGGGGCCAGTTTCTCGATCACGACATCGACTTGACCGAGACGCAAACCGATGGCGAGTTGTTTGCGATCGAGGTGCCGAGCGGCGATCCGCTGTTTGATCCGACGGGCACCGGCGAGGTCACGATTCCCCTGACGAGATCGCAGTTTGATCCGACGACCGGAACCTCGGTCGACAACCCACGGCAACAGGTCAATTCGATCACCGCGTTTGTGGACGGTTCCCAGGTTTATGGAAGTGATCAGCAAACCGCCGACCGGCTGCGGACCTTTCAAGGGGGAATGCTGGTGATGACCGAGGACGGTCTGTTGCCGATCGGAGAAGATGGCGGTGTGATCGCAGGTGATATTCGGGCCAGTGAAAACATCTCGTTGACCGCCATTCAGACGCTGTTTGTCCGTGAACACAATCGGCTGGCCGCACGGGTCGCGGAAACCGCCCCGACTCTCAGCGATGAACAGATTTACCAACGTGCCCGCGCCATCGTGATCGCTGAAATTCAATCGATCACCTACAACGAGTTCCTGCCGGCGTTGCTCGGTCACCGAGCGCTCACAGCCTATCAGGGCTACGATTCAACGGTCGACCCGGGCATCGCCACCGAATTCTCCTCCGCCGCATTCCGGTTCGGGCACAGCACATTGAACGACGACATCGAATTCTTCGACAACGATGGCCGCGAGGTTCATGAAGCGGTCGAGCTGCGGGATGTATTCTTCAACCCGACGTTGCTGGAGGAAACCGGTATTGACTCCGTCCTCAAATACGACGCTTCTTCGCAAGCCCAAGAGATTGACTTGGAAGTCGTCGATAGCTTGCGAAACTTCTTGTTCGGCGCGCCCGGTGCCGGCGGTTTCGATCTGGTCGCTTTGAATATCCAACGCGGTCGCGACCATGGGCTCAACGACTACAACACCACGCGCCAGGCCTACGGTCTGGAGGCGGTCGAATCCTTTGCCGACATCACCAGCGACATCGAATTGCAGGAAAAACTGGAAACACTCTACGGTGATGTCGACAACATCGACCTGTGGGTCGGATTGATGGCTGAAGATCACTTGCGCGGTGCGTCGGTTGGCGAGCTGATCAGTACGATCATCACCGACCAATTCCAGCGGCTACGTGACGGCGATCGCTTCTACTATGAAAACGTCTTCCAGGGGCAAGAGCTGCGATCGATCCAGCGAACCTCGCTCGCCGATGTGATCGAGCGGAACACCACGGTCCAGGGGCTGCAGGAGAACGTCTTTTTTATGCTCGCTGAAGTCCGCGGCCAAGTCACTGTCGCCTCCAGCATCGGTGACCGACCGGCAGGATCGTCCGGACGCGACGGCGCCGCCGATCGTGGGCGGACGTCTGCCGATGGTCGGGCCGCCGTCGAGGGGGCGACCGTGGAACTACTCGGCGACAGCGGCGAAGTGATCGACACGACCGTCACCGACAGCCGTGGCAACTACCGGTTCCGATCGTTTGAAGAAACCGGTGACTACCAAATTCGACTGGCCGACAGTGGAGAAGTCATCGACGTGCTGATTTCCAACGGAAGCACCCGTCTGAAAGGGATCGATTTCGAGCTGCTCGTTTGAACGGACGAACATGACCGACAGTCACCGGATCGCCGCTGCGGGAATGAGGTAGGAAGATTAAGGAGGTAGGAAAATTAGCTGATCCGAATGGTTGTGCACTTCGACATTTTCTTACCCCAAAATCTTCTTACCCTTTCCATCACGGCGGCAGTGATCGATCGCGTCGCCGGAAAACAGGTAAAGGAGGGCCGAACGATTCGGGGCAAAATGATAGGTTGCGCGACGTCGAACGGCTTCACGCTCTGGCGAGCGTCGCGACGTCAGGAGAGACGGCCGTCACACTAGGACTGCGTCTCTTCGGGGCGGTTGATCACGAAATGGGACAGCTTCGGCGCCAGCGGGGCTCGCTTGCCCGGCGTGGGGCGGTGGATCGAGCGGATTTCGCCACGCGTCTCGCAGGCAGGCGATTTCAGCGGCCGATCGGTCGATTCGCGGATCGGCTCGTCCCGCGATTCGGCTTCGTAGAAGCTGTCCAAAGGTTCATCTTCGATTCTCGGCGCGTACCGGATGCTGATCAGCACGATGCCCGTGCAGACGACTGAAATGATCAGCCAGATGATTAAGAAATTCATTTCCGCACCGCCCCTGGTTGGTACGCCGAACTTGCCCGCCTCTAGACTAGATTACGCCACGCGAGAACCAAAGGTTCCGAGTGACAGAGTGACGCAAACGGCCAAAGAAGTTCTGACTGGAACGTGGTCCTTCGGTTCCATCGGCTTCAACGGTCTAACAGTGGAGCCAAATTGACGACTATAGACTCGTGCTACTCTTGAGAACCGGCACGAGCAGCGCAAGTACAACAGCCAGAACCAAAAACGCCATGACCAGCAACATCATCGGTTCGAGTAATCGTACAAAGAGGTCCAGTCGGCGAAAAGTTCGCTTCTCCAGTGAGTCGGCGATTTCCGGAAGAACTTTCTCGAGCGAGTTACTCTCTTCCCCCACGCTGATCATTTCCACGACCGATGGCGGAAAATAGCCAGAGGCCCGTAGCGGGGTTGCCAACGATTCACCGCCACGGATGTTTTCGGTCGCGTCGGCGATGGATTGGCTGAGCAGCCGGTTGGCGGCGGCGGAACGGCTGATTTCCAGCGACTTCAGGATCGGCACGCCGTTGCCCAACAGCGTTCCCAGCACGCGGCAGAAGCGGGCAACGGCCAGATTCATCAGGATGTTGCCGAGCACGGGGATCCGCAGCTTGATCTTGTCCATCATCTGCTTGCCGGCTTCACTGGCCAGTTGAATTTTGATCACCACGACCAAGACGATTCCCAGCAGGACGATCACCCAGCCGTATTGTTGCAGCACGGTGCTGAAGCTGAGCAGTGACTCGGTGTACCACGGCATCTCGTCCTTTTGCCGCAAGCGATCAAACATCGCATCGAACTTGGGCACAAAGAACACCAGCAGACCGCTGATCACCAGAGAACCGACCGAGAACAGGAACACCGGATAGGCCAGCGCGCTGATCGTTCGCCCTTTCAAATCTTCCTGCAGTTCGGTGAAGGTGCTGACGCGTTCCAGGGCGTCTTCCAGGAATCCGCCCTCGGTGCCGGCACGCACCATGTTGATCGCCATGTCGGAAAACACATTGGGGAACCGGGCCATGGCATTGCCGATCGGTTCGCCGTCTTCCACTCGCGACTTGATCTCCTTGACGATCTCGCCCAACACCGGGTCGGTGGCTTGTTCGCCCAGCACGGTCAGCGAGCGCATCATCGGGACACCGCTGCGCAGCAACGAAGCAAGCTGGCCGTAGAACGTGGCCATCGTCTGCCCTTTGACGTGTTTCCGCCGGCCGAATAGGGAGCGGCCCGATGCGTTCTCGGTGGCGGCAACCTTGGACGGAAACAGCGACTTTTCGCTCAGCAGCGCCGCGACCTCACGTTCATTGGCCGCTTCGATCGATCCACTGACAGTCTTGCCCGCCATGTCGCGAGCGGTGTAGGCAAACGTCGGCATGGTTCTAGAGAGCCTCGCCCTTGGAAACGCGGAGCACTTCGTCGATGCTGGTCATGCCCGCGATCACTTTGTCCCAGGCATCCATCCGCAGCGTCCGCATGCCGGCGTCCACCGCGGCTTTGCGAATCACCCAGCTGCTGGCGCGATCTTGGGCCAGCTGACGGATTTCGTCGTTTGTGACCAACAACTCGTAAATACCCATCCGCCCGGAATAGCCCAGGTTGCGACATTCACGACAACCGACGGGCCGGTACCAGGTGAAGTCTCCCGCGCGATCCCAAGGAAAATCCTGGGGCACTTCGTCCGGCGACGGCTTGAACGCTTCTTTACAGTGCGGACACAGTCGACGCAGCAGCCGCTGGGCCATCACGCCTTCGACGGTTCCCGCGACCAGGAACGGTTCGACACCCATGTCGCCCAATCGGGTGAACGCCCCCGAGGCGTCGTTGGTGTGCAAGGTGCTGAACACCAAGTGCCCGGTCAACGAAGCCTGGATGGCGTTTTCGGCGGTTTCCAAGTCGCGAATTTCCCCCACCAGCACGATGTCGGGGTCATGCCGCAAGATGCTTCGCAGCGACGCGGCAAAGGTGAATCCGATCTTAGAGTGGACTTGGATTTGATTGATTCCGTCCAGCTGGTATTCGACCGGGTCTTCGGTGGTGATGATCTTGGTTTCTTCGCTGCGGATCTGCAGCAAACTGCTGTACAGCGTGGTGGTTTTACCGCTACCGGTCGGACCGGTGACCAGGATGATCCCGTGCGGCAACTCGATCAGTTTGCTGTAGGTTTGATAGATTTCATTGGACATCCCCAACTTGCCCAGATCGAAGACCATGGCGGATTTGTCCAACACCCGCATGACCAATCCTTCGCCGTGGATCATCGGGATCACACTCAAACGAATGTCCACCTCGCGGCCGTGGACACGCAATTTGATGCGACCGTCTTGAGGCAATCGTTTCTCGGCGATATTCAGCCGGGCCATGATTTTCAAACGACTGATGATGGCGGCCTGGAACCGATTGATCTCCGGCGGCGTGGGCTGGCGGTGCAGGATCCCGTCGATGCGATAGCGGACCAATAAGCCATCGGCTTGGGATTCGATGTGGATGTCGCTGGCCCGCGTTTCGATGGCTTCGAGCAAGATCTCGTTGACCAAACGCACGACCGACGCTTCCTGAGCCATCTCGCTCAGTTCGCTGCCATCGGTTTCCAGTTCCTCCAGCAGTTCGACGTCTTCATCATCCGAGACGGCCGCCATCAAGTCTTCGACGGTCTCGCTGCCGACCCCCAAATGCCGCTTCATCAGCCGTGCGATCTCGCCGCGTTGGGCGACGATCGGGATGATGTTTTTGCCCGTTGCCGCACTGGCTTCATCCAGCGGGTACAAGTCCAGCGGGTTGGGCGTTGCGACGACGACCGAGCCGTTTTGGAATCGGATCGGAAACAGGGACTGTCGATAGATCAACCGCTGGGGGAAACCTTCCAAGGCGGACAGGTCGATCTCGGCGTCCCGCAAGTCGACGAAATCCAGCCCGACTTCTTCGGCAAGTGCCTCCAGCGCCTCGCGTTCGCCGACGAATCCTTTTTCGACAGCGGCCTGGACGATATCGGGCGCGTTGCTGGCTTGTGTATCGGCCAGCTGCGCGTCGCTTAGCAGACCGCGTCGTCGAAGTATCTCACCTGCTCGCATGATCATCGAATCGGTTTTTCCGGTGTTCTTCCAAAGAATGATGCTTCGATTGTACCGTGTGAAGCGAGCAAACGTTGTCGGCCGGGGACGGTGCATCATGAACCGTCCCCGCGGCCGTCGTGAAACGTTCTCGCGATCCGGATCAGCGTCCGCCGCCGGGACGTCCGCCACCGCCGCCGGGTCGACCACCGCCGCCACCGCCGAACGGCGATCCCCCACCGCCGCCGGGCCGTCCGCCGCCGAATCCACCGAATCCGCCGGGCCGGCCACCTCCGCCACCGAATCGTGCTCGGAACGCTTCGATCCGTTGTCGCATCGCGTCGGCCGCATCGGAGCTGTTGTTGTTGTCACCGTCGGAGCGGGTTCCCGGGGTGCTCGATGAACTGGAGCTGCTCTCCTTGGTTTCCACTTTCGCGCTCAGGATCGCTTCGAGTGCTTGGACGATCGTGTTTCCGTTCAGTGTTCCGGGCAACGTGTAGACCACGGTTTCGTCTTCGTTGACGCGACCGCCTTGATCGAGTGCCTCGACCAGAATCTGAATCTCTTCGAAATCCTTCGTCGTCGCGGTAACCACCAAGGAGTTGCTTCGTGTGTCGACGGCCACGACGATTTTGGATCGTTCGCTCTTGGCCGCTTCGGAGCCGCCGCCGCGACCACCGCGACCACCGCGCAGGGCCGCGATGAAATCTTCCGGCGAAGGTTGGCCGCCGCCGCGTCCACCGCCGCCGCCACCGCCGTTGCTGCGGCCCTGATCGGCCCCGCCCATGCGATCGGCATAGACCTCTTTGACCACCTTGGCGATTTCCGTCGCATCCTGGTACAGCACGGGAATCATCCGTGGGGTCGATGACAATTCGATGTCCTCGGGGCTCTCTTCGATGTCCAGTTTTTCGAGCACCATTTCGATGACCTGCAGATCGACTTCGTTGGCCTGGACGAACAAGGCGTTCAGTCGCAGGTCGGGGACGATGCTGACCGAACCGGTCGATGTCAAAATCGACTTGGACGTGGATGTCTCGCCGCCACCGCCGCCGGCCATTCCCATCAATCCGCCCAGCATGCCGCCGCCGAGTCCTCCGGTGATCGTGTCGGTCAGGCTGCTCGATGAATCGCCGCCGCCGAGAATGCTGGCGATCATTTCAGCCGCCACATCGGCTTTGAGGTACTTCAGCCAATAGATCGTCGGCAATTCGCTCTGGGCGCCCATCGGGCCGATCAGCTGTGACAACAGCTCTTCGAGTTCATCCAACGCTTCGGTGTCGTCCGATGCGATGCGAATTCCGTTGGGCGTCAACTCGATCATGATGTCCGGGCTCTGTGACACCGCCACCGGCTGTGTGTTTGCGGCCGAATCCTCGCCGACCGGTTCAGTTCCGGCCGTTGCCGCCGGGGCTTGGGTCAGGTAATAGAAGCGTCGTGAATCGAATCGGCTGGCATCCAGGTTGCTGCTTCCTTCGCGTGTTGATGGCGGTGTCTGCGTGTCCGAGTCCGAGGGAGCCCGCTGGATCTTGCGTTCGCGGATCCGGTTGGATTCGATACCGCCGGAGGGAGAAAGCACACGGATCGCGTTGTCGCGTCCCGTCATCCGCCAATACAGTTGCAGCTGTCGCAAGGCGTCTTCGGCTTGTCGACCGCTGAGCGGCAACAGGCGGACCTTTCCGCTTAGCAATCCGTCACTGCCGGTGCCGTCAAGTTGTTCGAGCAGCCGCCGGACCTGTTCGATTTCGTCTTGGGAGCCACGGACCCACAACTTGCCGGTGGCCGGATCGCCATCAACGATCGGCCCGTTGGTGTTTTCTTCGGTGACGCCGAAATACTTGTTGATCGTCAGCAGTGCTTGGGCGGGGTCGATGCGTTTGAGTTGAAACACCTCGAAATTCTCGCCACTGCCTTCCATCTTGGCGATCACCTCGGTGATCTGTTTGTGCGTGTTGGGGGTGGCAAAGGCGATGATCGCGTTGGTGGCCGGATCGATCGCCACGCGGGTTCCCGGTTCGTCTTGCAGCAGCGTTTGCAGCACCTCAAACACGGTCGCGGGATCCGCCACTCGCACGAAATGGGTTTGGAACACGGGGCGAGCGACTTCGGCTTCGCTCGCATCGGCGGCACCTTCGAGCGGCTGGTCGGCTTTGGCGATCAGGTTTTCAAGGATGCTGACTTTGGATCGCAGTCCGGTGGCGTAGATGCGGTCGCCGTAAAGGCCGACGGAGATTCGAATGTCGTCGTTGGAATTTTCGTCGGATTCCAAGCCCAACAACGGCCGAGCGGTTTGCAACAGTTCCTCGGCGCTACGGTGCTGCAGCTTGATCTCATGCACCTCCTGGTCGGACTGCTTGATGACCTCGCGGATCGCGACCAGTTTCTCGGCCCGTTCGGTCACCTTGGCTTGGCGGGCGCTGTCCAACACGATCACCCGCCCCCACGGGCCGACCATTTGGGGCAGCTGGGTCTTCGCTTCGTCGGGGGTCATGCTGCCGAGCGGAAAGATCGCCGTGACGATGTCGCTCTTGCCGCGCGACTCCAGCTCCTCCAGCGGAACCAGGTCCGCCAACTCGCTGATCAGCTTGTCGGCGTTTTCCACTTCCAAATCGACCAGGAACAGCATCCGTCCACGTCGCACCAACGCGTATCCGCGGTCCAACAGCAATCGATTCAGCAGGTCCAGCGATTCGGCGACCGTGTACATCCGGTTGCGATCGATGAAGGAGATGGAACCTTCGGGATAGCGATCGATCTGCAGCGACAAATCGCCCTCGGTCGCCATCCAGTTCAGCACATCTTTCCAACTGGCTCCGGTGAAATTGAATCGCAGCAGGTTCTCGCGGGGACGGTCGAGCTCTTCCAGCAGGATCCGCGCGGCCTCTTCCGGTGTCACGTCCGTCCCGCGTGCGTCGGAGGTGTAACCGGGCCCGGCCGTTTGATCCGACGGCGAGGGGGCCGCCTGTTCGCCGGCCGCATCAACCGAATCGGGGTCCGCGGCGGTCGGTCGTGCGTTCTGCTCGGCGTCGCCTGATGCGTCGCCTGATGGTCTTTGTTCCTGTGCCGCAACGCTGGACATCGACGCGGCCGCTGCCAGCATCGAAACGAGCAGAAGTCGGAGGACCGATCCGGCCAGCCGGGCAGATTGCCGGGGCCGGCGGCAGGAGGTCGCATCGCGGGGGGCTTGGCTGTCCGAGCACGATGTAAGGTGAAAATGCATTGATTGCGGCGGTTTTTCGAAGAAGTGGAAGAGATTCCGGCTGAAAGGGCCTGCGGACCGGCCCATTCTAATCGCCCACCATCGAATCTCCCGGCACCAATCGTGCCAGAATTCGGCGCTGGAAATCACGCGACCGGTCTACTTTTGTAACCAAGCGCCCCGGTCAGGGTTTCTCCCCCGATCGCCGATTTCGCTCGATTCCTGCGGTTTTCATGGCAAGAGGGCGACAATCGAGGCTTGTTTGAGTGGGGCCTGTTCGAGTGGGGCCTGCTCAAAAGGCCCTGATGGATGCGTCGGGCCGGATTCGCCCTGCGAAAGGGAGGTCCTGCGGTTTTTGACTGCTGAAATGTCGGTCGTAGGGGCTGGGGAACGATTCCGGTCGTCGCAGCGGTTGAAAAAGGCACCGGGGAGTCAAAAAAACTGACCAAGCGTTGCGTTCGGTTCTACGAACACGAGTTTTCTATTGGTACGATACGCATTCGGCCGACGTGAGAATCGAACGCGGATTCGAACGACTACATGATAGGGAAGCGATGCCGGCTTGCCGCAGGAAACCACCACGAGCAACTGATCGAACGCTCGAATCGAAGGGAACATGACAGGAATGCTGCAAAAGCAACGAAAACTGATCCTCAACGAGCGTCAACGCGATGCGATGCGTCACGCCGGACGCGTCAACGCCAGCTTGATGGACTACATCCGACCCCACATCAAGGCCGGAATCACGACGGGGCGAATCGACGAGATGATCGCCCAGTGGACTCTGGACAACGGTCACACCGCGGCGACGCTGGGGTATCAAAACTACCCCAAAAGCTGTTGCACGAGCATCAACGAAGTGATTTGCCATGGCATCCCTGACGAGCAAGAACTTCAAGAAGGCGACATCGTCAATATCGACGTGACCACCATCGTCGACGGCTGGCATGGGGACCAAAGCGAAACGTTCTTGATCGGCGAAGTTTCCGAGGAACGCCGGGCGGTCACCCAATGTGCGTTCGATTGCATGCACATGGCGATCGATGCGTTGACCCCCGGCTGCACCGTTTCCAAGATCGGGGAAACGATCGTCCCCGAAGCCCACCGTCGCGGGTTCTCTGTCGTCCGCGAATACGTCGGACACGGTCTGGGAAAACAGTTCCATCTGGACCCCTCGATCCCGCACTTCCCGAATCGACAAAGCCGCATCGATCGACTGTTCCCGGGGATGTGCTTCACCGTCGAACCGATGATCAATGCCGGAACACGCTACGCACGCTGCGACAAATCCGACGGCTGGACGGTGCGCACCAAAGACGGGCGTCCGTCGGCTCAGTTCGAACACACCGTGCTGATGACCGAGGACGGCCCGGAAATTCTGACCCAATGCAATGACGGCCCACGCAAAGGCCATCAGTTCTAAAGCTCGTTCTCTCTCTGACAGCCCTCCACCGAAGACCAGCACCATGAAGTCGCTCCACCGTCTCGCCGCCTGCGCCCTGCTGACCTGTGCCGTCCTGTTCAACCCCGCTCCGTCCAGCCACGTCCAAGGCCAAGACAAGCCGCTGAAGGTGCTGCTGGTCGCCGGCGGCTGTTGCCACGATTACGCGACGCAAACCAAGCTGCTGAAGGAAGGGATCGAGAAACGGATCAACGCCGAAGTGACGGTGGAATTCAATCCCAGCAAGACGACCGGCACGAGGTTCGAGATCTATGAATCCGACGACTGGGCCGAAGGTTACGACGTGATCGTGCACGATGAGTGTTCGGCCTCGGTCACCGAGCGGCCCTACGTCAATCGGATCCTGGCGGCTCATCGTGCCGGCGTTCCCGCGGTCAACCTGCACTGCGCGATGCATAGCTATCGCTGGGGCGATTTCCGCAACCCCGTCGAAATCGGGGCCGAAAACGCCGGCTGGTACGAAATGATCGGTGTCCAATCCACCGGCCATGGTCCGCAATCACCGATCGAGGTCAACTACACGGCACCGAATCACCCGATCACCAAGGGGCTGGTCGATTGGACCACGATCAACGAGGAACTTTACAACAACATCCGTGTGTTCGGTAACACGGAAGTGTTGGCCACCGGCGATCAAATGCAAGCCCCGCGAAAACGAGACTTGCAAGCGAACCCGGATGCCAAACCCAAGTCCGCCATGGCGGTCGTGGTTTGGACTAATCTGTACGGGCCGAACAAGACGAAGATCTTCAGCACCACACTCGGCCACAATAACGAAACCGTCGGCGACGACCGCTATCTGGACCTGCTGTGCCGCGGAGTGTTGTGGGCAACCGACAACTTGAATGCCCAAGAATAGTAGTCCACGTCAACTTGGTTTCCGGGTCGTGGACGAGGCGACGAGTCCATACGGATTGCCAGCCGCCCGGACTCCTCGCGTCGTCCACTACCGTTTACCCGAACCTTGAGGCGCGACGAAAGTCTCGTCTTCAGCGACCACCAAGTGCAGCACGGCGAACAACCGATCGTCGTCGATCCAGCTGCGATGCAGTTCCAACCCCGCACGGGCGGCCAGTTGAGCAAATCCGTCGACCGTGTATTTGTGCGAGTATTCCGTGTGGATCATTTCGCCACGCCGGAGCGGAAACGTCTCGCCATCGATCCGAATGACTTGCTCGGTCATCGATCGGATGTAAATCTCGATCCGTGAAGCGTCTTGATTGAAAAACGCGACGTGTTCAAACGCATCGACGTCGATTTCCGCATCCAGTTCGTTGGCGATTCGATGCAGCAAATTCAAGTTGAACGCCGCCGTGACGCCGGCGGCATCGTCATAGGCTCGTTCTAAGACGTGCACGTCTTTGACCAAGTCGATGCCGATCAGCAGCCCCCCGCCACAGCCGCACAAGTCAGTGATCGATTGCAACAGAATCTCAGCGTGGAGCGGCTCGAAATTGCCGATCGTCGATCCGGGGAAATAAACCGCACTGTGGGTCGGGGCGACGCGCGAGCGGGGCAACGAAAACGGGCGGGTGAAATCGGCCGTGACCGGTAGGATTTCGATCTGCGGGTAGTCGTCGCGAAGTTGATCGGCGACCTGGTGCAGGTGACGGTGGGAGATGTCGACCGGAACGTAAGCCACCGGGTCGATTAAATGGTCCAGCAAGATTCGTGTTTTCACACTGCTGCCGCTGCCGTATTCCACCAGCATCGCACCGGCACCGATCTGTGCCCCCATTTCGGCTGCATACCGATCCATGATCGCCTGTTCGGTGCGGGTCAGATAATACTCGTCCAGTTCACAGATCTGGTCGAACAACGCCGAACCGCGTTTGTCGTAGAAGTACTTGCATGGCAGACGTTTGGGGAAATCACTCAGCCCCTCAATTACGTCGTGCTTGAAGGCCCGTCGCTGTGACGATGCTGGCGGTCGTGCAGTTTTGAACAAGGTGAATGCCCGGTGGAGTTGTCGATCAGTGAGCAGCGTTTACGACCTCGCCAGTCGGATCCCGGTGAATTGCCAACGAGACTCGGGAGCAAAGAAGTTACGGTATGTCGGACGCACATGCCCTGATGGCGTCGCGCAGGACCCGCCTTTCAGGACAAAGACGTTGCACATGAATTTTCCGTTGTATTCGCCAAGAGCGCCTGCGGGGGCACGGTAACCCGGGTAGGCCGAATAGTGGCTGCTGGTCCATTGCCACACGTTCCCCATCGCATCGGCCAGCGGCGTCTCGGTCGGATCGCATGAACCGTTTGGGACATCACCTGCTGTGGTGTCCAAACGCTGTGCCGCTCCGAAAGACGACGGATGAATGCACCGTCCGGAACGGATCAGGTCGTCGCTCCAATTGCCGCGTTGATTAGCCGCCAGCGGACGGTCGAGCCCGCGACAGACCGCATGTTCCCATTCGGCTTCGGTGGGCAATCGGCATCCTGCCCAGCGGGCGTAGGCATCGGCTTCGAAGTAGCTGACATGACAGACGGGCTGATCCAAGCGAATCGCCTTGCGGCCGGACAGCGTGAACTCGGTCCATCGCGATCCCTGTTTGGACCAATACAATGGCGCTTTCCAGTGGTTCTGCGTGACCGTCGCCCATCCCAGCGAAAGCCAGAATTCCGGACGCTGGTACCCGCCGTCTTCCATAAACTCCAGGTACTCGCGGTTGGTCACACAACGACTTGCGATTTGGTACGGCTCCAAAAAGACTCGGTGTCGCGGCAATTCATTGTCAAAGCAAAACGAGTCCCCGTCATGACCGATCCGGGCGACACAAGAGTCGACGTCGATCCACGTCGGAGCCCCCATCGCGTCGACTTGCTCGCATTCTCCGTCGCGGTAAACCGGATCGAGCGGGTTGCACGACAGGGCGTGTTTCAAGTCGGTCAGCATCAATTCCTGATGCTGTTGCTCGTGATTGATTCCGATCTCCAATACTTGGCGTTGATCGTCGGTGAGTTCGCCGCGGCCAAAGTGCGTCTGCATGGCCTGGTCGACATGCGCTCGATAGCGAAGCGTCTGATCCAAACCGGGACGCGAGATCAGCCCACGTTTGCCGCGCGGGTATTGTTGTCCCACGCTGTTGTAATAGGAATTGAATAGATACTCAAAACTCGGATCGAACACCTGGTAGTCGCCGATCGGCTTCAGCAGAAAGGTTTCGAAGAACCAAGTGGTGTGTGCCAGATGCCAGCGCGTCGGGCTGGCGTCCTGCATCGATTGAATCGAGCAGTCTTCAGCCGACAGCGGCTGTGCGACCTGTTCAGAAAACCGCCGCGTCCGAACATAACGTTCCATCAACACGTCGTGGTGCGGATCTGCAACCGCCGCGTCATCGACCCGGTCGACGGCTTGCGGATCGCCAGTCGCTACCGTGTCGGTGCCGCCGTCTGTACCAGCATTTGCAGACATGTCGTCATCCCTTCTTCCGCATTCCGAATCAAAGTCCCGACGCAATCACGCCGGTTCTTTCTAGGAAACCGATTCTAAAAGACAACCGTTTCGGAAAGGAATTCTTACAACAAAAATGCTGAATTTATCGTTTTGGGCAAAAACCAAACTGCGGAACGCCTCACGCCACGACCGCTGTACGGGAGATTTGGCCCCGAAGGGCGGCTCTTGCTGCACGCAACCCGGATGCGATCAACGTCGATGGATCGGTGAAGTCGTACCACGGCAGATAGCCGACGTCGGGACGGATCAGAATATCGGCATGTGGCAGTGAATGGCGTCGACAAAGCCGTTCGCCGATCTCTTCCATCCGCATCACGACATCGATTGCCGTGCCAAAGGTATCGATCCGCTGCACGGTGCTGCCGACATCGACGCCGACGGTTAGATCTGAAGCGTACGATTTCGCGATCGACAGCGGGATCGCGTCCAGCACGCCGATGTCCGACAGCAACATGTCGTCCCATTGGATCGGTGGAAAAAAACCGGGGATCGCGGTGGAGGCCAGGATCGCTTTTCGCAGTGATCCCCGTTCCAACACGATGCGATGACCGCTTTTCAGATCCGCCGCGACGATGCTAAGCGGGACTTTGGTCTCGGCAAGATCGATGTCGGGAACGAGCGCCTCGATCGCTTCATGCAAGATCTGGTCGGACAGCAACGACGGGCTGCGGATGATTTTCGTCAGCCGGTGTCCGTGACGCATGATCCGTTCCAGGCGTTGATACCACAACGAGAACCAATCGGCCGGCCCGAGCTGTTGCGATTCCCGCCGGTCGCGCGCCGAAACCCTTGAAGCGGCTGCCATCAGCTGCCGGCATTTTTCGGAAAAGACCGGCGAATGCAGGAGTCCGATCGCTTTGGCCTGCACCCGTTTGATGTCGGAATCGACGGCACACAGGCCGCCCATCAAACTGCCGATGCTGACCCCAACGATGCGCTCGGTTCGAACTCCCGATTCACCGATCGCCTCCATGACGCCTAAATGCGCAAGCCCACGAGCCCCGCCGCCGCCGAGTGCAATCACGGCGCGCCGATTGCCTCCGCCCCGCCGGCCGATCTCCGGCGACAACGGTTCGCGATCCTCGGTCGTTTGCAAGGTATTCACAGAATCGTCCAATGAAGCGTCCTCCGACTCGGGACTGTCACGAGTTTCATTACTTGTACCCCTGAAGGATTTCCCCCGATTCGACGCCCCGCAGCTCATTCCAGCCTTTATCGGCGATCGTTGCCCCCAACGAAGTGACTTGGCGGTAATCGAGATCGCTGGGGTGCGCTCCGGTGATGCGACGCCGCAGTTCGCTACAGACGGTGTCGGCGGCCGCCCGCGTGACCGCGTCGTTCTGGCCGGCCGCGTACAACGCAGTGACCAGCATGGTGACCGCATTTTGGATCTGCAGCGATAACGCCGACATCCGACACTGACGGTCGGCCAGCTTCAATTGATGACGGCGCATCGTGCCGCTGATGACCATGCCGCTCGCGGACAGATAACGCTGTGCGAAGCGGACGTGACGAGCGAGTTCATGTGAGATGCGCGGGGCGGATGGCTTGGTCCAGCGCGCCGGACGCAACGTTCGTCCGGCGTACCACTTGGCGTACCCCAACATCGGACGACGCAACGCCCACAGATGCCGCGGGTCGGCCAAGTTGGGGGCTTTGATTCCCAGCTGGTGAAGCGTCTTGCCGATCGGTTCGAAGTGTTCTTTTCCGTGCTGTTTGACCAGCGACTTGAAGAATGCCATCCCCAACATCTCGCCTTCACCTTCGTAAATGCATGGGGCCAGGAAATCATGGACGTTGTCGCCGAACAAGTGGCCCTGTAAGAACGACCGCCCGCCGTGGGTCTTCATGAACAATTCGATCGCCGCTTCCTTTTGCGCTTCGCTTCCGAAGATCTTGGCGACGATGCATTCCATTTCGCCGCGGTACCCCTGGTCCAACAGGTTGGCACACCAATGCGTCAATGCATCGCAGGCGACGATCAGGCCGGCCAAGTGCCCGACGCGACGTCGGACCAATTCGCGTTTCTCGATCGCCTGTCCATACGTTTCCCGGTAACCCGACCACGGCAACATCTCCGCCAGCATCCAACGCATCGCTCCGGCCGCGTTGGCGCACAACGAGACCCTTCCCAGGTTCAAACCGTGGTAGGCGATCGTCAATCCATCACCGTGGGGCGGAATCAAACGGTTGGCGGCCGGGACACGAAAATCCTTGAACACCAGCCCGTTATTCTGCGCCCTTTTGAGCGCAAAGATGCCGTAGCGGTTGATTCGAAACGACTCGGTTTCCTGCTTCGGCAGCTCTGCGATCAAGACGCTCGCAGCCCCATCGATTTTGCAGACCAACCCGATCGTTCGGCCGAAGGTGGCGTTGGTGATGAACAGCTTTTCGCCGTTGACCACGTAGTCGTCTCCGTTTCTCACCGCGGTCGTTCGCAAGGCGGTCAAATCGCTGCCGGCTCCCGGTTCGGTCAGCGCGAATGCGGACAGGCGGGTTCCGTCAGCCAGCCCCGGTAAAAAGCGACGTTTCTGTTCGTCGCTGCCGAACGCACGCAGCGGGTCGACGGCGCCGATGCAGCCATGAACCGACGCCAATCCGGCGACGGTCGGGTCGATCGTCGCCATCTGCGTGATCATCCGTGTGAAATCACGCATGCTCGCACCGGCACCGCCGTAGTTGCGTCCGACCAGCAACCCCCAATAGCCGGCGTCACCGAGATCTCGCAGCACTTCATCACTGATCTTGCCATCTTCATCGATCAGGGATCCGCGTTTGCGGTGCCGGGCGGCGACGCTTAGCGAACGATCGACGACCTGAGCGACTTCTTCCGTGGGCAACGACAATTCGGGGCCGAACAACTCGGTCGGTACATGACGATCCCAGACCGCCCGGTGGATCGGGCTGTTGGACGTCTTGTACTGCTCGGCGAACAGGTCTTCGACCTGATCGTCGGCGGTGTCGATCACGCCGGTCCGTTGGGCTTCGTCCGCCGACGCACCTCCGAGCCGCAGCGCGATCTCGGCAAACGATTCCTTCGTCGACGGCGATGAAGGAGTCGTTTGTCCTGCGTCTGTCGAGTGTCCTGCGGGGCTCGACGTGGCTTTGCCGGCTGCCTGGGTTGATGTCACCACCGGACCGGTCGCATTGGTTGTGGTCGGATCGGTATCTAAACTCATTGTTTGGCTCCCAGTTGAAGTGATGCCGGTGGTGTGAATCGGTCGCCGTACTGCGAATGCAGACGTTCCATGTTTTCCAGCACGGTCTGCGTCCCGATTTGATCGACCACCGCCAGCGGTCCGCCGCGATGGAGGGCGAACCCGGTGCCGAGCACCATCGCCAGGTCGATCGCCCAGGCGTGCTCGACGACGCGACGTTCCTCACATCGAATGGCTTCGGCCATCATCAGGTACACCAGTCTGCGTTGAATCTCCGACAGGCCGTCGGCGAGAAAGCGTTCCGAAGCCGCAGGCTGGACGATGAAGTCCACGACTTCAGCCGTTTCGCGCGGTTGCGGTTTCTTGCCGTGGTAGTCATAAAATCCGCGTTTGGACTTGAGTCCGATTTGATTGCGTCGCGCCAGTGGTGACAGCACTTCGATCACGTCATCGACGTCACGCATCACCGCCCCGAGCGACCGCGCGACATGCAGCGCGACGTCCAGCCCGACATGGTCGAGCAATTGCAGCGGTCCCATCGGCATACCGAACTCTCGCATCTCGCGATCGATCGCCGCGATCGATTGGCCTTCGCGGACCATCATGATGGCCTCGCCAAGGTACGGGAACAGAATTCGATTGACCAGGAATCCCGGTGAATCGGTTGTCACGATCGGCGTCTTGCCGAGCGCCCGCACGAACGAGACCAGTTGGGCGATCGTCGCATCGCTGGTTTCGTCGCCGCGGACGACTTCCACCAATTCCATCCGGTGCACGGGATTGAAGAAGTGCAAGCCTGCGAAATGAGCCGGCCGGCTGAGCGACCCGGCCATCTCGGTGACGGACAACGACGACGTGTTGGTCGCCAGAATTGCCGACTTGCTGGCCGCTTTTTCGGCTTCGGCCAACACGCTTTGTTTGACCCCCATGCGTTCGACGACGGCTTCGACGATGCAATCCGCATCCTCCAACGCACTGAAATCGGTCCCGACGTCGATGCGATCACGCAGCTGACGCAACTGGTCGGCATCGAGCTTTTTGTGTCGCCCGTAGTCGTCAATCAACCGATCGATTCGCGCCGAACACTGACTCGCCGCGTCGGCATCGACTTCTTTGACGTGGACGCCGTAGCCGCGAATCGCGGCGGCCTGTGCGATCCCTGCCCCCATCGCGCCACCGCCGATCACGCCCAGTGTGCGGATCGGATCGCCGTGAATCATCTCCAATGAATGCGGCGTCCAGGTCTTCAGGTTTCGTGCGCGCTCTCTTGAAAAGAACAACCGCAACAGTTGGCGACAGGTCGGCGTCTCGATCAAGTCGCAGAACTCCCGACGTTCGGTTGCAAATCCGTCCGCGCGAGGATCGTATCCGTCAATGATCGCACGGATCGCCGCAGCGAGTGCCGGATAGTGTTTCGACTTGCCCGCCAATCGTTTTTGGGTCAGCGAAAGGATCCGGCGATGCACCGCGGGGATCCGCTCGATCAACCGCCACAGGGAAGCGGCGTCGGGCAGCTTTCGCCGCAACGAACCGCCCCCGGCAAGCGAGTCGATGACACGCACGATTTCGTCGCGCCATAGATCCGGCTGGATCGCCAGGTCGACCAGGCCGATCTTCGTCGCGTCACGCGCCGAGAGGTGCTTGCCCGACAGGATCATCGAAAGGCTTTCTTTCAATCCGATCAGTTTGGGCAATCGTTGCGTGCCGCCCCAACCGGGGATCAAGCCGAGCTTGATTTCCGGCAAACCGATCTTGGTGCTGCTGTTGTCGCGGGCGACGCGATAATCGCAAGCCAGCGCCAGCTCCAATCCGCCACCCAGGCACGGTCCGTGCAAGACCGCCAAGGTGGGCATCGGCAGGTTTTCAATGCGATCAAACAGCTGTTGCCCCTGCTTCATCAATCGATCGGCATGGTCGGCCGATTCGATCGCCTCAATCGCCTCGACGTCGGCTCCGGCCAAAAAACCACTTTCTTTGGTGCTTTTGAACACGACCATTTTGACGTCGCTGCGGGTTTCCAGCTCGTTGACGGCCTGTTCCAGTTCGGCCATCACCGATGCGTTCAACACGTTCATCGGTCGGCCGGGAACGTCCAGTGCGACGCGGTAGATGCCGGAATCGTCCAGGGACAGCGTGAGGTTGGATAGTTGTTGACGGGTCATCGTATCAATCCTCCAGTTGGGTTCGGACGATCATAGCTACACCCTGGCCCCCACCGACGCACAACGTCGCCAGGCCGATTCGTTTGCCGCGTTCGGCCAGGGCGCGCAGGAGCGTCAACACAAGTCGCGTTCCTGTCATTCCGACGGGGTGCCCCAATGCAATCGATCCGCCGTGAATGTTCATCACATCGCGAGAGAGCTGCCCCAAAGGTCGAGAACGCCCCAGTTCCTCTGACGCAAACGTTTTTGACGCGGCGGCGATCTCACAGGCGATCACTTGTGCCGCGAAGGCTTCGTTCAGTTCGATCAGGTCAAAATCGCGGAGCGACATCCCGGTCTTTTCCAACAGCTTTGCGGTTGCGTAGACGGGGCCGAGTCCCATGCGATGGGGATCGCAACCGGCGACGCAATAGTCGGTGATGTAGCCCAGCGGTCGGTCGAAACGCTCCGCCGTCGCCACGTCGCTGAGTACCAATGCCGCGGCGCCGTCGGTCAGGGGGCAACTGTTGCCCGCGGTAACGCTTCCGGCAGAATCGAACAGCGGTTTCAGCCGCGCCAATTGCTCTAACGACTGGCCGTCTCGCGGTCCGTTGTCTTTCTCCACCACGCGACCGCGCTCGGTGGTGATCGGAGCAATTTCGCCCGACAGGAAACACTTCTCGCGGGCCGCCGCCGCCCGCTCGTGACTCAACAGCGCGAACTCGTCTTGCTCGCTGCGTGAGATCCCGAACTCGCGGGCCAACACCTCGGCCGTTTCACCCATGTTCATTCCCGAAACCGGGTCGGTCAGGCCGAGCTGGATTCCGGCGACGGGTTTAAAGTGTCGTGGTCGAAACGCGGCGAGGGCCCGGAGTTTTTGCCATAGCGTTTTGCTGCGCGCCAACCGCATCCAATTCTTTGCCGCATCACGCCGAAACAGCATCGGGATCTGCGACATCGACTCGGTACCGCCGCCGATCACCAGCGACGCTCGCCCGGCGTGGATCGAGTCCCAGGCCGCGATGATCGACTCCATCCCGGAGGCACAGTTGCGGTTGACGGTGTGTGCGATCCGCTCTTTGGGCAACCCGGCCGAAAGCGCGATCACGCGAGCCAGGTTGGCCGCATCGGGCGGACCGGCCACGTTCCCCATCACCAGTTCGTCGATCTGGCTGATGTCCATCGATTCCGATTTGGCGGCCGCGCGGGCGACCACGTCGGTGACCACGTGCGTGCCGAGATCGACGGCACTGATCGCGGCCAAATCGGTGAACGCCTTGGATAGCGGTGTGCGTGCGCCGGCAATCACGGCAATCGGTTGGGTTGTAGATCTTGATGAACTCATCAGGTGCTCCTATCTTGGTCAATCGCCTGCATCTCACGCAACTCACGCCGAATGACTTTGCCCAAGAAATTCCGGGGCAGATCGTCGGGGCAATGCGTGTAGGCCCGCGGCCGTTTGTGCGCCGAAAGATGATTGCGGCAGTGCTCTTCCAACGCCTCGATGTCCGGTGGGGAGCCATCGACGGTGACGATGTAGGCATGGACGGATTCGCCACGGACTTCATCCGGCATCGCGACCACGGCGGCGTCTTTGACGTTCTCTGCTTCACACAACACCGTCTCGACCTCACTCGGGTAAACGTTGAATCCCGAGGTGATGATCAAGTCCTTTTTGCGGCCCACGATGCTGTACCAACCGTCTTCATGACGAATCGCCAAGTCACCGGTGTGTAACCAACCGTCGCGAATCGCCATCCGCGTCGCTTCGTGATCCCCCCAATAACCCAACATGACTTGTGGGCCACGCACGCACAGCTCGCCGACTTCGCCGTCGGCAAGGATTCGTTCCCCCTGGCCGGGCTCCGCGTTGGGATCGATGATTCGACATTCCGTCATCGGCAATGGCAATCCGATCCGGCCGTAAATCGGCTGTTTGAACAAATGACCGACGTGGGTCACCGGTGAAGCTTCGCTAAGCCCGAAGCCTTCGACGACTTGAGGCCCTGCATGTTGGTCTTCGTCGTGGCCGAAACGACAGTGTTCGGTGAACTCGCGAGCGACCGATTCCTCCAGCGACGCTCCACCGGAAATGATCCAACGTAGCGAATCCAGTTTGTCGCTGGGGTGTTCGCGCAACCGTGCATTCATCGCCACCAGCATCGCCGGGACGGCATGAAAGACACTCGGCCGATGCGTTTCGATCAATTGAATGGTCTTGTTGGTGTTGAAACGATGATGCAACACCAACGTCGCGGCCATCGCCGCGCCGCCCATCACGGTCGCCGACATGCCGTAGCTGTGGAAGAACGGCAACACGCCCAACATCGTTTCTTCGCCGAACGAACGTCGTGTCCAGACATACTGCTGCCACGCGTTAGCCACCATGTTCTGATGGCTTAACGTCACCGCCTTGGGCGATCCGGTCGTTCCCCCGGTCGGCAGAATGTAGGCCGGGTCCGAAGCCGGATCGATCGTGATCGGTTGCCAGGCACGTTCGATCGTTGCGATCTCTTCCCAGAACCATCCGACGCGATTGTTTGAACCTTGCGGACGTGCCTGTAACCACTGATAACCGCGTTTGATCAGGTACCCGAGTTGTTCATGGGCGGGCAATTGTTTGCGAATCGAAACCAACAACGTCGTCCGCAGCGGTGATGGACCCGTCGATGCATCGCCCTTGGAGTCGGGCAACAGGTTGGACAACAAATCCAAACAGACGACGTGTCGACACTTGGTTTTTCTCAACAATGCCTCCACTTCGCTGCGGACCATCAGCGGGCTGATCGCCAAGACAATCCCGCCGGCACGCCAGATCGCGTTGGCGGCGATGATGTATTCAGGGACGTTGGGCAGCAACAATCCGACGCGGTCGCCGGGGCGGACGCCCAGACGTTGTAACATCGCTGCGGCGCGGACCGCGTCGGAATTCAAGTCCCGATACGTCCAACGCGAACTGCCATAAACGAGCGCCAACCGATCGGGCAGCTGGTCGGCCGCATGCTGCAACAATCCGAACGCCGGACAATTGCGATAGCTGGACAATCCACGCGCCGAATGTTTCGCCGCCGACCGGCCCTCTTCGCTGACTCGATCGCGCATCGTCCCCAACACATCCGATCCAGGACGAATCAGTCGATCCTTGGCACCATCGGATGCCGATGCCGGACGATCGTTTCCGCTCGGTCCAACCATTTCGGGTCTCCCCTCGGAAAAGGTCCCCTCCTTGGATTGATCTCTGTGCGGTATCAACCTGGCTGGTCGACACGACCGCTTTGAATTCGGCCTTCCGGTTTGCGGACGCCGAATCGGCCCGAGAGGAGCCCCGTTTCGCCTGCCACCGGGTGGCAACGCCGCCGTTGTGGCGGGCGATACGGAACTCTGCGAGGAGTGAGAAAAGGACGCGCTGACACAGCGTCGCGGCTCCCGCCCGGGAACCACGAAGCCGTCTAGCGGTGCGGCAGCAACCGAGCCGAAATTGCCGCCCACTTCACGCACTCAATCATATGCCAAAGGCATTTAAAGGCAAATGAAAACACGCAAAAAACAAATAAGGGGCCTGTGCGGCGCGTTGTGATCTTTTTCACAATGTTTGTTGTGACAAAAAAAGGGGGCCGAAATTCACTCGGCCCTCGTATTTCACCGCAGCTCGATCTTCAGGGGGCGATGCGATCAGAGAGTCGCCGTGTTCTACGAACTCGGCGTACCGGAAAAGCGGAGCTTTGCCCGCGCCGACCTCGGAGAGGACGGCGACTGTCCAGCGAAAGGGATGACTGAGCGAACAGGGGGCACAATCGAAAAGCGCCGAGACTAAAAATGAGAACCACCCGACGGACCAGTTTCCTGCAGCGCGTCCATCTAATGGCGCATTTCAGAGCGTCTTCTCGTCGGGATCTTTGTCGCCTTGCTGAAACGGAGTTACCGCGGCAACACGCAGATTCGTAAAGGATGCTCTCGACGTCTCCAGGCCGCTCCGCATGCGGTCATACTGACGTTCACACGCGTTTTTCCGACGTTTTCGTTCACGAGAGTCATCGAGATCGGTGACGACGCACAAAAAGATCTGCCTGGAATTAGGCGATGGATTCGAACGTGTCGCTTTCGGGCAGCGCGGGGATCTCGCCTTGACGTTCCATTTCGTTGGCCTGGTCGGCGACTTGGGCGAACCCGTCGCGGATCTGGCTGAGCAGTTTGATGCAGTTCGCGAAGTCCTTTTCGTCGAATCGAATCATGACGAAGTGCAGCAGTCGCGCGATATTGAAGGCGACTTCATCTTCGTCGGGTTTCAGTCCTGCGTGAATGGCCATGATGGTTTTGCGCATCGCCAACTCGTGTTTACAGAACAATGCGGGATCGCCGGCGTCGGCAGCGATTTCGCATGCTTCGATCGATTCAATGGCGCGGTCGTACAGCATGAGCAGCATGTCCACTCGGGTCCAACCGCGTTTGATGCTCGTCCGTTGATATGTCTTTAGCTGTTCCATTGATGATCCCCCGTGCGCGAACGGTCTTTGAAAGGTGCTATTTCTTGTTGTTGCCACTGAAGTTGCCCAGCGACGTCAATTGAGTTGAAATGAAATTGCCGGTGGTCTGGAGTTCATTGATGATGCTTTCCAGCGCTGTGAATTCGGCGATCAGGTACTCCCGTTTGGATTCCGTCAATGCTTCGACCTTTTCGATGGATGCATCGATCGAAGCGATCCGCGATTCAAACGTTTCGTTGACGGTCTTTAGCAATCCGGTGTCGGCATCCAAGACGCTGCGGATGTAGTCGTTCAGCCGTCCGGTGACGCCTTGCGTGATCGTCAGTTCGGCCTCGCTGCCGGCCGCGACCTGGGCAGCGGTCAGCGTGACTTCGACGCGCAGGTCGGCGGTGTTTTCGTTGTCCGGATCACCGGTGAGGATTCGTCCGGTGCCTTTGGCGATTTCTTCAACGCCGCCGACGAGGAATCGTCCGGCGACATCCTGGCCGGCGTCATTTTCGGTTCCGTCGAATCCGAGGATGGAGGCGGCCGTGCCGTTCAAGCTGGAGACGTTGGCGGCGGACCCATAAGCCTCCGTCGTGATGCTCAATCGGTTGTCGCTTCCGACGCTGACCTCCACCTGGTGGACGCCCAGGGTGGAGGAACTGTTGATCACCGATTGCAGGTGGTCGGCCAGTTCTTCGGTGGTGTAGGTTCCGTGGTTCAGCGTCAACGTTTCGCTGACGATACTGTCGACGGTGATTTCAAAGCTGTCGTTGGATCCGTCGACGACGATGCTGGCCGCGGCGGCGTTGGTCGCGGTCACCAATGCCTGTTCGGCGGCTTGAGTGATGTCGACTTCATACGGCGTCTCGGACGGTTGAGTGCGGGCGGTCCCGCCGAGGAATCGGACGCCGGAACTGGTGGAGGCGCCGTTGAGCCCGAACAGGTTGCGGATCTCGCCGGCATCGACGTCATCGAGTTCGCCCTTGAGCGCCTGGTCCAGTTTCGCCGAATCGATTGCGAGTTTGCCTTTCAGGTCCAGATCGATGCCGATTTCGCTCAGCCGCGCCAATCCGGAACCGGGGACCGACTCGGAGACGATGGTCAGCAGTTTGTTCTTGATCGTGCTGGCGGATCGATCGCCCAGGAGCGGGTTTGCGACCTCGGTCTCGGGGTTGTATTGCGACTGGGTATCGATGAATTCGATGATCGCGTTGAAGTTGTCGACGAATCCCTGAACCGCTTCTTTGGCCGATTCGGTATCGGTTTCGATGTCGATGTTGATCACCTCGCCCGGGGCTGCTTTGTTCAGTTCCAGGGTGACGTTTTCGATCAATCCGTCGACCGTGTTGGAATCGTATTCGGCGGAGATCGCGCCGATGCCGGAGCCGAGTTTGACGATCGCGTTGAGCGGCGGTTGCACGGCGGGGCCGGAAAAATCCGGCAGCACGCCGGTCAGCGGGTCCTGGGCACTGGAGACCGAGATCGTATTGGCGGCGCCGGTATGTTTGGACGACAGCAGGATGCGGTGAGATCCGGCGGCCTGGTCAAAGATGACGCTGGCATTAAGATCCTTGACCTGCTCGTTGATGGTGTTGACGAAGCCTTTAAGTGTGTTGTTGCTCTCGTTGATCGTGATCGTTTGTTCGGCTCGGTCACCGACCTTGAAGGTGATGTCGCCGGTGGCGATCTGTTCGCTGGTGGACGAGAATCCTTGGGAAGCGATCTGATGGGCCGATGCGAGTTGTTCGACGCTGATTTGGTAGTTGGCGGCGATCGCGCCGCTGCCGGCCGTCGCGGTGACCACGTCTTCGTTGGTGCTCGACCCGGTGCGCGCATCAAACACCGAATTGGTCGCACGATTTAAGCGGCTCAGGGACGACTGCAGCGTGACGAGCTGGGCTTCGATGCCCTTGAATGTCGTCTGCTTGGTGGTGACTTCCGCCTTGCGTGAATTGAATGTGTCGATCTGGGTCTGCTGGAAACCGAGCAGGCTTTCGATGATGCTGGTCGTGTCAAAACCAGAAACGATCCCGTCAATACTGAACATCGTCAATTATCTTCTGGCGAGGTGTAGCCGCATGGGCCGTGCAAGGCGTCAAGAAGCGGGATCTCAGGCTGCGAATGAAGACTCGCACCGGCAGCCAAAGAGCTCAGCGCCCTGACAGGAATACAATCATCCAAGTTGATTACGTCGCGAGTCCGTTCTGGTCTCACCCCCGAACAGTTCCATCGGAAGCCTAGGACGCTTGCATTGTGCTGTTCACACAAATGTCGGATCCGACGGTAAACCTCCACTGCTAACCCGGAAGACGGCTACGGTTTCACATTCCACGCGGATCGTGTCGGCCAGTGGGCGATCGTGCCGGAAATCCGCCGCCGCTCGGTTTTCGAGTAGTGGACGAGGCGACGAGTCCATTGGGGATGCCAGCGGCGAGGACTGCTCGCGTCGTCCACTACCATTGACTGGAATCGGACCAAAGCACTCATGATGAGGCGCGAGCGCGAAACGTCCGCGGACGCGGGCCGAAAAAAAGTCAGCGTGCCCGCCGCGGCCGCACCGCCGAGTGGAGGGGCGATGCGATCGCGGAGAGCACGCTGACTGGGGCCGCCGAGAGGGGAAGGGGTGGATTTCCCTCACCCGGCGGTGATTCATCGGTCGATTCGTCTTACTGCAGCAGCGACAGAACCGACTGAGACGTTTGGTTCGCACTGGACAGAACCGACGTCCCCGCTTGCACCAAGATTTGGTTGTTGGTGAATTTGGAGATTTCTTCGGCGAAGTCCGTGTCGCGAATGACCGATTCGGCGTTGACGGTGTTTTCCAGCGTCGATCGCATGTTGTTGGCGATCGATTCGAGCGTGTTCGATTGGAACGCACCGAGTTCGCCACGCATGTTGGACAGCTCGTCGATCGCGGAATCGATCACCTTCAAGGCGTCTTGAGCGTTGTCGAAGGACGTGACGTCGATTTCGTTCAGGCTGTTGAACTTCGTTCCGGTCACGGCGACACCGAGAGCGTCGGCGTTGACCGATTGGATCGAGATTTGGGCCGTCTGGTTTTGGTTGGCACCGATTTGGAAGACCAAGGCGTTGTTTTGGATCGAAACGTTGCCTTGAGCACCGGTTTCGGTCAGCGCGGCGTCGGAGGAATGTTCGCCGACACGGACCACGGTGCCTTTGGACGCACCGGAAACGCTGGTCAGCGTGTTGCCTTTACCCGAGGCGGCGACGCCATCGATGGTACCGATAATGTTGACACCTTGGTCGGTATTCAGCGTGGTGCCAAAACCGGACGAAGTTCCCGCAGCTGCGGTGTCCGAAACGACTTCGATCTCGGCGTCGGAGCCGAATTCAATTGAACGCAGGCGTGTTCCGCCGGAGATGTCTTCGGCGACGACACCGGTTTGGTCGGTGAATTCGTTGATACGAGCGACCACACCGGCTCGGCTCAATCCGGAGTTCAGCGTGATGCTGACGCCGTTGACCGAGAGGACTTCGTCGGCGGCCAGGTTGCCGGTTTGCGACGTGCCGGCGGTGATGTTGGCTCGTTCACCTTGGGTGGTGATGGCAACCGCGTAGGTACCGTCGCTGGTATTGCTGCCACCCTTGAGGAAGGTGACGTCGGTGTCGGAGGTCGAACCGGTGACGCCGGCGGATCCATCGAGCAGTGCTTTCTCGCCGAACTGGGTGTTGGCGGCGATTCGATTGATGGTGTCAAGTGCGTTGTCGATTTCCGCTTGGTTGGCGGCGAACGCGTCGGCGTCGTTGACGCCGGAGTTTGCCGAATCGAGTGCCAGCGAGCGGACTTTGATCAAAATGCTGTTGATCTCGTTCAGGGCACCTTCGGCGGTTTGCACGACGGCGACCGCTTTTTCGGTGTTGTCGATGGCGGTTCGCAGACCGGCGATCTGGGCACGTTGCTTCTCAGAAATCACCAGAGCGGCAGGACCGTCTGCACCCCGGTTGACTTTGAAGCCCGTCGACAGTCGTTCGATCGATTTGTTCAATGCGTTCGAAGATCGGTTCAGATTGTTGCGGGCATTCAGAGCGCCGACGTTGTTGGTTATTGTTAAGCTCATTTCTCTTGCTTACTCTGGATTAAGGATTCAAAGAAACGTCCGTGACAATGAGTGCATCCGTGGCACTTGCGTTGAGGGAGGTTCCCGGCAAGCTTACAAATCGAGAATCGACCTGGCCGTATCGACCGCAGCCTCTTTGGTCAGGTATTCGCCGCTTTGTATTTTCAGTTTGACTGCTTCCACCACGGACTCTCGCACATCAGCTGACTGCTTGAGGACCTGTGATAAATCGCGGATCGAATCGAGTTGAATCGAGGTCGAGGCCGTCGAAGACTTAGCCGCCGAAGCCTGGGTCGGCGCTGGCGTCTCGTTCTGCTGGGCCGTCGACTGGGAATCGAGCCGCTTGTATTGAGCGGGCTGCGAATTTCCGATGGGGTTGATTCTCATTCTTCTCTCTCCGCAATGGGTGACTGAAATGGGTTGTCGAGAGGCCCGTGACGAACTTGCGTATAAAATCCTTAAGCCGCAAAGCTTTTTTAGTCGATACAGTCGTAGCGAATAAAGGGACGATCGCGCATGTCCGGAATGCGCCGATTGGATCGCTTTTGGATGCCCCGCTCTGAGCGATCGGGGCCATGTTCTCATGTAGGATGCAGACGCGGTGTTTCGAACGGAAGTCTTGTGGGTGTCAGTCTTTCTGGCGATCGGTGCGGTCGGCGGGCTGGTCTACAATTGGCCGTCCGAGCCCCAGGTGGACATCGACTCGCCCGCAGAGCAGATTCCCCCGCCGGCCACCGAAACAAGCGGTCAGGCCGCTGCGGAGCAGCTCTCTCCGTTCGCCGCTGAAGACTTCGATGGCGCGGTGAGGGATGACCCTCAGGCGCCGCCGGCGAGTTCCGCCACCGTTGCGGGAATCTGGAATGATGTCCGTCCGTCCGCACAGCGCAGCCAGCCGATCGATTTCGGCGTGCTTGAACTGGGCGATCGCCTGTTGGCCGGAGGGAATTCGGTCGGTGCGGTCAAGCATTACAGCAAGCTCTGGCAACAGGCCAATTTGCCGGTCGATGTCGCCGTGTTGATCCGCTTGGGGCTGGCGTCAGAGTTGGCCGGTTTGCACGAGCAGGCCGAGAAGCACTATCACAGCGCGATCCGGGTTGCGGAGAAAGGTTCCGTCCAACAATTGGCCAGCCTGTTGGGGCTGGCGCGGCTTTGGGAAAGTCAGGGTCAATTGGGTGAGGCGATCTCGCTATTGAGCGAGTTGTTTCTGGTGTATTCCCATGACGGGTACCCAAAAATCATCCGGCAAACGATCGTGCACCAATTGGCCGATTGCCTGCAGCGACGTCTGCTCGCCAATGAGGTGGTCGTCGAGGCCCTTCAGAAGGAGCCGATGGAGTACCACTGGGTGCCCGTTGCCGTGGATTCCATGCTTGCGCTCGCCGACTGGGAGTCGCCCGATGGCGTGCCCGTGAATCCCGGTTCGGGGTTGAAGCTATTGCAGAACTATGAGGGTGACGTGTCGTTGGTGCTCGTGCAGGCCCATTTGAGTGGTGTCTCGGTGTTGAAGCTGATCTCCGAGTTGCAGCGTTTGTCGGGGTTGCAGATCACGGTCACCGAAAAAGCAAAGTCGTCGTTGGTGGGGCGGTTGGCCAACGTCAACGCGCCGGTTATGGCGGTGTCGTTGTTGCTTGATCAGGCCCTTGAGTCGATGGAGCTGTCGTGGAGTCAGTCCGAGGGCGGGGTAACGATCATGGCCCGTGAGGAACTGACCACGCGGGATTTGGCCTCGTACGATCTTGCCCGTACCCAGCGGATGTTGCAGCGGGTGCAGTTGGACTACCTTGAGGGCGTCGAACGGGTCGCCGCGATCATGAACGACGGCAACAACGTTCGGTTGTCTGGCGGTTGGGACCTTGCGGCTGACAAGTACCGTGCCGCTCGCGAGGCCGGGCCGGCTCATGAATTGAATGCCGACCTGTATTTCAACGAAGCGTCGCTGTCGATGGTGCGTGGCGACAGCCTGAATGCGCTGCACGCAAGCTACATGGCCCTCGACCAGACTCTGTCTCCGGCGCTTCAGGCGGAGGTCTATGCGATGATCGCGGATTTGGAATTGGAATTCGGCCAGATGTCAAAATCGATCACGGCGGCTTCGCGAGGGATGCGTCGCGCGGACGACCCGGTCGTCCTGGCGCGAACCGCGATGACACTGGCGCGTGGCTATTTGTTGACAGGTGACCCCTATTCGGCCAATTCGGTGCTGTTCGACGTTTCCGCCGATTTGGCCGGTGGGCCGTTGGAGCGATTGGCGAGCGTGTTTTCTTCGTACGCGCGATTCCAACACGTCGGCCCGAAGCATGGGTTGCAAGACGAAGGGCAGCGGGTCGTGCTTGCGTTGGCGGCTCTTCAACCCCAGGACATCGTTTCGTTTGCCGATTCGTTGATCGTGTCCAAGGCTTATTCGTCGGTGGGGTTGCGATCCAAGGCGATCGGCAACCTGAGCGCGGCGCTGGAAAACGCACCGCCCGGCTATTGGAACGAACGGATTCGATTGCAGTTGGCGGAAATGTATTACGAATCATTGGATTTGGATCAGGCCAACACGACCATCGAGTCGTTCGGGACGGTGTCGGCCGATCTGTTGCCCGAAGTGTTGTACCTGCACGCGTCGGTTCAGCTGGACATGGGGAATCTGGAGCAGAGTGAAATCATTTGCCGCCGGATCCTCGCGATGCAAGTCGACCAATCCATCCAATCCGACGCGCTTGAGAAGTTGGGCGAAACGCTTCAGAAATCGGGTGACCACTACGCGGCGGCGTTGTGCTTTGCCGGTCTGTTGCCCGAGACGGAGGGCAATGCGTCATCGGGCAATGACGCGACGACGGTGACGCCATGAAGGTTCAAGCACAATCATCAAAAGGATACATTCAATTGATCCGGAACATTTTGCTTCGCAGTTTCACGCTGGTCTTTGTTGTCGCCATCGCCTGCTCGGTCGACCCGTTGCGCGCCCAGTCGCCGGCCGATGCCCCGATGTCTTTGCGCTCGATCATGGCAGACGAATCTGTCGCCGATCAGGGGGTTCAGGGGCGTTTGGAAGCGCTGATCAAGCGGACTCAACAAGCGCGGCAGGAGCGCCAGACGGCTGCGGAGCAATCGCAGTCGCCGGCGCCGAGAAGCGTTTGGGTTCCGGGTCAAGGCGCGGTTGAAGCCGACTCCGCAGCGGCGGATAGTCAGCAGCCCGGCGGGCCGGCCCAGAATTCGTCTCGCAGTCTGTCGGAGATTCGCGAACGGATTCGGATCCTGCAACGGCTTCGCCGCGATAAGGCGATGGCGCTGTCGGCCGAGCAAGCCCAAGCGATTCCCGGTGGGACCGGCACTCCCGCGTTGGAGACGCCCGGAGGGGACGTCGTCGAAAGTAACGGGGCCGTGGAATCCGGGGTGACAGCCGCCACGAAGGAGCCGACACTGTCTTCGATCGACGAAAGTCTGGATCAACCGGCGGCCGTCGAGGCGGCGGCGGAGGACAAGACGCCCGAGGGATCGGTGGCTGCCGAGCGACTTCTACCCAAACCGGTCAACGCCTTGGCCCTTGGCGAGAGTCTGTACCGAACCGGGAACTACGAATCGGCACTCAAGGCATTCCGGTCGGTCGCGGTCGACAAGCTTTCGCAGTCTGATCGAACGTGGTTGGATCTGCTGGTCGCGCTGTGCCAGCGCAAGCTTGGGGATTACGAAAAGGCGCAGGGGACACTGCGTGACATCGCTAACGAAGAGTCCGCGGATTATCCCGTCCAGGCCGCCAAGTGGTGGCTCAAGTACGCGGAGTCGTCGGACGGGACGCAGAAAAAATTCAGTGATGTGTCGGCGGACTTTAATGCCCTCCTTGAAAGGTCAAATGATTATGTCTCCCAGTGAAGAACAGACGCTGATTGAATACACGATTCGGCTGAAACAGCAGTACGAACGGCTGAATGAGATTGTCGACACCGTCGGTCGTGAGCCCGGCGGCGGGGTTGAGTCCATCGGCGAACAAATGAAGCAGATCAAGCAGACCGAAGACGTGTTGCGACCCCTTCGGCAGCGTTATCAGGACGAGCATGAGCATGCCGGCGGCCAAATCAAACAACTGACCGACGAAACCATCGACGTGGTGAAGACTTTGATGCCAAAGCTGGCGGGCCTGGAAAAGGCGTCGGTCGATTCGCTGCGTCGGCTGTTTCCGAAGATCCAAGGGAGCGTCCGGGCCGTGCAAATGCAAAACGCCTATCGGGGAAACAATCACGCCTAGTTCGGATGATCATTACCCAATCGCCAAAAATCAAACAGCTGATCAAGTTCGCCGAGCGGGCGGCTCGCTCCAGTGCGCCGGTCTTGCTGACCGGTGAGAGCGGTACCGGAAAGGAGTTGTTTGCGCAGTTGATTCATCACTCCAGTCCCCGGGCGGCCAAGCCCCTGGTGACGCTCAACTGTGCCGCGCTGCCAGAAAACCTGCTCGAGAGCGAGCTGTTTGGGCATGAAAAGGGTGCTTTTTCCGGGGCCGTCGCGGCGCGTCAGGGACGTTTCGAATTGGCAAGCGATGGCACGTTGATGCTTGATGAAGTCAGCGAGATCCCGATTACATCCCAGGCAAAATTGCTGCGCGTGTTGGAATCGAAACGCTTCGAACGCGTCGGCAACAGCACGCCCATCGATCACGACGTGCGGATCATTGCCGCCTCCAACCGTGATCTTCAACAGGAAATCGATGACGGCAACTTTCGGTTGGACTTGTTTCATCGAATCAATGTCATCGAAATCGTCATCCCCCCGTTGCGCGAGCGACTCGGTGACATCCCGCCGCTGGCCATGCACTTCGTGAAACAATTTCGTTCCGAGGGCGAGGCCGACGTCGAAGGTTTGGATGCAGCCGCGATGAGGGCACTGGCCCGTCACGATTGGCCGGGAAATATTCGTGAACTGCGGAACGTGATCCACCGCGCGTGTGTGCTCGCCGACGGTCCCCGAATCGGTGTCGAGCACCTGGGGTTGCCCGAAAGCGAAATCCCGTGTGATCAACGACGCGATCGCGATCGCGGGCGCGACGAAGCCCCGCAAGGTGACGGGGATGTTGATACCGTCTTGCCGGAGCATTGGCTGCACACGCATCTGGAAGAGGTCGAGCGGCAGATCATCACCGCCGCCATCGACCACTTCGGTAATCGACGTCTTGTGGCAGAGAAACTTGGGGTTTCGCCGCGGACGTTGACCAACAAGATCAAGCGATATCGCGAGCTGGACGGCGAGGATCGCAAGGCGGCATAGGAAAGAATTGCCACCGGTGGTGCAGATTTTTCCGCCTCCGACACTTGAGCAATTCTCTGAAATGCGGGTTGATCGTTCTGCGTAAATCACCCGCCTGCCGAGACGCCATTTTGCGTCTCTGGTGAGTTTGGCACGGCGTTTGCCAAGTGCTACGCCGGCATGTCTTCGGACACGTCGGCGGACTGAAGCTCACTTTGAGGAACAAATGGCAAACCACTTTTTCGATTTCCCCTGCATGGCACCTTGCCCGAGCAAGGTGTCGGCGACTCCAAAACAGGATCGATCGGCAGCGGGATCCGAGTCGTTTGATGCGGTCGCGAAACGACTCCTGATGCAGGAGGATCCGGTCACGCAAGTCGATGTGTCAGCGACTGCAACCGGCGAAGCAGCTTCGGCGATGTCTGAACTGGTCACACCGGCAGCCGAACTCGCAACATCGGCGCAACCGACGACGCAATTCGCCCACCGAGAATTGGGGCGCGTCGTCAGCGATGCGGACGTGAGCGTCGCTGCGGATACGGCCGTTGACGTCGACTCACAACGCGAGGCGGTGTTGCTTTCGGGGTATCCACTGGTAGCACAACCGGTTGACACAGGGAACCTTTCGCCGGATGCATTGGATCTCGATACGACCCAGGTAAACATCGACTCGTCCGCTTCGGCCGACGCGTCAAATTCGGAAGCCGGCGCCCCGGATGGAGTGGTTCATGCGGACACCGCTGGCGACGATGTCCTGGTGGATGACGATTTCCCCTTGGCGGTCTCGGAATCGGACGCCGCTTCGGTGGCTGATCGCGGCGTGGAATCACTCGCCGCCGCTTCGGAAGCCTCGTCTGACCACGCAAGGCGTGTGGATGTAAAAGCAGAATCGCGACGCGTTGGGGAACATGACGAATCGGCGTATGGCAAATTCGACCAAGCCGATGCGGCCAGCAATGTCGAACAGAACCCCGGTGAGTTATCGGGTGCTGCGGCGGAAACTCGCGTTGGGGTTGCATCGAGCAATCAGGAACGTGCCCCAGTAGGCAACTTGGATCATTCGGCGGGCGATGCCTCGGTTGATGCCGTCGTTGCGGCCTCCGTGATGCCGGTCGAGGCTTCCGATAGCAGTGATTCGGTAGGTCTGCAGAATCAGGCATCCAGCAGTTCCGTCCTGTCGCAACCGTTCACGGCAGCTGACCAAGGATCATTCGCCACGGCAGGCGTCGTGTCGGGTGAGAACAGCGATGCCGCGGTGGAAGGGGCGGACGGGTTGGATGCGGCCGATCCGTCGGAGCGGACACAGCGCGGGGCCGACGCCGAAACTGCGGTGGATCAAACGTCCCTATCGGACGCCGTCGACCAAGAGGCAAGTGCATCACGCGCCACGGAGCCACTGATTCAAGCCCCGCCACAGCAAGCCGCAGCGGCTTCAGCGGCGCAGGTCGCGGGTGAACTGGCCAGTGATTCAAGTCCGTCCAATCAGCCGGCTCTCGCAGCAACCAGGCAGCCGCTAGAGACGAGCGACGATGCGACCGACCCGGTTGAAATGGATGATTCGGCAGACAGTTCGGGTGATGCGATCTTGCAAGATTCGATCCCAATCGAATCGGGTGGGGCTGCGGAGTTCGGTGGCCAGGAATCTCGGCGTGGCAACCCATTTGAGCCGATCGTTTCGGCGGAGTTTTCCGATTCGAATCCGCTGACGAATGAATCGCCGGCGATTGTTCCGATGGACTCGCCGATCGATGTCGGTCTGGATGTGGTCGCGGACCAGGAGATTTTCGAGACGCTCTCCTTGGAGGAATTCATTCAGAGCTCGCCCGCATCACCGGAAGCCGTCAAAAAGACGGCCGAAGTGATTCATGAAGCGATGCGAACCAGTTTGCAACTCGATGGCCAAACCGTTCGGCTGGAAGTTCATCCGGCCGAGTTGGGGACACTGAAGATTCACGTCACGCAAACCGATCAAGCGATCGAGACACAAATCATTGCAACCGAGTACGTGACCAGCGAACTGTTACTCAGCCACCGCGATCAATTGATGGACGCACTGGCTGACGCGGGCTTCGACGCATCGGATGTCAATATTTCGTACCAAGACCAATCGTCGGGCGAATCGGAGGGGCAACATCGGCCGGCCGATCATCGCTATCAATCGAAATCACAAGCGCAGTCCAGCATGAGCCGAGAATCGGTTTCCGGCGGCGGCGTCAACATTGTGGCCTAAGGAGAGACACGTGGAAGGAATCACTTCGCAAACCGCTTCGGTGGACTACTTTCAGTTGCTGACCGTCCAGCTTCAGCACCAGGACCCGGTCGATCCGGTCGACCAAGAAGGTCTGATCAACGACCTGACACAGTTTTCGATTCTGGAAGGGATCGAAAACTTGAATGCATCGTTCAGCCAGTACATGGAGCTTCAGGAATTGACCCAGGGTGTCAATTTGATCGGCAAGTCGGTCGACTACATCGACTCGGCCTCAGGCGAGGTCAGGTCCGGCGTCGCGACCGACGTGTTCAACATCGACGATTCAATCCAAGTGCTCGTCGATGGGCAAACCGTTTCACTTGACCAGATCGCTCGCGTGACCGAGGCGAGCTAGTTCAGCTGCGTCTCGATGGATTCAGCAACATTTCCAATCGCCGGTCAATCGTAGCTGCCTTTATCAAAAGGTGTGCCCGGCGTTTCCCACGCTCGCATCGAGCGTAGCTACGTCAAGCTGGCGATGTCCAGCTTAGACATTTGAAGACTTAACGTTTCGTATCGATTTCAACCGACCACCACTTTTCATTTTTAGGGGCAACCTATGTCTAGATCTTTGATGACCGGTATCACCGGACTCCGTACTCATCAACAAAAACTTGACGTCGTCGCTAACAACTTGGCGAACATGAACACGGTGGGCTTCAAAACCCAGTCGACCGTGTTCAGCGACCTGATGTACAACGTCGCTCGCGGCGCTTCGGCGGCGACCGAAGACAGCGGCGGGATCAATCCACAAGCGGTCGGAACCGGGGTGCAAATGGCCCAGATCACCCGGAATTTTACCCAAGGAACGCTGGAGTCGACGTCGCAGATCTTCGACTTTGCAATTGAGGGCGAGGGGTTTTTCACTTTGGGAGGCCAGGCCAATGAAAATGTGTATTCGCGTGCGGGGGCATTTTCTTTGGATGCCAACGGCCGCCTGGTCGATCCGGCAACCGGTTACCTGGTGCAGCGGATGGGGGATGTCGGCGAAGGGGCCGATGGTGGCGTTGCCTTTCAAGACGTCGGCGAAAGCTACATCAACATTCCGATCGGCGCCCCGATCGCAGGTGAAGCGAGCAGCATGGTGAACTTTACCGGCAACCTGCCGTCAAGCTCCTCGCCGCCGGTCGCCGAGGTGTTGCAGTCGTACACCGGATTCGAGACGGCGTCAGGAACCGCCGATGGCACCACGCTGCTGTCTGACTTGACGATCAACACCACCGATTACGTTGCCGGCGATGTGATCGAAATCTCGGGCACCAATCCCGACGGCACCCCGTTCGCCGTCAACCTGAACGCGGAAACGGCGACGTTGCAGGATCTGGTCGACACGCTCAATGGCACGCTCGTCGGCGCGACCGCCGCGTTGGCAGCCGATGGGTCGCTTTCGGTGACCTCGGACACGACCGGCGAAGGCTACCTCAGTCTGCTGCTGCGTGATGCCTCGGGCAACGTCGGTGGATCAAGTTTTTCTGCCAATTCCATGTTTCTCGGCACCCAGGGAAGCAACGGAGACACCTTCGAGTTGTCGATGGAAGTGTTTGACGTGCGTGGAGAAAGCCATCGCATCAATTTCGACTTTCTCAAGCAAACCGAAAACACCTGGACGGTGACCGCCGACATCCGCGCCGAATCCGGTGTCCTGCTCGACGATTCGGTCTACAACCTGACGTTCAACGAAGACGGCAGCTACGGGTTGGCCGGATTGACGGGAGTCGGCGATGCGAACATCGAAATCCAATTCAATGGCATCACCGCACCGCAAGAGATTGCGCTCGACTTCTCCGGACTCAGCCACCTCGCCACGGACTTCTCGATCACGCAAATGCAAGACGGGATCCCCCCGGGCTCGCTGACGTCGGTCGCCGTTTCGACGACGGGAGAGCTGACGGGGCTTGCGTCCAATGGTCGCGCAGTCCCGTTGGCACAACTTGCCATCGCTTCGTTCAGTAACCCCAATGCACTCGACGCGGTGGGCAACAACTACTTCAAGCAATCGATGAGTAGCGGCGAGGCTTCGCTGGGGTCCGGGATGGCCGGGAATCGGGGCCAAATCAGGGGGGGCCAGCTTGAGCGTTCCAATGTGGACATCGCTCAAGAGTTCACACAGCTGATCGTGGCCCAGCGTGGTTTCAGCGCGAACGCCAGAACGATCACCGTGTCCGATGAGATGCTGGAAGAGCTGACCAACATCATCCGGTAGGCTTCTAAACGGTAGAGAAAGTCGCCAAGAATTTCCGTGATAAGCTGATAGGCGTCGGTGGCAGTCCACCGGCGCCTCTCGCTTACGCGTCGTAATCGCATTGGCTTGTTGTCGTCTCCAATCGCCTTGGGCCATCGCGTCCCAAGGCGTTTGATCGACTCGTTTCTTACATGATGCCGCCGTGAGTTCGGATCGGCGTCAGGTGGCTGGGCGAATCGAGGAACCAGAATCGTTCCCATTCGTCGATCACCGACCGCATGTCTTCGGACGTGTACAGCAATTGCTGGACGCGACGTTCTGGGCGTGGTGAATAGATCGGAAGGAAGCATCCGACGGAGCTGCTCACACAGACGGCCAGCATGGTGATTTGGAACAAGCGACGCATAGGACGTTCCTCCGTGAACGTTTTCTGTTGGGTCTCGACCCCTGTGACGACGGTCAGTCTTCGTCCCAGCGACCGGAGTTCTTGTTGGAAGGCATGGTTTCGGCTTCGGGGGTCGGGGCGACCGAGTTCGCTGAGTCGAGGTCACCGGACAGGTTGTCGTGGTGACCATCGAGTTCGGCGTCCTGGACCCTGACCTCCATGTACTTTCCAGGCTTGAAGGTGACGACGTACTTTTCGGGTACGATCACCTCGTCGCCTGTCCGTGGGTTGCGCGCGCGGCGTGCAGCCCTCGGTTTGACCTCAAAGACCCCAAAATTCCTCAATTCGATTCGACCCTCGCGGACGAGCGTCTCGATGATTGAATCGAAGGTCCGTTGGACGATCTTCTTGGTCTGTTGTTGCGTTAGGCCTACTTCGTCAGAAATCGTTCGAACGATGTCTTTCTTGGTCACACCCGACTCCTGCTGGCTCTCCGCCGACCCAAATTGCGCTTGAGGGCGAATGATGTAACCCTTTGCAAGCTTTCAACTTAAAGGCCGAAGCATAGGGCCGCGGGAGACGGGCGTCAAGCCAACGCCCCCTAGCGAAAGGAGGCGGATTTCTGGCGAATCAGGCCGCTCTTGTATAGGTTTGTCGGCATTCGGACGCCGGATTCTTGAAACATTCCGGATAACCGGAAAAATTGTTGCCCGCGGAACACCGGGCGCCGCTTAACCGCTCCAGGGGCTCGGCCATCGGTGGGGCGCACCGCCCTTCTGATGCCGGGCGGCCGGGGAGAGTGACGAGAGCTAGCTATGATTAATGACTGGCCAGCCTGATTGAATTGCGAGTGCAGCGGCTGTGCGGCAAATTAATTCAACAGGCAGCGAACGCCCAAAGCCACCTACTTTCGATCCCAAACTGAGCCGTAGGCTCATGACGTAGGTGGCATTGGGCTAGCGTTTCGGGCTCGTGCCGTCCGGTTCATTCATCGAAAACGATTTTTTCTACAGGCCGCTTCTGCACCGGCTTTGCAGGCACGGGCGAGCCTGAAAGAATGGTGCAGCGGCCAGGCGCAGGCTATCGCAATGAGCTGTACAGGCTGCGCTTACTTGCTTTGGGGATCGCGATCGGAGTCGGCTGGACGTCGAACGGGATCATCGCGATGTGGTTTGCCGCGACGCCTTGGCGTCCGGGAACGCGTTTGGCGTGTGAGGCGTTCAGGGCGCTGTATTGCTGCATCAGCCGGCGGATTTCGGGCTCGTATTGGAATCCACCGCCGGGAAGTTCGCGTCCCAACGAGTCAAAGCTTCCGATGGTGACGACCGAGCGGTCTCGGTCGTGGTACTGGTAGGCTTCTTCGCCTTGTTTACGTAGCTCTTTGACCATCTTGGCGGCTTGGCGGGCGAACTTGGCCATCCGTTCTTCGCTGGGCTCGAATTTGTCTTGGTTTTTCGCGCCCAAGATGGTTCCGCAGGCGTTGAAGGTGCGCACCACGACGGTGAATTTGCCATCGGCTTCCAGCAGACTGTATTCAAGGCCTTCGTTCAGCTGTTTGACGAACGAGTCGACTTCGGGTTGCTGGAAGAACGATTCGGGCAACAGTGGGTTGCGGGTGACAAATGCCGCCGCCATCGGGTTTCGGCCGCGTCCTTTTCGCGATTTGAACAATTGCTCGCCGAACGCTTTGATCATCGACGCCGGCGAATCGGTGTTGTATTCGGCGGCAACGTCATCGGGATCGCGGAAAACGTCCAGGTCGGCCGACTTCAATCGATCCAGGTCCTTGTCGATGCTCTCGTGATTGACCGAATCGTATTCGCCGACTAGGACCGCATAGGCTTGGTATTGGTGCGGGTTGGCGTAGCGTGCGCGTCGACCGGTCGCGGTGTCTTGGCCCGCGGTTCCGGTGAAATTGAATTCCTCTTTGTAGATGAACGCCGGCAATCGAAGTTCGTTGCGGATTTCGACGGCGGCGCGCTGGGCGCGATCCTTGGCGTCTTCACCGACAAAGGTTGTTGCCAACAACAGCCACGGACCGTCCTCTTCGCTCAGCAAGAACGAGTCGGCTTGGTCGATCGGTTGCGCCTTGCCGAACAACTTCAACAGGCTCGGTGGCGCGGCGTCGGAGGGTGCCGAAGACAGGCCGGTGACAACGGCGGCGGTGCATAACGCGGCAAACGAACGTCGGGAGGGACGCATCATCGGTTGGTTTCCCTGGATATCGAGTCGATTTGATCGTCAACTCGTCTCTAGGTATCAAATCCCAACCCGAGGGCGAAAGAGAGTTTTCAACCGCCGGCTACAGCTTCGGCACCGGTCGTTTGGGGGCTTTGTTGAGCATCCGTTTTTGGTCATCGCGACCGGGACGCGGGGGATTGTTGTTGTTGCCCGGGTTGCGTCGCGGAGGGGGCGAAAGGTCGGTGAAATCTTCCGTCCACGTCCATCCGATCGGCACCTCCAGTTCTTTCTTGGCGAGCAATTCCCAGGGGGTACCGGGGTGCTCGTTGACGACCGTTTCGAGCAGCATTCGGGCGGTTTCCGCCTCGCGTTTCCACTTGCTGCCCACGGTGACTTCGTCGCTCGGTTCCAGAACCCAGGTGTTGTTCTTCTCCTTTTCGAATGACATGCCCAATTTGGCTTTGGCCAGCATCGCGTTATAAGTTTCCGTGCGAACTTTCTGGGCCAAGACGCGTCCCATCGCCAGATCAAAGCCCGCCCGCCAACGCGGACTTTCCTCGCGATCGCGATACTTCATTCCCGGTTCCAGCGTCATCGCCATCCGCCCGAGGGGTTGTTCCAGTCGGGCGGCATCCTGTTGAGCCCGCGATAGGTCGCCGGAGAGTCTTGCTTGGTCGGTCCCGATGAATCGCAATCGGGGGCGAGTGATCCCGGTGACCGGTTTCAGCTGGGCGGCGGTCACCAGGGAGGTCCGCAGCGGGCTCGATTTAACTTTGGCGACGTAGTCGCGAGGCGACAAGTAATCAGGGCGATAACGCGACATCGCGACGGGGTCAAAGAAGTATTCCATGTCCGACGCGTAGGCGGCGACGTCGCGTTTGTTGACACGGCGGGAAACGTTGCGGTTGGGGTGCACGTTGAAATAAATCCCGCCGGTTTCATAGCTCAAGCGTGTCAGCGCGTAGGGGCCGAATCCGCTGTCGATCGTCGGCTCTTCTTCAAAGTTTGCGGTGAACGGCAGCTGAACGCGTTCGGGCAAAAACGATTCGGGCCCTTGGTCGACCGAAGCCCATTGTGGGGATTGGTCGTATTTCGGATCGGGATCGATGTACTTGACCAACGTCTCACGTCGTCCGAACGGGGCGGGGACTCCGATGATGTGAACCGGCATTCCGTACTTGCGACAGATCTCGATGGCGTCTTCGACTTGTTGTTCGTCGTCGCCGCGTTCGTCCGTCACGACGATCAACAGCACGTTTCGCTGGGGTTCGTTGCCGCCGCGGCTGACCCGCAGCGACTTGTATTGTTCGGCGGCGCTTTTGACGGCCGTGAAGACCCGTTCCATTCCTGAGGCATCGGTTTCGATGTTGTCGACGATCTGTTTGATTTCATCGACGTCCTCGGTCGGCGTCTCGGTGTACAGCGTGATCGTTTCACCGAACCCGATCACGGAATTGAGTAATTGTGCGTCGTGATTCATCCCGCGTCGTCGCTCGGCCGCGAGTTCCTTTTCGTCCTTGGCCTTGGCGTCGGCCAGGATTCCCAGTTCGTCATAGATGCGGTCGAACCGGTCGCGGATTTCTTGGCGTTGGCGGTGCAACGAGCCGCTTTGGTCGAACAGCCAAACGACCAGTGTCGGCCGTTCTTCCATCGACTGCAGGATTTCGAACGTCAATCGGTCGACCGCGCCGGCGGCGCCGCTGGCGCCTTCGCCGACCGTTCCTTTTTGATTGGTCAGACGATCCATCGGGGCCATCGGTTGAGAAAAGATTCGATTGACCTCGATGTCGCCCAGGTCGCTTTTTTCGAGCTCGACCGGACTGGGGATCTCGGCGATTTCCGCGAACATTTCCGCCGACGCGTCAGCCATTTCCGATTCGGCGGTGCTGTTGGCGCCGATCGCGATCTCCGGGATGTCGCTAAAAACAACTTCTTCGACCAAGGGTTCGGATTCGGATTCGACCGGCGGCGACACGATCACGACCGCTTCTTCTTCCTTGAAGACCTGGCTGGGCATGATCGCCAGCGAGACGATGATCAAGATGTGCACCGCCATGCTGCCAAAAAAGGCCGCCGATTCGTCGGTCTGCAAGACAGGCTCTTCTTCCAGTTCCTCCTCATCCCACGCGTCGACCGTATCCATTTCCTGGTCGTCCAGATCGGCCGATTCGTCGTCACGCTCCGGAAACTCGGCCGATTCGGTGCTGGGAAACTCAGTCATACTCATGCTAACATCCGATCCTGGAAAACTCGCAGAGAAGGTCTGCCTAGACAGTTTCGCTGAGCTTTCGCAAACTTTCAACGTAGAAACGGCTTTCCGACCACCTGTTCACCTGAACTCTATCGAAGAAACGCCGATTTGGCACCAATTGTACCCATCCCCGCTTCGCTAGCCCCTCCTGACGGGAGGGTGAGGGCGAAAACGTGTGGCATGCTTGCCGTGCGGGACCGAGTTGGGAAATCCACGCAAACGCTGGCGATTTAGGAGGATTTGTGACGCAACGACTGATCGCGATTGGAGATATTCACGGTTGTCGCACGGCCCTGGAAACACTGTTGGATGCGGTTCAACCGAGCGCTGAAGACACGGTGGTGACGTTGGGCGACTACATCGATCGTGGCCCGGATTCTCGTGGGGTCATTGAGACGTTGATCCGTCTGGGCGAGCGGACGCAGTTGGTCGGGGTGTTGGGCAATCACGAAGAGATGATGCTGGAAGTGTTGCATCATGGAGGCTCCCATCATGCTTGGTTGCGATACGGGGGCGTTGAGACCTTGGAAAGTTACGGGTTTGACGGGGACCTGGATTTCTTGCCGCCCGAACACCAGCAATTTCTCGACGCCCTGGGGGACTTCTACGTCGCAGGCGACTTTTTCTTCACCCATGCCGCGTACAACCCCGAAGTTGCTCTGGAAGATCAGGAGATCGAACTGTTGCGCTGGTACTCGTTGACCAACGGGATCCCAACCCAGCATCAAAGTGGCAAGACCGCTGTGGTCGGCCACACGGCCAACCGTGACGGCGAGATCCTGGACACGGGGCATCTGATTTGTCTCGACACTTATTGCTACGGCGGCGGTTGGTTGACAGCAATGGACGTCAACACGCGTCAGGTTTGGCAAGCGAACGAGCAAGGTGAGCTACGGCAGTAAGCCCAGCGGCAATCATGCATCTCTCCTAGTTCCCCATCCCAACGCAAGTGCCCCGGGCCGCGCAATCTCCGCAGCTCTCACCCGGGGACTCTTACCCGGGGACAGACCCCGGTTGAATGGGACAGACCCCGGTTGAATGGGACAGACCCCGGTTGAATGGGGACAGACCCCGGGTGAACGGGGACAGACCCCGGGTGAACGGGGACAGACCCCGGGTAAATGGGGACAGACCCCGGGTGTACGGGGACAGACCCCGGGTGTACGGGGACAGACCCCGGAGTGGGGGCGGGGCTGGTTTTTTGAAGGCTTCCGGCTGGCGAACCACTGCTATGCCGTTGTGTTGATGCTTAGAATCCGGTCTCCCCGTTCCCGGTTCCTAGCCGGGAGACTATGAAACACATCGCGGGTGTGTTTTCCCGGTCGCGACTCGTAAGGAGACGAACCCCCGATGGCACGCAATGAACAACTCATTCGCCAGCACAAGTTGCTTCAGCTGCTCGAACTGTCGCGGTTCGGACGCACACTGGAGGAGTTGCGAGGCGATTTGGTCGCCGATCTGGGGCTGACCAAGCTTCACGAACGAACAGTGCGCCGCGATCTGGAAGCACTGCAAGCGGCGGGTTTTGATATCCAGTCCGAATCCCTGCAGCGCGGCCGGGTCTTCAAGCTGGGCCAAAACACGACGGATGTTCATGAGATCGGGATCTCTGCGACGGAACTGATCGCGCTGTCGATCGGGCGTGAGCTGCTCTATCCGCTGATGGGCACCCAATACTGGCGTGGGATCGAAACGTTCTGGAACAAAGTTCAAGAAGCGGTCCCCAACGGCGTCTTCGACCACTACGCGCGTTATCGCGCTGCCCTACACGTCTTCGGTTCACCCAGCAAATCGTACGAACGCCAGGAAGGCATGCTCAAGACGATCAACCGGGCCATCCTGGAGCACCGATTGGTTGAAATCGAATACGAGCCGATAGGCAAACCGGTGTCGACCCGGAAGATCGAACCCTACGGTTTGGCGGTTTATCAAAGCAGCATCTATATCGTTGCTGCGGTCCCGACGACGGCCGCAGTCGAGTCGCCGGAAAAGGGGCAGCGGTTGCGGAACTGGAAACTCGATCGTTTTCACCACGCGACGCTCTTGGACGAATACTTCAAACCCGACCCCGAAATCAACTTGTCGAAGTATCTCGGCAGTAGCATCGGGATCTTTTCGGGAGATTCGACGACGCTGGTCAAGATTCGTTTAGGAAAACGGAGTGCCGCTTACCTGCGAGAAGATCCCTGGCACCCCGAGCAAACGCTGGAAGAACTGGATGACGGCGCCACCTTGCTGACGGTTCCGGCGGCGCACCCCCGAGAGATTCTGCCCAAAGTCCTCTCGCTGGGAGCGGATGCGGAGGTCATCGAGCCGACGGAATTTCGCGAAACCATCGCCGAATCGGTGCGCGCGATGGTCGCAAACTACGCCTGAAGGCTACCACGGTCGCGGCCGCTTTTCTGTCGCCCATACGGGGAAAGTCGGTAGCCGACTTGTTGATGTAATCAGCCGTTTGGCGCGAGCCTACGAACGCCAGTGCGTTGTTTGGGTAGTGGAGGCCCGTACGCTCGCGCGAAACGGCAGATTTCAGCTGTGATCGGAATAGATCAACAATCCGTTACCCCGCCGGTGTCGTGGACGAAGCCGGGCTTTCCATCACCGGATTATCCACCATCGGTGCCTGGCTGCGCGACAAAACCGATTCCACGCGATCCATCAAGCGTTGCGCATCATCCACGCAACCGCTGGTGTCATCGGACACCATCGCGACAAATTCGGCATTGCAATGACGGCAGGCAACAACGCGACCGAGTAAAGAGCCACGAATCTGAATTCGCCGACCGCACGTAGGACAAGACCGTGTGAAGCGAACAAGACTGTTTGAACTCATCAGCCACTCCTGAAAAGAGAAATCCATTGAATAGGGCTGCAAGGGGAAGAACTTACCCCTTCAGGCAGTATTAATCAAGCTTAAAATCACAAAGCCGCTCTATCACGGAGTTCGCTCTCTCGCTCGCGGGGGGTGTGGGGCGAGATTGGTCGCTTGATGCCGCTTTTCCTGCCGAATACCACCTTCCCCTACCGTAAACCGGCGTCATCGGGTTGAATCGGACCGACCATCTTTCCCCCTCTTCGTCACTCAAGACCCTTCGATGCCTCAAAAAACCGGACATTTTATTACCGTCGATGGAATCGACGGCGTCGGCAAAACCACGCAAATCCAGGGCTTGCAGCGTTTGTTGCGCGAATTCGAGTTGGATTTCATTACGACGCGTGATCCGGGAAGTTCGGAAATCGGCCAGCGGTTACGGGCCTTGTTGTTGGAGAGCGAGTTGACCATGCATCGTCGAACCGAGGCGATGCTGTTTATGGCCAGTCGTTGCGAAATGGTCGAATCGACGATCCGTCCGACGCTGGCCAGCGGGACCAGCGTGATCAGCGATCGATTTTTATTGGCCAACGTGGTTTACCAAAGCGTCGGCGATGCCCAGGCGGGGGTTTCCTCGGAATTGCTCTGGCAGATCGGTGACCTGGCCAATGGGGGCCTGCGTCCCGACCTGACGCTGTTGCTGGACATGCCGGCCGAACGGGCGCTTCGCCGGATCGGGCGGCCGACCGACCGGATGGAATCGCGCGGCGCGGACTACATGGAATCGGTGCGCCAAGCCTTTCTGGCCGAATTGCCACGTTCCAGCCCTGTGACCGCGGTGATCGACGCGGACCGTCCGCCGGAAGAGGTGCAAGCAGCGATTCGCGCCGCGGTTGAGGATTACTTCAGCGGTTGCAGCTGATCGACCAGTATCTTGCCCCGCACTTTTTTATCGCCGAAAAACGCGATCGGGCGGAATCGTAAGGGGCCACCGCCGAGTGTCTTCGTGGGGATCGTCGCGGTCCCTTGGTCGGAATCGACGGTGGCGACGCTAATCCCCAGGTGGTGCAGTTCGATCCGATCGGCACCGGGACATTCCAGATCGACTTGGATCGCAGTCGCGTTGCTGCCGTCATTGCCGAAACCATCCGCATCCGAGCGAGGCTTGGTGATCGTCGCTGTCGGTGCCGGATGGTTGCCGTCAACGTCTACTTCGGACACGAACGTGACGCGTGGTTCGGTTCGGTCGAGTCCGATCAAGGTGGCGCGAACGTCGTAGATTCCGGAGGTGTTGTCCGGCCAATTGATTTCGACCGTTTTCACATCGACCGTTCCAGTTAGCGGGACGACTTGGAAGATTCGATCATCGATGGATAGTTCCATGGAGGCGGCGCGCGATTTGGGGACTTTCAATCGCATCGAGCGGCGTTCAATTCTCAGCCGGCGTTTACCTTCGCTGACGAAGGCCGATTGGACCAGTTCGTCGGGGGCTTTGGCAAACGGTTGGGCCAAGGGATCTCCGACGATCAGCAACTGATAGGGTGACGCCACCGACTGGTAAAAGGACTCGATCGCCGACAGGCCTTGGGCGTAATAGCCGTACAGCATCGGTGTGGGAAACTTGAATTGCAACGAATAGGGTTCTGTGACCGTACCGCTGGACATCGCGGCGCCGGCGCTGAGGAACGCGGTCAATTTGGTTTGCGAGCGATTTCCGAACGCGGCACCAAAACTGGTCAGGTTTTCTGCGATCGATCCGCGGACCAAAATCCACGGTTTGGCCATCACATCGGCCGTCGACGTTCCCAGCATCAATCCCGCAACCGCTCCTTCTTTGCTCGGAACGACGGAGTTGAACACCTCGGTTTCGAACCCGTTTTCTTGCAGATAAACGACGGTATCGGCGATACCGGGATATCGGGTCTTTGACCGGACATCCGCGGTGGTGCTGAACGCAAATCGGGCTCGGGGAAACGTTCGATCGCCCTTGCTGGCACGCAACAAAACCCGAACGGCATCACTGAGAGTGGATCCGCCCGGGTGGACGACGGCCAAGGAGCATGAGCACAGGTAGGGGATGCCTCCGTCTTTGATCGCGACCGGGCTGCCGGTCAACGTCCAACCGACGTTGGAGGCAAATGCCTGTGGTCCCTGCCAAGCGATCGGACTGTCGTCCAGATACGGAAGCGACGTTTGAATCTGTGGGTCGCTCAGGTGTTTCTCAAGCGCCGGCGTCTCGGTCAGATAGCTGGAGGACCGCCAACCGGCTTTCAAGGCCGCCCGAATCATCTCGACCGCCGACTCGGCTTGCCCGTCGAGCGAATACGCCTCGGCGGCGCGCAGCGCCAAGGCCGGCATTGTTTCAGGATGTTCTTCGTGCAGTTTCCTCCAGATCACCGCCGCTTCGGCATACTTTTCATCCTTCAGCAGTGCGGTCGCCTGTTCGAATTCGGCCTTCTTGTCGCCGGCGAACGGATTGAGGAAATGCCGTTCAAATTTTCCGCGTGCGTACAGGTTGGCCGCAAAACTTAGGTAGCCCGGATCGTCGGCCAGGACGTATCGATAGAAATATGTCAGCCCTGTGATCGAAGCCACGGGCAACTGGTACCTTTTCGCCGTCGGGTCGGTCAATTTTTCGCAATGGGACGGGATCTTGACCGCTGTCGGAAAGTCCGCCGAGTAGGCGATCACTCGGACACGTGTCGAGATCCCGCGGGCGTCGATCTCCGCCAGCAACGGCTTGAGAATCCGCTCGCGAAACGATTCCAAGTCGATCTCGAGCCCCCCAGGGACATCACTCAAGACCACCACATTCTTGGTCGGAATCTTTCGTGCATCGATGTAGTGGTTGGCGATGGTCCGCGACACGGTTGAATCACCGTTGACGACCACCACCACGTTCTCGCTGCTCATGCCCGCGGCGGCCGAATTGGCAAAACACAGGGCAGCCAGCGTCAGGATTCCCGCGACACTCACGCGACGAAACATTGAATCAACGCGATCGCCAGAGGGGAGGCCAGTGGTCCGGCTGGGGGTGGGCATGAGACTCATTCAGGACGAATTCCGATAGGCGTCGTGCGGGCGGCGGTTCAGGGGGCACGCTGTGATTGGCGCGGACGATCGCCGCGATCACAACCGGGAGAGTTCGAGAAAAATGGACCGACGCTGGAAAGTGTTCGAACCGGGTTCGGTTTCTAACTATTCTACGGTGTGAACGCTTGCCCGATCGACGATCTATGATCGAGCAGGCAACCATACGCTTTTCTTCTGGCCAGAGCCGATGATCAAGTCTACTCCGTTTCTCCGTTTCATGGTGGCTTTCGCGATCGCGCTGCACTTGTCGCTTGCCTCCGCCCATGCCGAGTTTGCGATCTCGGTCGGCAGCGGAACGATCGATCCCGGCGGCGACCTGTTGCTGGAGATCGGGATTGAGAGCGACACGCCGCCTCAGAACCTGGCTGAGTTCGAATTGATCTTGCAGATCACGCCGCTGAGCGCCGCTCCCGGCAGCTCTCTGGTGTTCGTCGAACCACAATCGGAGGCGTTTCTCGCCGACGCCGACTACATTTTTGCCGCGACCAGCGAGTCGATCTCCGAAAACCTACCTTCGACGCAAAACAATTCCGGCAATCGGATCACGTTTTACGACGCCAGTCTTAATGCCGGGGGTGATCCCCTGAACGTTCCGGTCACATCCGGACACTTGCTGGCGACGGTCGACGTGCGGCACCAATTGGGCGGGGCGATGCCGGCGGCGACCGCCGGCGACCAATTTGAGGTGAGCGTGGATTTGGCGTCGTTTTTTTCCGACGAAGCTCTCGCCGACCTCGATTTTACCGTCTCCTCGGGCGTGGTCACCGTGGCTGCCGTTGCGATCCCCGAACCGGGTGCGGCGGCCATCCTGATGCTCGCCTCCGGCGGAGTGTTTCTCCGACGACGGCGCTGACGAAGCACTCGCAGACCACCGCAGCTCCGTTTTCGACTGGGATGGACAGTTGCCTTCCTTTCCGAGGTTGGCGCGGGGCAAAGCTTCGCTTTTTCGCGCACGCCGAGTTCGGAAAACACGGCGACTGGCGGAATGCGTCGACGCTCGGGCGAGCGTCGCCAGGTCGAGGGTGGGGGCGATCCTCGCTGGACGATTCGGTCCCCGGGGAAATCCCGTCTGGCGGGATGTTCCCAAACGACGGTGATTGCATCATCATGCGGGTCACGAATCGTTTGACCTTTCAACACATTTCGCCCATGCCCCTCGCTCCCGAATTTGAGACCGCTTTGAAGAACCATTCCGTCGAACTTGATGGAGAGGTTGCCCAGCGCCTGCAGGCCTATGCCGAGGCGATGTGGAGCTGGAACGAAAAGTTGAATCTGACACGTCACACGACCTGGGATTTGTTCGTCGGCCGCGACCTGCGGGATTGCCTGCAGTTGGCGCCGATCCTGGATCCGGGCGAAGAAGTGCTGGACTTGGGCAGCGGCAATGGCGTGCCCGGAATCCCGCTTGCGATCCTGCGACCAGACATCGACGTCTCGCTAGCCGAATCGGTTGCCAAGCGGGCGAGCGTGTTGGGCGAGATGATCGCGGATTTGGATCTCCCCGTGCCTGTCTATTCGGCCCGAGGGGAGGACCTGTTGGAAGATTTCCGGTTCAGCAGCCTGGTTTGTCGCGCGGTGGGAAGTATTGCCAAACTTTGTCGATGGATCGAACCGCACTGGAGCAACGTCGACCGGATGTTGCTGATCAAGGGGCCGAAGTGGATCGAAGAGCGAGGCGAGGCGCGTCACGCGGGATTGATGGGCAACCTGCAACTGCGAAAAGTAGCATCTTATCCGCTGGGGGATGAAAGCGACGAAGAGCAAGGCGCGATCGTCCAGGTCTGGCCCAAGGGGCGTGAGCTTCCGATGAAGATCAGCTGATCTACACGTAATTGGGCGTCGGGGGCCGATAGTCGCTCAGATCGATGGACTTGAACCAATCGATCGTTTGCCGCAATCCGTCGGCAAGTTTGATTTCGGGTTGCCAAGCGAGTTCTTTTTTGGCCAAGGAAATGTCCGGCCGCCGCCGCGTCGGGTCGTCTGCCGGCAGCGGGCGTTGGACCAACTTGCTGGACGATCCGGAGATTTCGATCACCTGTTCGGCGAGTTCGCGGATCGTGAATTCATCCGGATTGCCGATGTTGACCGGTCCGATAAAGTCGTTGTGATTCATCATCGCGATGATGGCGTTGACCAGATCGTCGCGGAAACAGAACGATCGGGTTTGGGAGCCGTCGCCGAAAATCGTAATGTCTTCACCGGCCAGCGCCTGGCGAATGAAATTGGACACGACGCGGCCATCGAAAGGGTGCATGCGAGGGCCATAGGTGTTGAAGATCCGCACGATCCGGACGTCCACGCCGTTGCTGCGGTGATAATCCATGAACAACGTCTCGGCCGCCCGTTTGCCTTCGTCGTAACAGGCTCGGATGCCGATCGGGTTGACACTGCCGCGGTACGATTCCACCTGGGGATGGATTTCGGGATCGCCGTATACTTCGCTGGTGCTGGCTTGCAGGATTCTTGCGCCGCAGCGTTTGGCAATCCCCAGCATGTTGATCGCCCCCATCACGCTGGTTTTCATCGTCTTGATGGGATTGAACTGGTAATGCCCCGGCGCTGCCGGGCACGCCATGTTGTAAATCTGGTCGACTTCCAAAAACACGGGCAGAGTGATGTCGTGCCGGATGAGTTCGAAGTTCGGGAAATCCAGCAGATGAGCGACGTTGCTTTTCTGACTGGTGAAGAAGTTGTCCAAACAGATGACATCGTGCCCCTGATCGACCAGTCGCTCGCACAGGTAGGAACCCAAGAAACCGGCACCGCCGGTGACAAGAATGCGTTGAATCATGTGACGGATCGGGGATGACGTTAAGTGGCACTCATTCGACAGTGGCGGATATCATGACGCGATTCCGTCTGGGTGACAAATCGAATGCGAAAGAAGCGGCGCGTTTTTGCGGTAAGTTTTGATCGACGCCCGTCAGGACGATGGATGGGGTATTCAACGCCGGTCGAATCGTCGCGGTGTCGCAGCGATCGTCGCGGGGGCATGGTTCGGCTAGGGATCGATCAGGCGGTTGTCGATCAACCGCGTCGACCCCACTTTGGCGGCGACCAACGCGACCGAACGGTCTTGGATCTGCCGGATCGGTTCCAACGTGATGGCATCGACGACGGTTGCGTAATCGATCGAATCAACTCCGTCGTCCGGTCCGCCGGCCAGCAGAGTGGCATGCATGATCCGTTCGATCGCCGCGGGATCGCGTTGGCCGTCCAGGACGGCTTTTTCGGCTTCTTCCAAAGCCGCGGCAAGCCGCAGCGCACGTGACCGCTCGTTCGCGTCCAGATAACGATTCCGGCTGCTCATCGCCAATCCATCGGGTTCGCGGACGGTGGGGCAGGCGACGATTTCGATGGGCACGTTCAGGTCGCGGACCATCGCCCGGATCACGCACAGTTGCTGGTAGTCCTTTTGCCCGAAGAATGCGTGCGAAGCGGGCAGGATGTGAAACAGTTTCAGGACGATGGTGGCGACGCCCTGAAAGTGTGTGGGGCGAAACGCGCCTTCGAGAGACTGCGCGACATCGGGCGGTTGAACCGTTGTGCTGAATCCGGGCGGATAGATCACGTCGCCTTGGGGGACAAACACGGCGGACACACCGACGCTGCGCAGCCCTTCCAGGTCCGCGTCGAGCGTTCGCGGGTATTGATTCAGGTCCTCGTGCGGAGCGAACTGAGTCGGGTTGACGAAAATCGTGGCCACCGTTTGATCGCACTGGCCGACACTGGTCTTGGCCAGCGACAGATGGCCATCGTGCAGCGCACCCATTGTGGGGACCAGGCCTACCGCTTGACCGCTGCGACGTGCTTGCCAAACAAACTCATAGGCTTGTTCGGTCGTTCTTAGAATCTGCATTTCGGTCGTCGACTATGGCATGCTCGAGGTCGCTTCGGCGAGAACATGCTCGGCGACGAAAATCGGCAACGGCGGTGAGAAGGTGACGGCGACGGCGATCGCGTCGCTGGGCCGCGAATCGATTTCGATCATTTCGCCGTCTTCGGTCTCGACACGCAACTGCGCGTAATACGTCTGGTTGCTCAAATCGCTGATCACAACGCTGTGAATCGTGCCGCCGAGTGCCTCGGCCGTTCGAACGATCAGATCATGGGTCAGCGGTCGCGGCGGTTGATAGCCATCTTCCTTGACGCGACGGTCGATGTTGGTCGCTTCAAAAATGCCGATCAAGATGGGGAACTCACGCTCCCCATCGATCTCGCGCAAATAGATCACTTGGCTTTCGGTCAGCTCGGAAATGATGATCCGAGCAAGTTGCATTTGAACCGGCATCGCGGCGGACCAGAAGGGGACTGGAATTCGTCAGGCGTAACACTGGTTCTGAGTTTACCACCGATCGCGACCGCGGACACGATAGGGCAGACGCCTATTTTTCCATGCGGAACATCGTCACGCCCAGCGGCGGCAGGTTCACCAGAATGCTGTCGGAGCGTCCGTGGTGGCCTTCGCCGGTGGATTTGGCCCCGGGATAGTTGCCGACATTGGTCCCGCCGTAACGGTCGCTGTCGCTGTTGAAGATCTCTTTCCAGAACCCGCTCTTGGGAACACCGACGCGATAGTCCTTCCGGACGACCGGCGTGAAATTGCAGCAGACCAAGATCGGCTCGGTTCCCTCGAGACCCTTGCGCAGGTAGATCAGCGTGCTCTCTTGCCAGTTCATGCAGTCGACCCACTCGAATCCGTCGTCGCTGAAGTCCAGCTGATGCAGCGCCGGGTTCTTGACGACCAGTCGGTTCAGGTCCGAAACCAGTTCCTGCACCCCGCGATGGGTTTCGAAGTCCAGCAACAACCAATCCGGGCCGTCGTCATGGTTCCACTCATTCCACTGTGCCAGTTCGCCGCCCATGAACAACAGCTTCTTGCCGGGGTGCGTCCACATGTACGAGTACAGCAGTCGCAAGTTGGCAAATTTCTGCCACATGTCGCCGGGCATTTGGCTGATCAACGATCCTTTGCCATGGACGACTTCATCGTGCGAGAGCGGCAGCATGAAGTTTTCGGTAAAGGCATAGATCATGCTGAACGTCAAATCGTTTTGATGATGCCCGCGATGAATCGGTTCCTTGTGCATGTACGTCAAGGTGTCATTCATCCAGCCCATGTTCCACTTGTAGGTGAAACCCAAGCCGCCGTCATAAATCGGACGTGAAACGCCGGGCCAGGCGGTGGATTCTTCGGCGATCGTCACCGCACCGGGATGGTGTTCGTGAACGGCCACGTTGAATTCACGCAGGAAATCGATCGCTTCCAAGTTTTCCCGGCCGCCGTATTGGTTCGGGATCCAGCCGCCGTCTTCGCGGCTGTAATCCAGGTACAGCATCGATGCGACCGCGTCGACTCGCAAACCATCGATGTGGTATTTTTCCAGCCAGAACATCGCGTTGGCGACCAAGAAGTTGCGCACTTCGTTGCGGCCGAAGTTGAAGATCATCGTTCCCCAGTCCGGGTGCTCGCCCTGACGTGGGTCTTCGTGTTCATAAAGCGCCGAGCCGTCGAAACGTCGCAACCCGTGCCCGTCTTTGGGGAAGTGAGCGGGCACCCAGTCGACCAACACACCGACGTCGTGCTGGTGCAGGTAGTCGACAAAGTACATGAAGTCTTCGGGGCTGCCATGCCGACTGGTCGGGGCAAAGTAGCCCACCGTTTGATAGCCCCAGGATCCGGTGAACGGGTGCTCGGTGACCGGCAGCAGTTCGACGTGCGTGAAATTCATGCGGTGGCAATAATCGACCAACCGATGTGCCAGGTCGCGATAGTCCAGCCAGCCGTGCGTGCGGCCCGGGCCCTTTTGCCAGCTGCCCAGGTGACACTCGTAAACGTTCATCGGGGCGTGCATCGGATCGGTCGCCGCGCGCCGCTTCATCCAAGCGTCGTCGTTCCACTGATGCTTGTCCAGATCGGTGATGATCGATGCCGTCAGCGGCGGCAGTTCGGCGGCAAACCCGACCGGGTCCGTCTTGTCGACCCACTGGCCGTGCTGGTCCAGGATGCGGAACTTGTACTTCTGGCCCGCTTTCGCACCGGGGATGAACAACTCCCAGATCCCGACCGACATGTCCAGTTTGGCGACGTGACCGCGTCCGTCCCAGCCGTTGAAATCGCCCACCACTTGGACGATCCGCGCGTTGGGGGCCCAGACGGCGAAATTGACGCCATCGGTTTCGTCGACGGTCCGCAGTTGGGCGCCGAGCGATTCGTAGAGCCGATAAAATTTTCCCTCGCCGAGCAGATAGCGGTCGAAATCGGTCAGGATCGAAGGCACGGCGTAAGGATCGTGCGTCTCGATGAGTTTGCCAGTTTTGTCAGCCATTTGAATTCGATAATTTGAGTGCGTCGAGGATGCCCGCCCATCATTATGGCTGATCGCTGCCCCGTCGACCGTGTCCGAGCAGATTGCCTCAAAAAACCCCGCCGGATGCAGTTTGCGCATCGGACGGCGTTTTCCGGTGGGACGATCAACGACCCAAGCCGCCTGGGCATCGGGCAAAAAACTGCGAACCGCCGTGGCTCGGCTGCCGCGGTAATCGATCGTGTGTGGGCCGAGGATGGACGAGGGGTTTTCCAAATGACCGTCAACGAGTCGTCCGAGATCGGTGAGGGAAATCTGTGTGTGCATGTCGAAAAACAGGGGGTCCAAAAAGGTCAGATCTGACGATGGACTCGCAAAGTCCATTGCGGAGTCGTGAATTGTGGGGTGACTGCCGGGGGAGCCGTCGCGGGACAGCGGAGGCCGTCAGCGGTGGCGTTAAAACGCCAGTCACAGCGAGCCCCCAGCAGGGTGCACTCGATCGAATCAGTTGCGGGGGGGAGCCGCCCGGTGTTCGGAAGGATTGGTGTTCAGGAGGTTTGGTGCTTAGGGGGATTGCAGGTCTTCGGCGGTGAATCGGCCGCGGCGACGCACGTTGGCTTGAGTCGGGGGCGGGAGCGCGTCGCCGTTGATCAATTGCCGCAGCCGCGCGCTCGGCGCGGGAACCACGCTGCGGGCCCTTCGCAGCGGGGCGGCATCGTCCGCCCTGCCCTCCGGCGAATCGATTCGATAGCGGGCCCGGTCTGCCGTTGCTTGCCGGGACGCGCCGCCGGCAGCGGCTTGGTCGTGACCGTGGCTGACCAGACAGGAGCTGACCAAACAGGCCTGGACGCGGTGGATCGCCAAGGCGTGGTCGATGCGTCGCCACAAGTCGGCGTGCTGCACATCGATCCGCCGGCCGAAGTGCTCCCAGCGAAAGTTGTTCTGACGCCAACGCGGCAGCGAGTTCGAAAGCGAACGAATCAAATAGCGGTTGTTGCTCAGCAACGTCACCGCGCTGGGGCCTTCCAGCGATTCCAAGCCGCGGACCGCGGCCAGCAACGTCAGTCGGTTCAGGTCGCCCAGCTCATGGTCTTCGGCGTCCAAAATCAATTCCCCGTCGGCCGCTTCGAGAGTGAATCGCCAGCGTCCATCGGTCAGCGAACGCGAGTAGGCTTCGCAAACGAGCAGGTAATCCGTTTCAATTGCTGGGGTCTGGTGGGAGGGGAGTCCAGAGGAGGGCACGGCAATTGGTGGATTGTGGAGGGCTCGGGTTTGCGTCATCAGCGAAGGGCCGACGGGGTCCATTGGGAATGACAACTTCACGGCACGCAGCTCCATTGACGATGCTTCGGGAAGAAAACAGACTCGCATCACATCCGCGAGTGGCTCAGGCATCCGGGCCGCCAAACCAGTGATCCATTCCATCGATCGCGACGACGAGAATTGCCCGCAGGATTGGGAGGGGCAGGCACTCTCGTCGTGCATGAATGGACTCGTCAAACTTTGCCACGCCGCCAAAGTTTGTCCAGCAGTTTTTGTTTGCGCCGATTGAAGGCTGCTGTCAGGACGCTACCATTCGCTACAATCGCGCCGCCTCGGTTCGAGTCGTTGGTGTTGAGCAGTACGACGTCCTTTCCAGCGGGGCGGCATCTCGTTGACGTAGTGACGCTCGCCAGAGTATGGAAAGCGCCGGAGATCCACCTGCTGACGAAGGTCGCTAGGACGTTCGACGGCCCGGAAGAACCATCGAACACGGGAAACGATCACCCAAAGCCTGCACGTCTATTCCTTCACTCCTTCACTCCTTCACTCCTTCACTCCTTCACTCCTTCACTCCTTCACTCCATGCCACGTCAATCCCAACGCCCCTGGTACCACGAAGGTCTGCGCTTTGAATGCACGCAGTGCGGGTTGTGTTGCAGCGGTGACCCGGGATACGTTTGGGTCGATCAAGACGAGATCGACGCGATGGCCGAAGCGATGCAGTTGACGGTCGATGAATTCGAATCCAAGTTCATTCGCCGCGTCGGGACACAGCGAAGTCTGCGGGAGTATCCCGATGGGGATTGCATCTTGTTGGATCCCGAACAACGGACCTGTATGGTCTACCAGGCCCGACCGACTCAATGTCGCACCTGGCCGTTTTGGGATTCCACCATCGAGACGAAGAAGGCCTGGCGCGAGACCTGCGAGGAATGTCCCGGCGCCGGAAACGGAAAGCTTTACACGCTGGAAGAAATCGAAGTCCAGCGGAAGAAGAAAAAGGTTTAGGGACACGTGGGGTGACGGTTCGACGTTGCTACCTTCGCCAGAAGCTGGAACGCTGACGTTGAACACGCCCGCATCGAGCGTCGCGACGTCAACGGAACTCGGCCCGGCTAACTCTGCCACTGGCAGATCTGGATCGCATCGGCGGCCAAATTGCCGTCCAAGAGCGGCGAGACTTCTCCGCTGCGAATCGACTCGGCGGCCGCATCCAACTCCTTGACGAAACTGGTGATCGGATCGCCGTCGCCAAGGTCGGGTCGTTCGACGCGGCCGTCTTGATGCAGAATCACCAGCGGGATTGTCGCGGTGATTTCATCAGCGTAGGCGGCGAATTCATATTGAATCGTTGCCTTTTCGAATGAAACCTCGTACCCGTGCGTGAAGCCCCGCGCCGGAGAGTCGATGACACCGCCACCGGCCGTGACCGGTCGGCCGTCGGCGTAGCGGAACAGCGTTTCATAGAACTTGGGCACGCCGTCCTTGCGAATGCAACTGCTCTCGACCGACTCGGGCATTCCGAACAACACTCGAATCAGATGGGCGTCGTGGACGTGCAAGTCGATCAGCGGTCCGCCGACGCTGGTCGGGTCATAGAAATCGGGAATCCAATCCGGTGGCGAGATTGTCCGTTTGAAACGCCCGGCGATCGGTTTTCCGAATCGGCCGTCGCGCGCCGCATCGACCAACAGTCCGAATTCGGGCATGAACGGCAGCACGTGGGCGACCATCACATCACCCGGTGAACCGAGTTGTGCCAGACGTCGCGCATCGGCGGCGGTCAGCGCCAAGGGTTTTTCGCACAAAACTTTCTTGCCCGCGGCGATCGATTTTTCGATCGCATCGGCATGCAGACTCGGTGGCAAACAAATGTCGATCAAATCAATCGAATCATCCGCCAACATCGCGTCCAACGAGTCGTACACGCCAAGGTCGGAAACGTCGATTTGTTCTCCCGCCGGGCCGAAGTTACCCTTGATGCCCGTCCAATCGCCGTTGCGTTTGGCCTCATTTCGACTGCAAAACGCCACCAAGTCAGCTTGATCACTTTGCTGGTAAGCCAGATAGTGAATCCAGCCCATAAATCCGACGCCAACGATTCCCGCACGCATACGCTCTCTTGTCCTTTTCAAAGTGGATTTCTGGGCCATTGTAGCCTCGAATCGTCGCCAACGAACCGCAGCGATCGATTCGCTACAATGCCGGCGCGTCGAAATCTATCATTGATTCAGTTTCGCTTCCACGGTTCCACCATGAAACAATTCAACGCACTGACGCACCGTTTCGGCTTGACCGCATCCACATGGCTGATTCTGTCGGCCGCTGTGGTCTGTTTGGTCGTGGTTTCTTCGGCCCGAGCCTGTTTGGCCCAGTCGCCCGACGCAGGGCCTTGGCCGCAATGGCGTGGCCCCACGTCGGACAACCACGCCGTAGCGGAAGTCACGTTGCCACGTCACTGGGATCTGGGGACGGGAGAGGGCATCGCCTGGAAAACCAAGTTGCCCGGCCGCGGGCATTCAACACCGATTTTTGTCGGCGACGCCATTTTTTTGACCACGTCGGATGTCGATACCGGGACACAGTCGGTGTTGGAACTCGATGCACAATCGGGACAGTTGCGCGAGGAGTTCGTGTTGCACCGTGGCACACTGCCGCGCCGCATCCATCCCAACAATTCGCACGCGTCTCCTTCGATGGCCTATGACGGCGAACGATTGTTCGCTTCGTTTCACACCGATGATGCCATTGTGCTGACGGCGCTTTCGACCGATGGCACCGAATTGTGGCAGCGGCGGGTCTGTGATTTCAAGCCGGTTGCCTTTCAATTCGGATACGGTGCCAGCCCGATCATCGAAGATGATCTGGTGATCGTGGCGGCCGAGTACGACGGCCGGGACAGTGGGATCTACGCCTTCGATCGCGCCAGTGGCAAACCGGCCTGGAAAATCCCACGGCCGGCGAACCTGAATTTTGCCTCCCCGATCGTGACCACGATCACGGGAACGCGGCAGTTGTTGATCGCCGGTGCGGAGACGTTTTCGGCTTATGACCCGGTGAAAGGCCGGTTGTTGTGGCAGGTGCAAACGACGACCGAAGCGATCTGTGGGACGGCGGTCTGGGATGACCGTCGCGTGATCGTCAGCGGGGGCAATCCCGAGGCGGGGACGTGGTGCGTGGCCGCCGACGGGACACAGAAACTGCTGTGGAGCAACCGGGTGATGTGCTACGAGCAATCCCTGTTGGCGATCAAGAATTATCTGTTCGCCGTGGCCGACAACGGCGTGGCGTATTGCTGGCGGACCCAAGACGGCAAAGAGATGTGGAAGAAGCGTCTGTTCGGCGGAGGGATCAGCGCGTCGCCGTTGCTGGCCGATGGTCACGTGGTGGTCGCCAGCGAACGTGGCGAAGTTTTTTTATTCATGGCGTTCCCGGATCGATTCGAGTCGATGGCTACGATCCAGACCGGCGACTCCATTTTCGCCACCCCGGTCGCCGTCGGGAATCGACTGTATGTGCGGACCGGAATCAACGAATCCGGCCGCCGCCAGGAGTACCTGATCGCGATCGGGCCGTGATCGATGGTCGCAGCGATCATCGGTCGTTAAAGTGACGCGATCCGATTCGCTCGAACACGCCACATTCTCTCTCTGATAGACCGATGAAATTTCTTTGCTTTAGTGATCTTCACCGAAATCAAGAGGCGGCGCGCAATCTTGTGCGGCTTGCCGATGACGTCGACGTTGTGATCGGGGCGGGGGATTTTGCCAATCGCCACGAAGGCCTGGCCGACACGTTGGACATTCTGGCCGACATCGACAAGCCCTCCATCCTGGTGCCCGGCAACGGAGAAACCGTGGATGAATTGCGGGCCGCGACGGCGGGGTGGAAATCCGCATCCGTGTTGCACGGCGAGGGGTGTGAGCACGCCGGAGTGCCATTCTGGGGCGTCGGCGGCGGCATCCCGGTGACTCCCTTCGGCGACTGGTCGTATGACTTTGATGAAACGCAGGCCACGGAATTGCTTGGGGGGTGCCCGGAGGATGGTGTGCTGGTCGTGCACTCGCCGCCCTTGGATACAGTCGACCGCGACAGCGGCCGGCGGGTCCGTGGCAGCGAATCGATTCGCGAGTGTGTGCTCGCCAAGCGGCCGCGACTAGTCGTCTGCGGTCACATCCATGACGACTGGGAAAAACAAGTCACGCTCGAATCCAGCTTGGTGCTCAACGCCGGCCCGCGCGGCGTGGTCGTCGAGATCGACTTTGGTTGACGTTATTGCCAGATCCTGTCGGTCGTCGATGCGTGGGGCAGCGGGCCGGTAGCGACCGGATTCGCCGTCACGTTTGGCCGCGTCGTCGTGTTGGGCAGGACGTTGGGCGGGGGCAGGGTTTGGGTGGTCGCCAGACGGCCGGGTGAATTGGAGATCGGATCGGCGGTCCAAATCGAGACCTGTTTTTGGGACCCGGCGGATGCTTCAGCCGCCGGAATGGGAGGCGGCGTCACTGCCGGTGCTGGTACAGGAGCGACGGGCTGCGGAACCGAATGCTGCAACCGCTGGGGCGATGGGGCCGGAACGTACTTCGTCGCCGCGGGGCGTCGGTGGTAGTGTCGGTACCCGGTCGATTTCTTGGTCGAATTGCGGCTGAAATTTGCGTTCTTGTTGCTCGTGTAGAACAGCCCCAACTTCTTGTTGATCGGTTTGGCCCATCCCCATCCGCTGTTCCCGCCGGCGACCGCCTGCTGCTCGGGCAAGAAGACGGCTGCCAGGGTGGTGATGACAACGATCAGCGAAGCGAAAAAGCGGCGATTCATGACAGTCTTGCTCTTCAATGGAGGCATCCAATGGATTGCAGGAGCGGCATCGACCGCGGGCCTGCTAATCCGCCAAGCGGACCAATCCCCAACATGTTACGGAATGGCCCCGAAAAAGGAAAAAACGCTTTCCCGCCTCTTCCGTCACCCAATACGCCCCGCTCCATCGTTTTGCCCCCATTGTTTTGCCCCTGTCCGTCATCCGCGCACCATTCTGCCATCCATCATTCTGCCCTGTATCATTCTGCCAATCCCTTGCCCGCCCCCCCTCTCTCGTTAAGATAGGGTGAACCCGGGAAGTGATTGCGTGTCACTTTCCACGCATCGATTGCCTTCGACCCGTCGCGTGTAGCGTGCAGTCTGTTGGAATCGACCAGTCAGGGGGGCGACTTGGATTCGACCGGATGATTGGAAGCGTATGGTTGCGTGTCGTGGTTGATCAGTTGGCCACGTAAAAAGCTGATCAAACTTTTAATTGCAGATGAAAATCTCGCACTGGCTGCCTAATTACAGGCTGCCCGGACTGATGGGGGCTGCCAGAGTCGCCTGAAAGTCCGTCACAATTCTGGATCGCCCGCCGTCCTACTCGAGACGCGGCGGGTTAAACAAGATTCGAGTTAGCAAGCCGCGTAGTCTGTCGAGCAGCGCCGCGGTAAGCGAAACGAGTTTCGGCTCATAACCGCCCGACTACACACGTAGACGCCGTCGTGGACGCATCGCGGGACGAGGGTTCAATTCCCTCCGCCTCCATCACAAACAGCCACTTGCAAATGACGCAAGTGGCTGTTTTTATTTGTGGTTACGGAAATATCCTGTCCCAAAATGCTTGTCCCACACCCCCGTTTTGACCCAATAGTCCGACTCGTAGTCCGATAAATAGTCCGATTCGAGCCTTTTCTAAGTCCGATTTCATCCGTATTCTGGGGAATCGGACTATGACTCCACTATCGTTGGGACGGATGGGAAAGCGGAAATGGCAGCGCGGACGGCTCGGCTCTCGAAGCCAGACAAACAGGGTCAATACGCTCGACAGCTGGGCTGGAAACTCAACAGCAAGGGAACACGAGTCCAACACAAGTTCCGCCTCGGGACCGACAAGCGTGAAGCAGAGCGACGCGACGACCGCCTCCGCCAGTTGTGGGAGAAGATTGATGGCGACGCTCCTGAAGGCACGGCATTGTGGGATGAAGTCACCTTGGAGATCGGCAAGCAGTTGGCCAGGGGAGCTGACAAGGTCCACCTTGTTCCGGTCCCAGATGACGAAGCTCCAACAAGTTACGCGACCCGGCTTCAGCGAATCCAGAATCGTTTCAGCTTCCTGCGCTTCGTCCCCACTGACGAGAAGCGGTACACGATCGGAATCGGCGACAACGCGATCGACATGCGTCAGGTCGTCCTCGTAGACAACCCCTATGAAGACTACTGGCGGAAGCATGACGTGTTTGCGGCTCCGCCGCTGAAAGCAAACATCGGCGACGTGACTGTTGGCAAGGGCGACCTGCTGGACTCGATGATCAATCCGCCTTACCGCAGGATGACGGATGACGGGAAGACGCTGCATCAGGCTTTCGAGGCGTATGAGGATTGGATCAAGCAGCATTATTTCGATGACGAGACTCAGACGCTGTCCGAGTATGCCCACACGAAGCTCGGGCAGATTGACTCCCTGAAAGATCGGCATGAGGATGTCCCTCTTGCTGAGATTGACTACGACTACATCGAAAAGATGTACCGCTTCTGGCGGCAACGCCCGATGAAGCGGACGAAGAAAGGCCAAAATGAACAGCGAATGAGCGCCTCCTCGGTTCGCCATTACGTGGGAGAATTACACAGGTTCTTCAAATGGTTGCATCGCTCGAAAGACTTTGCCTGGCGGAAGCCTGAAGACATCGACGACATTGACCGCAGTACCCCGCTCGACACAGAGACGGTCAAGAAACGGATTCGCAAGGTCGACACGTTTCAGCTCGATGAACTGTGTTTGCTCAATCGTTATGCCACGCCTACCGAGCGCCTCTATCTGATGCTCGGCCTGAACTGCGGATTCGGGACCAAGGAGATCGCCACCTTGACGATCGGCGAAATCTTCCTGCATCAGGCTCTGCCAGCAGATGAGCAAGAGGTCTTTGGCTTTCACTCGACAGACGACGATTCATTCGTATCACTGGTCCGCAACAAGACCACGATTGTCGGGAAGTATTTACTGTTCGGGCAGACCGTGAAGTTGCTGGAATGGGTCATGGCGCGTCGACTAAAGCAGAGGAACCCCAGTCCCGACCAGCCCGCAATACTCAACAGCAAGGGAATGCCGCTGGACCAGAGAAGCGCCAACGGAAATCCGTCTCGCCAAATTCCCAACACATTCTCGCGTCTGCACAAGCGGATCATCGACGATGGAAACGAAATCACGAAGCTGCCCTTCAAACACCTCAGAAAGACGGCGGGAGACCTGATCCGGCGGTTCTCCGATGGCGAGGTGGCTGGCGTGTTTCTGTTGCACGGCAGCCCTGTGACCACCGATAAACTGTCCGACGTCTACACCAACAGACCGTTTGGCAAGGTTTACGATGCGATTCGACGAGTTGAGGAATACCTGCAACCAGTCTTTGAGGAGGCCAGTGACGATCCGACCCTGGAGCAACCCCAGGCTTACACGAGCCGCAAATCAGTTGATCGTATCGCCGAGATGACGAAGGAAGGAAAGACCGTCAGAGAGATCGCGGAGGCAATCGGAAAGTCACGAATGACGGTCCACCGCCACATCCAAAAGTTGCGGGAACGGGGATTGCTCGACGCATAGAGTTGTATCTTTTCCGGCAGCGTCGGATCGTACCTCAGTAAATCCAGACGCGAGCGGAAGGATGATGCTGGCAGGCCGTGGATTGCCCGAACTGCATATTCGCATCGAGGACGCCCAATCTTCTATTCCATGTCAGGTTCCTCATCACACATGGCTTCCCATTCAAGCTGCTCTTGAAGTGCCACATCGTCGTCAATCTCAAACTCAATTCTTTGACGACAGACTGGGCGTCGCGAGCGAGCTTCGTGCTCATCTTTGATACGATCCCAGATCGCCTGTACGTCCGAACCTTCCATCGTCCCGTTTGTCGACAGATGTCGTGTGACCGGACCGATGTATTCTTGCCAGCTTGGCAAACTGATATATCGCTCTCCAAGAGCAATCTGCCGGTCCAAATAGGCGACTCGCTCTGTCTCATCGTGGTGAAGAAATCCGGCCGCTGTCCATGCTTGACGCCAGTCGTGCTCGTGTTCCTTGATCGCAGATACTGTGCAGGGCCGACCTCGATGAAAAAGTTCCAGGATCGGTCCAGCCAAGGCTAAGTGGCACAGGTTTTCCATCAATCGAGTGTGTGGGAACGTGCCAGGTGGATACTGCAACTCAGGCATACGGATCATGGTCCACTCGTCGAGCCGCTGTACCCGCGGACTGATGCGGGACAGATCGGCGACTGAGAATCCATTGACCGACAGCAGTTCAATGGGAAACCCTGCGTTCATCGCAAGCAGAGCGTGGCCACTGATGTGATAGATGCGATCTTCGGTAATCTCTTTCGAGGCGGTTGTCGTGGCCATAATCTCGCATTATCGACCGACCGACTCGTCTTGAATCGGCCGGTCGTGAAACGGTGGGCGCGCCCTACTGGCGTCTCAGGCGAGGACCCGGTCATGAGCCCCTCTTGGTCAGGTATTGAAGTGGTAGCACCGGATTCGGTGTAGCAACTTCTGCTGGGCTGGGATCGAAAAGCCGTCTTTCTCCTGCTCATCAGACGAGACACGAGCGTACATCACGGCCGTTGAGTGATTGGGTGAGCACTGACGACGCACTGCATTGGCTCGTTTCTGTCGATGAAAATTATTCTACCCGTTTGAGGCGGAAATGTCTTTTTTGAGGTCATGCCAAGCAGCGTTTTGTCATCTCAATTCAACCGGAAGAATGCCAACTTCAACACGCAGGCTATGCACTCTTGGTATTGCCTCGTCCACCTGATCCGAGTGGGATCAAGGTTCTGATCTTGCCAATAGAGACGAGAACGTCATTGGGAACACTTTCGCTCCCCGGCAACTGAATCGGCGTTAGCAGGTCGCCGCACTTCAATGTTGCCGTCTCCCAGCCGGGGATCGCCTGAATGAACTTGTTCAGATCGTTCGCGTTCTCGGTGAACTTCTCAAAGTCGAGTGTGAGTGAAACGAACTCGTGAATCATCAATATGCCGTGGGTGGCGTCCGTCGTTTTTGCCAGCTTGGCAGTTGCTGCCAACGCATGAAACAGTTGGTATCGTAGAGGCTTGATCTCATCATCCACGGAGTGCCCGACGATTCCGCAAGAGAGTCTCTCGACTCGCGTCGGGATATTGCTACCACGGTCAATCGGCGCATCGTCCAGTTGTTTCTGCACGGTTGGTCCCAAAGACTCATCTGCCTTGGCTTCGACGGTGACAGCCACTCGGTGTCCGGCTGAGGCGGTTCCCCATAGTGCGAGGTCAGCATTTCGCTTGCCGCCCCGGAACTCATCGAATCCAATCTCCATCTCAGCAACCGCCTGTTCGATTGTCAGGCCACGAGTTGCCGGATCCCTGTCCAATGCCTCTTTGAGTTCATGGGGACACTCCATACTGCCAGAGTCGCACCATGCTCTGGCAAGTTCTTTAGCACTCCGGTAATCCTTCCACTGAGCAGCTCCCCCGGCTGGTGGTGCATTCTCAAACCAGGACTGCAAGTCGACAATCGACGCCCCTTGCTCTGTTTTTCCTGTCACGTGAATCATTCGAGATCACCGTCCCCGTTGCTGAGTTCTCCGAGCTTTTGCTCGTGCCATTCCTGATATGTTTGGCCGGTTGCCTCAAGTTTCCATGAGATGCGGCCGTTGATGTTTCCGGCATTGACGATCGCGCCACCGGCACTTGGACTGCTGAATCCGACATCCTCGGTGAAAATGAAATACTCCGATTCATGGCTATCGGCGAGCTTGCCGTCATTCAGTAGTTGCTCCCGCAACGCCTTGTAGGAAGTCCAAGATTTTGGTCCCTCTTTCCGAGCTTTCGATCCCTTCAACACAACGAACTCACCACCAATCTCACGAGCCTTCGCAGTCGCTCCCATCACGGTCAGTGAGAATGTCGGAGATTCGACTTCAATCAGATCGGTCGTATCAGCCGCTGATGGCTTCGGTTGTAGAAAACCGAAGCTCAGGACTGGAAACACCATCTGAACCTGTTCCAGAAAGTATTCCATGTCCGCAACATCGGGCTCGGGTAGAGGCGGCAACGGCGGTGCGGTGCCGTTCATCACATTTGCCCGACCAGCCTGATGAGCCATTTGAATGACACGGCTTTCAAGGTACCGCCCGTGCGACTTGGTAAGGTTTTGATCCTTGCTGATAACCAGAACGACTCGATTCCAGAAATCCTTGGTTTCATCCTTGTCGTGGTTCAACAGCCGATTCCAAACACTGTCGCCTTCACCAATGTAGACGCATTCCTTGTTGGGCGCATCAGGATCGGGGCCGACCAGGCAATACACACCCGTCCGCTTGGACTCCTCACGTTTGGCTAAGGCTGAGAGTTGTGAACGCGGAGCGACGACAATCTTGCCCGTCCAGTTGATAATCTCGGCCGTCAGCACACCCGTGGGTACACTGTCAACCAGGTAGATGCGGATTTGTCGTCCTTTCACAGCCAATCCCTTCACAGTAAAAGCGTCGTCACTAGAAGCTATTTGATTCCACTTGCAGCTTGGGCATCAGCTACGCCTCTGGTCCTTGAATCTCCTACAACGTTTTTCATACTGCCATTTGTTCTCTGAAATGCCTGCGAATGAGACCGCCAGACTCATTTGAAAGTGTTTTGAAAGCAGTCAAGCCACAGGCACCAAAATACCTTACAGGATTCCTGAAATCTCCTCTTGGTAGTCATCGTCACAATTCTTGACTATCTCTTGATCATCAATACCGAATTGTTGTGCTGCGAGAGCTATCGCTCGTACGACGAAAAAATTCGCGGTCGGTCCCAGTTTCGGCATGTAATCCAACGGGTTACCGATGTCCTTCCCATCCTTCCAGCTGACAAGCCTGTGGACTGCAAGTGGTACTAGCGAATGTTGAATACCATTCTCGAATCGCTCTGCAAAGAAGTCATGCAACTCATGAAAATCTGACGAAGCGTCTGAGGCAATGGGAAACATGTTGCCCCATGCAGCAATCGACCAGCTGTGCATGTCTGCCTGACGCCTAACGAGTTGTTGATACCACTCGCTATAACCCCGCCATTGTTCTTTTCTTCTGAGGAAGTCCGCGACTCTGTCGGCAGCGTGATTGAATGATTCCAGGCCATCTGCACTGAGGCGGTTCAGAACGACTTCATCAAGCTCCTCTGAGTTTTCTCCTTTGTATTTCAGCATGAAGCTGATATCAGACCTGGGAGACTCGGCGATGCTCTTGGCGATCTCAAGAAGTCTCGTGGCGAACGCTTCACGTTGCTCACCTGCGCTAGAATCTTCTTGTCCACTGCTGTCGAGTATTAGATCCTCGAATGCTGAGTGGCACTCCTCTAAGACCGTTTTTGCCGGATTCACGCCTAATCCTTGTTGCCCCAACGCATGCTCAATTTCTGAATGAACTGAGCGCAGATGTGATTCTGAGTTTCCAAACAGCCAAATATCGTCCATCCAACGCAAAGGGGCTAGTGCAGTCGATCCAATGGGGTTTCCGATAATGGATAGGTATCGGTCAACGGCACTTAGCGGCACATGTGCTAGCACTGATGAAGCGAGACACCTTTGGGGAAGTCCGTCGCCGTTGCGCTGGGTTCGCAACCGTGCAAAGTAATCAGCCAAACGTGCTAATGTTCCAGTTTTTCTGTAACTACGCCCCAAATCTGATACTAGGCGTTCTGTGTCGACCGTTTCAAAAAAACTCCTGACATCAAGTTTCAAGACTAGATCGTATTCTTGAGACAGTTCTTGGATACGCTTTTTGAACAACTTCCACTCTTGCGAGTTACTTGCGTATGTTCCTTTAGAAGGTGCTTCGCGATGAACCCTCCAGCCAAATACCCAATCTGGAAGATCTTTCGTTGCAACAAGCGAAAGTTCATCTGACAGGCATTGGAATGCTATTCGATCAACGGGGTTCAATAAGATTGATGGTCGGCTTCCGTCAGACGATTTCGGGACATCTAAAGCAAATGTCCATCCGCACTCATCTTCTTCCAGCCGTTTGCCAACACTCTCGTCCCTCAGCCGCTCGAACTCAGGCCATCCCCATGGGTCACTAAACCAGTCTTGCTTTACATCCTCAAGAACATTTTTCCTTGCCTTGGAAATGTCAATCGACGGGATCGAGTATGACTTGCCTGAACTGACTCGCTGTCGATTCACAGAGTTTTCTAGCCGTGATGTCAAGCTGTTAGTGGCAGATGTTATTGGCCTATCTTGGGCAAGTCGATTCAGTAGTTGTTTTGTACCTTCATCGAAGACAAGTGCTGCTGTTTTGCCCATCTCTCCAAGCAGCCCCAAAATGATGATGGCCTGCTGACGCAACCGCGGTTTCTCTGTTTGCACCCCAAAGCGCAGAATTGTGCGAAAGGCATCTGCGGAATCGCGAGAGGGAAGGGAAATTCCGCTGCTATCCAAGATTTCCTGTGCAATCAATAGTGCACGTGAGACTTGCAATGAATCAAGTTTAGAAGCGCCTATTAGCTCGATTACGTGGCGCAGAGTAGTGATTTGCTCTGATGGCGACAGCCGTGATGCTGAATCGGCGACCGCTTCAGCATCCTGCTGTAACAGTAGAATAATTTCTTGAGGACTCATTCAAAAGACTCCAATCTGTCCATTAGCATTTCCATCACGCCGTCCTGTATTGGGATTGCGTTGGATTCAATGGCATTGACTAAAGAACCGACAAAATCTGGGCGTGATTTCATCGCACCGCGAGTCACGTAGCTACCAGAGGAGTCGTCAACAAACGCTATCATGCCATTCTGAAATCCAATTTCGCCGGCCGCCATCACGTTCGCGTTATGAAAAAGACTTTCATGCTTGATTGCATCGCGGTGATCTCTATTGCAATCAAGAGCAATCCTAATGTCACCAGATTCGCCAACGGCATAAATGTACCGACCTGGACGATAAGCTTCGACTGAACTTTGTGGCACGATGGGATCGTCACTTAGGAGCGTATCTTGACAATAGGGATCGTAAAGTGCGTTGTTGCGGACCAGCTCTTTTAGCGAGAAGACACGCCCATTGTGCTCAGTACCGCAACGACAACGCCCTTCGGCCAGTCGTCGTTCATTTTCTTCTGTGTCGTGATAGACAAACACTTTCAATGACTCCGCATCAAGTATTGACCGCCGTTTTTGTATCACCGCCATGTTTCGTCACTCGTGGTCTGCATTGAATCTTCATTGCGTCTCGTGAAAACGACTCGTCGGTTGCTTTAGCTGACCAGACAAAGGCTTCGCCTTGCTTCAGTTGGGCCATCTTTTCCGGCGTGAGCGCATGCAGAGAGGAGTTCGCTTTCTGGATGTACTTGATCCATGCAGGCGAGTTGAAGCGATGCAGAATGATCTGTGTCGACAATTCAATCAGAGCCAGCGGGACCGACGGAGGGTCCTGGCTAGCCACCATCACACTTGTGCCTTTGTGGCGCATTTCACGAACGACTTCCACGAGTCCGGCAACCAGTTCAGCACTGTCGATGTATTTGTGGGCCTCGTCGAAGACAACCAGCTTATTGAACTTCGTACCTTCGTAGGTCGCGTCTCCGAAAAGTTGCAACAGAACAACAAAGAGTCCGAGCGCTTCGTCTTTCTCGATGAACTCGTCACGCAAATCGACGATTACCAACCGTCCAGGCCGGATCAATCCCTTCAAGCTACTCTCGTCATCAATGTACTGCCCTGCCATTTCCAGTCGAAGTCCCGCCAAATCCTTCAAACTGTCAGATAGCGAGGAGTTATCAATTCCACTCCGAAGTCCCTCCAGCGTCATGTTGTTGCGGAGACCTCGCATTATTGACTTTAGCTGCCGCATGTAGAGCTGGTTCCCAACAGCCCCCATCAGGAACTGCCAGTGGCTCACCTGCAACTCTTTTGCGGAAAAACGAAGCGGGTGCACGTCAACTCCCGGATATTCTCGACGACGATCCTCAATCTTGTCCTTCGGGACCAGCAGCAAAACATCTTCGATAGCCCGAGGCTTCGCGCCGAACCGTTTTTCCAGTGCTTCGATGGCCCAACTCTCGGAGTTCGGCTCCCGCATGGACGTGAACTCGGGGCGATAGTCCTGAGTTGGGCTGTAATGAAAAATTACAGTGGCGAGTGGGCTCGGGAGGTGATTGATGTTCGGGATTGGAACCGTCGCCATCTCAGCGACCGAACCGAGTGTGTAGCTTTTGCCACCTCCCTGGACACCAAACAAGCTGATTGTGTGGGTCTGATTCAGGTCCAATGCAATTTTACGCCCCGCAAATTCACCGATAATGCCGTACTGGGGAGAATCATTGGTACTTCCCAAAAGTACGTCGAAAGATGGACCGCGCTCATCCGCTTGAGCCGGCAGGACGGAAACTGTCTCTTTCGACTCCTCGATTCTCTGGACGCCAGTTTCTGGCGACACTGCGTGCTCGGACTCTATTTGTTCCTGTCCTGGTTCAGCGAGTGATTTACGTTCAGCCGCGGGTTTCTGCTGCGGGGCTTCGGTGGCTCCTGCTCTAATGTCCTGGTCTTGTTCGTCTTCGGATTGGAATGAAGATGGTTGAATGGCATCCTCGTCAAGATCGGAGACAAAACTACGTGTGGTCAGCGAGTCCCAATCCACGCATCGGTCACGATCTGGGGCAAGGAATGCAGCAGCACTCAGCTTTGGTATCGATGATGTCGTTTCGACTGCTGCCTCTCCGCCAGAACTCGGTGTGGGAGGGGCTTCACCGTTATCTGAGACAAACAGATCACCACTGCTGGAATCATCCTCGGAATCACTCGGTCGCGCACCAACCTCATTTACGAGCGTTTGAATGACGTCTATGCCGACTCGATGGAACTCAACTTCATTATCGACTTCTGATTCGTCAACACCGTCCTTCTCAAAATCGAACACTATTGCACTACGCGTAAACTTCAAATCATAGCCGTCTTCAAGTGTCCGAAGAAAAAATCGAGCCTCATCGGCCACCTTGTGTTCAAGCATCTCAAAACGTGCTGAACGTTCAACATAGAACTCAAGCAACTTGCAAAGTTCCGCTGTTTTGAACGAGCGGTCGATTCGGTCAGGAGTATGCAAGCGAGGATCGAAATGAAGGCGGATGACGCGTTCGCTCGTTTCCAACTGCTCAACAATACTGTCCTTCAACTGAGCGTACTGAGCGAGATTGCCTGCGTTGGAATAGCACTTCACTTCAATCAGGTTGCAGGTAATTGTTCGTGTTGCTGCGTTGAGATCGAATAATGCCAGATCAGTACGCTTGAGGCTGACTTCCTCCTGGAGATCAGCAGCGGCTTTTCTTGGCTCCCGATACAGGTCAACATGGGCATCGAGTGGCACGACGATTTGATTAGAGAAGATTCCTTGATGGTCGAGATACAGCTTTGCGAGCGCGAGACCAAGCGCTTCCGCTCTCTGGTTCGGCGAGGCAATCAACTTCAGTGCAAGTCGACCTGATAAAGATCGCAAGCTATCGAGAATAGCAGCGGATCTCTTCCCATCGTGCGGCAACGAATATCGCTGCAAGACCGATCGCATCATTGCCTCAACTTCGAGCAGCGAGCGTGAGGTCACAAGAACCTGATGTCCCAATCCGTTTTCCAATGTGGGTGTATGTTCGATCAAGTAGTCAGGCCGGATTCCTTGGTCATTGTGATCAAAGTATTCGATTCCAATGTTCCGATCGACGGTGAAGACCCAGTCACTCACGTCGTGGACTTGGTGAATCAGTGCTCTATCGTCATTGTCGAGCGCAAGCGTAACCTGAGGCCGATTCGATACTCCCGCCTGTCCCGTGGCAACCGTCGCGGTCGCAGCTGAGAAAACGGTTGGGAGAGACGATAGCAAATCAGTGATAGACTCAGCTCCACTAATCGCAGATGCTCGCCCATGTCGAGGCTGCCGTGTCCAGGCGACTGTTTCTCCATCGTCTGTGTAGTCGAGAACGAAGTCTTGCAGCAGACCGTGTACCGGAGCACCAGCTTGTTCCGCTTGATACTTTCCGGCAGAAACCGCCTCCGCTGGAAACACGTCGAACAGCAGGCTGACATGAGCTGGGTACGCGTCACTCTCCGACCGAAAATCTGCCGTTGGGCGAATCGCGACCCTCAATTTTGGATTCAAGTGGTCCTTGCCCAAAGCTGAAAACGCATCAGCTCGCTGCGCCGTTGTGCTGCCCTCGGGGTTCAACAACTCAAGTAGGTTCTCTCCAACACCCGGTTCGTTTGCGTCAGGCACGAACAAACGGATGTCGTATTTCATGCCATGAAGTGCCTCAATGCCCTGAAGTTCAAGGAGCATGTCAGCGAGCACTCGTCCCCGTCCGGGATTGAAAGCATTGATCGATAGTGAACGAACATAGGGGTGCTGAACGAGGTAACGCTGAACTCGGCCTGCCAAAAACTTGCCTGTGACAGTCATCCCTCCAATGTCAGGCTCGGGCAATCCTAGCGCGGATGTCACGTTTCCTATAAGTCCTCGTGCATCCCGCTCCAAACTGGGAGCATAGAGCGTCCACAGTGGGTGAATATTGTCCACTGCGGTAAATACACTCCCGTGACCGACCGAGAGATAGGGAGGATGGTTTGCCGGCAGTAACCGGTTCAGCAAGACATCTCTGGCAGGCGAAACGAACTCTCTTCGAGACTTCTCGGCAATCGTGATCCATGACTCTCCAAGAGCGGACCAACCAGCTAGCCAAAGGCACCGAATCGGATGAAGTGGGCCAATCAGCGCTGCCTGCTGTCTCTGGCCTCGATAGTTTGTCAAGCCGATGTGAACGACGTCGATATTCAAGAGCCCCTCAATGGCCACGAGCACCTCGTGCCGATCTTTTCCACTTCGGGCCTCCGCGTGACGCAGCAATGTTTGCAGTAACAACTGAAACTGAACTGCGTATTCAAGAACTTCGTCGTGGAGTTCGCCGAAATCAGCGCCTTGTGAGATGAGATTCAACTCGCCTCGTGTGATCGCTTCAAAAAGAGACTTGCGAGCTACAAGGAACGCGTCAATCGAAACTGCGCCGGTTACATTGAGTGCTGTGCAGACGGGATCGCCTGCGACGCCGCGATTGATCGACAGCCGCCACGTCGCCAAAACTTCGGGCTCAGCAAGTATTCTTTGCTCAATGCCACAAAGGCAGCCACTGACTGGAATATTGACCGTCCCTTCGCTGCCAAACTTGGCTTCGATCATTGCCTGGGAGCCACGAGACTTCTCCGACCAATGTACAGAGGATGGTACGATCTGCTGGGATTCACGATCGTCAAGGATAGCAGTGAATTGCAGGTCTCGTTGTGCGTGCAGAAGACTTGGGTGGCGAGGAATGGCACGTTGAACGGGCTCAACTTCCACGTCGCCTTCAGGAACTACATAGAAAAGGTCACCTTCGTTCGGTGCTTGTGTTTGTTCTGAACTTGTATCGTCGATCCACGGTAGCGCTTGTCCCTTGCGATCAAGAAGTGTGAGTCGCTCGCCATCCTCAGTGAATGCTTGGACTCGTACGAAATGCCAGCCTTCTTCCCAATCGAATCCAGCGAGTTTATTGAAACTCACGGTCTTCTTACCTGAATTGGTTTTCCAGGCCGAGACACTTTTGACGATACCTGTTGGGCCGTTGTTTACCGAAATGATCTGAAGTTGGAACTTCGCTAGTCCTTCGACTTTCGACGGTATTGGATCGACCTGAAATGCAACACTGAATTTCTTCAAACCGTTCTTGCCCAGCGGCAACACGAGCTCGCCAGTCAACCCTTCGAGACTCTGAACACCACTATCTTCTTCACCAACCCTTGGCAGCTTTGTGTCTGTCACTTCCACGAAGACTTCGTCCGGTGCGTCGGCCTCGTCTTCAAACTCCCATTTGTCAAATGAAAAGCGGTAGTTCGACCGGTCGCGCACTATCTGACGAGTCCAGTGGTGCGGATTTTCAAGCCCGATTTCTGATAAAAAGTTCGCGAGGTCGGCTCTAAACGCACGCTTTTCAAGTCCGAGGTCCATCGTGCGCAAACGATCGGACTTTTCCGAGGTAGTCAGACTAGACACACACCGTAGATTTGTCCCAACACGGTATGGGGCCTTGGTCGCGTCAGCAAGTAATTTGAAGTCGGGCACGAGTCCCAACTCATAAAGCGCCGCACCGACCACATCAGGATCACAGTCGTTGACCTTGATTGTCAACAGGAACCGCGTGACAGCAAGTGGAGTAGCCCAGTTCCAATCGCTCTGCGAAACGCGCTGCAAGATGCTCTGTACGCCACTCCGAATCGCAACAGGAATTTCCTCAAGAAGCTTGCGATTGACATCAGAATAGACATCTCCAAGACGCACATCCTCGAAGGTAGCGATTCCGAACGAATCCTCCGAGGAGGTCCTCAGTTCATTCGGAACAAACACGAGCAGAGGCGGCCTGATAGTGCCATCGGCCTCTGGATTGCGCAGCTCGATCAGTTTCGTACTTGTGATGTAAACATCATCGTTCTTTGAATGAGCGTCGTCCGTCAGTACGAATACCAATGAATCAGGTACTTCTCCCCGCAAACGCGAACAAAGTCGCGACATCAAGTCTGCATCGAGGTCTGAGACCCGCATGCAATGGCCTGGACCACGCTGAATCAGCATCTGCCGAAACCGAGCAGCCAAGTGCTTCTCAATCTCGGCAGCGACGTCGGAGTGGTGTATTTCCTTCAGTCCTTGACTCATGCCCCATCCTCCTCAGCGACGCTTGAGGTGTCGTATTCTGGAATTGAGTAACGGGGTGTCACAGTTTGTGTGACATAGGCGTCAGATAAATCACGATAGAATCCCACTTCCCGCAGTCGCGTCTTGAACAACGCAAGGTTCTCACGCAATGCCTCCCTGTCAGTGATACTCGCCTCGCCAAAGCCATCGTTTGGTGGCAGACGGTCGACATAAATCCCGTATCGTTCGCGAAGAAATAGCAGAACCTCCTCTATTCTCATCTCGGTGGTATGGAAGCCACGACGCCCTCCTGGCCGAAGCACGGCGATCTGCAATAAAACTTCGAGCAGCCGGCCATCGAGTACAACGCGACGCTTTGAGTTGCGGACTCTCGGTTGTGCTAAAAGTGCCCCTTGATCGTTCTTCATCATCAGCGAGTCGAGAGCCGTAACAATGTTTCGACGATGCCCCGCAGCTTGCAGGCCAACGATGATTTCAATGTAGGTCTCGAAATCTGACAGTCCCATGTCGACAACAGCTTCAATTTCCGGTGCGATGTCTTCCTTCGATGCCCCCGAACTCGTTTCTAATACACCCGCCAAACGACTACTGAAAAATGCTTCGCGTTCATTCTTGTGTGTCGGCTCCAACAACTGAAGAAGGTCTCCAATCGCGAATCCGTTGTCTGGACGAATCAATTTGCCCTTCTTTACAAGATGTTCTGCGAACTCGTCGAGCTTCTTGATGGTGTAATTCGCTTTCACGAAGCCTGTAATTCTTCCAAAGTGAACATCCGCGCTTCGTTCGGCCAACGTCGCCATGTGAGATCCTGGCACGTTCGCTACGTCTGCGAGTAAATGAACCCGATAAGGGCAGCCACCATGTGGTTCAGTCAGGTTTCTCGGCTGCATGGGGCAGTTGCCGGTAGCACAGGTTGGGTCCGCAGATCGACGCTTGATGAGTAGCGGCAGCAGCTTGAACAGCCTCAGGTGGTAGAGTGCCATGTGAAATGACAACAAAATCTTCAAATACTCCACCATGACGCTGCGCGGAATGAAGTTTTGATACACAAGAAGCCCAATCACGTCATCGGCCATAAGGTCCGCAGAACCAACGCAGACAGGCTTTTGGCTGTCTCGTTCCTTTGTGTTGTCCGCGATGTCCTGAGTTACCTGGTTGCACAATGCCAGCAATGCCTGCGTTTCCACGTCGATCTGAGTATTTGCGTCAAACTTGTCAGTGTTCAGGTCTTGTCCGGGAAAGAAGAACCGCTTGAGCTGGTCAATCGCGTTCTGACCATTGTGTCGAGCGTGGTAAAGCGTTTCATAGATGTGCTGGGCAGCTCCATAGTCTCGGCACTTCTTCGCGTTGCGAAAGCGGTATGTGAACCCGTGGAGCGGTCGGGGAGCGGCGATCGCCTGATTCGATTTTCCCCGATTCACAATGTCCATCAGGTGCGTTTCAAGCCATTGCTCCAAGACTTTCGGATACTTGTCAAATCCGCCGAACAGTTCTGGATGCTCCAGAAACTCGTTTGTGAAATCCTTGAGAGTGACGTCTACCGTTCGGCGAATACGGCTAGGTAGCCCACTATGACGGATACGAGCAAGCAAAGTCGTCAAGACGCGATCCATCTCGATCTGCTTGAACTCAAGGTAGCTGGTCTTTGTTAGACGGAAGTCTTTGTCTTTTTTAGAAAGTGCCATGTCTAAACCTCCGTTCCGACGTGTTCGAGGTTTAGCCGTCCCGATTCCTCTCGCTCGACGCGGAAGAAGTCATGGCCAGTAGTTGTGAGCAACACCTCTTGATACGGAGCTGAACTAAGCAGGTTTTTGAAGATTGCCAGACTGAGATAATAACCCTGCAACTCCTCCACAGTCGGGCGATAGCCATGATTCAATCGGTAGAGCATCTCGAACACATCGAGGTTCACATCGAGACTGGCGACCAGACCCGCTTCGCTATGAAAACTCAAAATCAGACTGGTCGGCATGTGTTCTACGAATCGAGCTCGGCTGGCCGAGTCATCAACCTGCAACTGAAATCGCTCCGCTGGGAACAATCGGTAACTTCGCATCGCCCCGTTTGGTACGTCTCGAACCTGCAAGACCAGCTTCCCCTTCATCCGTTCGGGATTCGTCAATCCCTCGCCCAAATTGATTGCTCGGATCAACGATTGGAGAACATCCTCTGGTGGAACTTCACCGCGAACGACTTGCAGCATTTGACCGGCTGAATGATAAGGCAGCATCCTTCGCCATGAATCATCAATCCTTTCAAAGTAATGCCGCCGCTTTGCCATCGACACATACGACTGATGTGCGAAGAATCGGTCGCTACTGGCTTGACCCGAGTGATTCCAAGGCAGGTCGTTGTACAAACGCGAGAATATTTCCGTGTCGTATTGTCCGCGCTGGTCGAAGCCCAAAAGTCCTTTCAACTGGTCTGGAGATTGAAAGTCCAAAGCACGATCGAGACGAGGATCTGTGGCCTTGCCGACATCAATCTCTGCCAACAGCGAAAGTAGGCGATCGGCCGAGCCCGATTCACCGCCCATCCAGCTGTTGAAGTAGAACGAGTTGGCAATCTCTCGTGGATTTCCGCTGGCGTACAGCTCGTGAATCTCCTCGCAATTCCGTGTCCCTGCGATCATGAAAGACAGCGACGAACCGAGATCGCGAAGCGTCACATGCTGTCGGCCACGCAAGTCACTCAGCGTGTAGAGCGTCTTCAGCCGTTCAGTGACCAATGGTCCGGCTGTGTCATCCTGGAACGTCTTCACATTGTGGAGGACGTAGCATCGCTCGCGGAGGTCGCAGCTATCACAGCGTTTCCAGAACTTCTTGTGCGTCATCCGTTTCAGCAAGCGTTCCAGTATCGACGGCTGCCCATCTGAGCTATTGGCAACAATACTTCGCAAGTTGAGGTTGACCATGGCAATTCCATCGTCAGGGACACCGCTTTCGAGTCCTTGACGAACCAGAGTCAACAAGTGCGGATAATCCTCAGCATGGCTTTCGAGGAAATCGACAAGCCGCCCTTCGTTGATCGCGATAAGTCGAGTCTCATCCGTGGGCCATGCGCTGGCATCATCTCCTTGAAACGGCTCCAGAAATTCAGTGAGAACCGCCTCATTGGTAACGTCGCCTTCGTCCTGGCTGCCATCGTAATTGCTGCGAAACTTCCGTCCCTTCAACTCAAATGTGGCTCCATTGCCACGCGGCGCAGGAGTCACCGTCGCACCGTCCGACTTCGCTTGCTGTTCCAGCTTTTGCAGGAATGCCGTTTTGCCGTCACCAGCATTTCCCGTGATAATCACCAACCGAAACTCACCGTCGAGCGAAGCGGGGATGAGTTCCCGGTCAAGGGCTGTCTCAACGTATATCTCGCCATCCAGTGTCAGCCCACGAGTGCCTTTGTTGTTGCGTCCCTGGCTGTAAAGCGTGAGAAGCACGTCCACGAAGGGATTCGTGTTTGGCTTCGCAGCAGAATCGAGTGTGGACGGCACCTTCCACGTGATGGTTCCTTCTGTTTCCTCTGGCGCGGTCATTCGCAACGAACTAATGGCCTGCATCGCCTTGAGTATGTCATCCGCCGACTGAAAGCGTTCGTGCCTCTCGGGGTGAATCACTTTCCAGAGAAACTCAACGACTGGTTGTGGCAAATCACCACAAGTCGACTGAGCGTACGAGCGAGGGTCTTGAGCCATCGTTCCGCGCGGGGGCGTGGACGCATTCCAGGGATACTTGCCCGTGATCGCTTGATACAGCGTCACACCAAACGCATATAAATCACGATCCTGAAGGTCAGTCCGAGTCGGCTCGACGCCCAGTTCGTAGTCCGGTGGAAGGTACTTGCGTGTTCCACCATGCTGCTCGGTTTCTTCGCTGACATCGACCGACACATTGAAGTCGATAATCTTGACACCTTCCGACGTCCACAGCAGGTTTCGAGGTTTGATGTCGCAATGGTAGACGTTGTGCTTGTGAAGGTGTGCCAGACCCTCCACGACCTGTTTGCCCATTTCCCATGCGTCGCCCCGTTGCAGCGCATGGTTTTCAATCAGCCCACCAACGTCGTAGCCTTCAACGAAGTCAAACGCGATGAACGGCAGGTCACCGGCAAGGAATCCGGGAGTGATGACCTTCACCACATAACGGTGCTGGGGAAGTTGGTCGAGCAGCATGGTCTCCTGCTTGACCTTCTCAATCGAAGAATAACGACCAGGCAGGATGATCTTGACGACAATCGGGCGTTCACGAAGCGAGTCAAATACTTTGTAAACGACGCCAAAGCCGCCTGAACCCAGCTTCTCCAAAACCTTGTATTGCTTTGTGAGGTCGTAGCCGGCGGGAAGGTCTTTGAAATTGACAATGGAATCGTCCGAGTCTTCTCCACCGGTTTCAGGTTCCTCCGTTGACGGTGGTTCGCCGTCGCCAGAGTCGCTCGGTGGCGCAAGAATCTTTTCAAGTTCGCCGAGGGCTTCCTTTGCACTGGGACGCTTGTCTTTGTTGAAAGCGCACATGGCTTGCAACCACTCATCGAATCCATCAGGCAAGTCGGGCTGATGTTTTGAAGCGACAACGGAGAAGACACAGCTCTGATCCATCATCTCGCTGGCATTTCCGAACGGTCGCTCACCCGTGAACAACTCGTAGAGCACGATGCCAAGAGAGAAGACGTCGGAAGCCGTTGATGCCTGACTGGGATGGCCGCCCGCTTCGGTACGACACTCCAGCGGTTGATAGTCGCTCTCCAGATCATCGACGATCTCAGACGCAATCGTTGATGTCCGTTCGGTTCCGCCTCGGGCGTGGTCGAAGTTGATCAGTCTCGCCTGTCCGTCAATTCCAAACAGAATTGTGCTCGGACAGATATTCCTATGGATCACATTGTGGGCGTGTGCATGAGTAAGCCCGCTCAACAGATCCTTGGCCACACGAACTTTCTGATCGAACGTCAAAGCCATATCCGGGCGTTCGATATGCAACCGCAGAGCTTGGCCGCTCATGTCCTCCACTACTAGCACGTAGCGATCTTCATCCTCGTTGGGAAAGAAGTCCCGAGCCGCCTGGATTGCAGGATGCGTCGGTAAGGAGCTAAGTGCCTTGTAGGCGTTGGAGATACGCCGAAGTTCCGCCGCCTTTTCCTCCTCGGTGGCGTACGGGTCGACGGAATAAACACGCAGAACAACGCGGCCACCACTCTTGCCGACATACGTGTTGTATGCGCGGAACTCAGAGAAGTGGTCCGTCCCTCCCAGCTTCTCACTGACAACCCAGCTGCCATACCGGGCTGGCCCCTGAATCGGTTTGGCGCTTCCCTGAATGGCTTTGATCGTGTTGCCGGTGTATTTCTTGATGTTGTTCAGGAAGCGGTCGGGAATCCGTTTGTTGTCCTGAAAAAAGCGAGCACTTTTGGCGAGGGTCGTGGTGTTGGGCGCGTCCTTGCCTGTGGAATCAGACAAGTGAGCGGTGGGGGCCGTCAGGATGACTGCCGCATCGCAGTAAACCTTCCGTAGATTCGGATCGGCATGATTGCTATCGCCGATCAAGCCGCTCAGAGCTTTGGCGTGTCCTCGCAACTTCGGTAAAGGGGAACTGAACGGCTGGCGTCCTTCGGGATACCATTTGCTCCCATAGACGTCGATATTGCCATTCGTCCCTTTGACGTCGACCAGATAAACCGCGTGCGGCGCGATGATCGCGAGGTCGATCTCAAAGATCTCGTTACCGCGTCGGATCTCGAAGTTATGCAGAATCGTGTAGGTGTCAGGGAGATGATCGCGCAAGTGAACAATCGCCTGTCGCTCGGAGTCGTTGACCGGTTGTCCGATTGCAATCACCATGGCCATCAGGCGTTCTCCTTGACCAACGCTACGACACTTTCGAGAGCATCCGTTTCCTTCCTGTATGCAGCGTCCCGTAGTGCGAATGCTTGAGTAATGAGGTCGTTTACTTGCTCCATGTCGGATTTCGAGCCTTTGGGAACAGGAATTTCTGCCAACCCTTCAGGATGCAAATCTTGTTGCTTTGATCCTGTTGCAACTGAGCGGATCAACCTAAATGCTGAACGTGATCGCATGAAAGCATAGAGCCACCCACAGAGGCTCTCATCTTTCGGGACAACTCGGAGAATATCATTTGAAAACAGCCAATCTGACGTTAGATCACTTACGTACTGTGCACGTCCAAACGTCTCCGCCTCACCAAATGTTCCGCGAGCAGCGATCAAGGTAGTCCCTGGAGAACAGAATGCAGAATCAGGAACCCCTCTTTTCGCGATGTGTTTAGGTCGTGGCCGGAACCGGAATAGTTGACGCTGGCCAATCAGGTGGACGCCAAATCCTTCGTCAACTGGAATCCGCTTGAACCCTGGTCCTTTCCGAAGGGTTCCGCGACTAACGAGGCTAAGAAGTGGTGAAGCTCCACACGAATTTATGTTAGCCGCTACACTTCGTGCCTTCTCCGAAAGATTCCAAGCGCGCAAGGTCCTCTGTCTCACATTCCCCACAAATCCCAGTTCCCGTCCTTGTCCAAACCAATTCCCTTCATCCAAGTCGCGAAGACCTACGCTTGCGAACACGGCATTTGTTGCCTGATGGATCAAAGAAGTTGACTGAGCACGAAGCTCGGCAGCTTGCAGATACGCCTTGCTAATTTCTTGTCGAACTGAGGTTGCAGGCCACGGTATCTGAAGGCGATCGACGTCAGGCGGTTCTATATGCTTGACGCTACCTCCACTGATGGACTGACGAACTGAATACCACCCCAATCGCGACGCGAGAAAGGCGCCCAGATAACCTCGGTATTCGGAATTGTCGGCAATAACTCGGATTAGATCGTGAGAACCAATTACTCCGTCTAGATCCTTCCGACAAAGCATTGACCAGCCCAAGTTCATCCCTGAGCAAGTGACAATAATCATCTCTGCTGAAAGCCGAAGTTGATCGAGAACGTCACCTTGACTTCGGCTGATCAATCGACTTCCGAAATAATCGGATCTGTCCATGTCGGCGGCTGATACGTAGGGAAAACCGTAGTCAGGATTATTGACGTAGTTGCGTTTGAAAATCGGTCCTCGGAAAGTCTTCGCGATATCTCCAACTGATCTTTTTTCGCCTGGCCACATCTCCAGGGCATCGAGGAGTTCCTGATCCTCGCTCAGAAACGAATTTGCATTGAGACGTCTTTCTCGCCGCAGTGATCTCCGCAGTTTTACAGTCCCAAGAAGCATCTTACTTTCCCTTCCAAGTCTTGGACTGTTTCTGAAACTGTCGGTAAGCCTCGGCGATCAATGGAAGATCATCGTCGACCTCTTTTTCTGGACGGCGTAACGTTCGAGTAACCCACTCACCGTTGTGCCTCACGCGTTCTTCCCACACGAGTTCGCGAACAACTTCGTCTCCTTCAGGAGTGCGACGATAGAGTGTGTTCCCTTTGCGGTCGTATCCAACAGCTTCTGCAATCGCCATGAAGACGTCGTAATCCGAGTCAGGGTTGAGATCATCTCTCGCAATCTCTTCTGCTGTCTTCTTCTTCAGGAATAGCAGGCTGGTAAGAATATTGACGTTGGCATCGACAACGAAAGTTTCGATAGGAAGGCTGACCGACGCCAAAACATATGCGTGCCGAAGTATCCATGCGCGAATGGGCTCATCACCTGCGTTGCTCAGGATGCCATCCGGGAGCACGATCCCCATTCGTCCACCGGGACGCAGCCATTCGAGGCATCGCTCGATAAACAGAATCTGCGGGGCAACGGAGCTCTGAATCTTCCCAGTGTCGCGATAAGTACCAGCTTCGGTTCGCTCCCACTCATGCGCCAGTTGATAGTGCCGGAGAATGTTGGGGTCCGTGACCGGAATATCGGCTCCAAACGGTGGATTTGTCATCACAACATCCATCGTTCCGAGCTTCCCACGCTTATTCATGTAACCAACGCCATCCAGATGGCCATCTGGAAACTCCAGTGAGTTCATGTGGAAGATATTGGCCATTTGGTTACATGCCATCACGACATTCATTTGCGATGCACGAACCAAAGCGCGATCAAAATCAGCCGCGAACAGGTTCGATTTGACGAACTTCTTCAGCCGCTTTTGGTGGGAAACGAACTCCTCGGTCGATTCTTTGGACTGATCGACTCCACTCTCATCGTGGAACTTCTTGTTCAGATATGCCAAGGTTGCGATCAAGAATCCGCCGGTGCCGCACGAAGGGTCAATGATGCGTTCGTCTTCGTTCGGAGCGAGCATCTCAACCATGAGCTTGATTGCGTTTCGTGGCGTGAAGAACTGACCGAGATCCCCACGTAAGTTGCTACGAACAATCTCTTGGTAAGCGGCTCCCTTGGCGTCAGTGTCCGTCCGACTGAAGTCATACTTCGCGAGTTCAGACGCCATGAAAGCCAGCGCCCGATCCGAAAGATCTATTTCCTCGTTACCCTGAAAGATCCGGCCATACTTCTCACCGGCATACTCGTCCCGCGTCGCATGAAACAGAGGAATGATCCGCTTTCTGATTGCCTGCTGTCCCTCTTTTTCAAAGCGTTCGTTTGGTGCCACCCAGAAGCGTCGATCACCGTTCGTCTGACGCTCGTCGTACATCTTGGCAAAGATCAGGTAGAGGAATTGCCAAAAAGCCGCGTCTTTCTGCATGCCCTCGTTGCCGTGAAGAAAGTTATGACAGCGACGAAACGTAATCCTCAGAAGTTCGGGGTCAGCTTTACGCAATTTCGCATGCGAATGAACTTCCTTCGTGCCTTGTGAGTCATCCGCAAGTGGCCAGTCACCAGCAGGTTCAAAACTGGCCTCGAATCGTCCTTCATCCTTTCTAAGGAAAAACAATTCTAAGCCGTTGGTCCAAAGGCCCCACTGGCAGGATTCAATCGCCTCCATCAGATCCTTGAGCTCGTCAAGGTCTTTAGTGGCTTGTTTGTGATCACGAAGGGTAAATGTCCCTTTTTTGCCAAGTTTGGGTTCGGGCTTACAGATTACGACACGATGCAGGTTTTCAACTTCATGGTCGCTGCCAGTTTTGAAGATGGCGATGTCGACGCCTTTGCGTTTACTCCCGACCTTGACCTTGAAATTGGGCTCCATGTCATCGGGGGAGAATCCATATTCATGAAAGATGGCACGCGCGATCCGCTGACGGACCTTCTCCTTAGCCGATTCCTTGACCGGTTTCCCCGTGATGTAGTCGACGATCTTGCCGTCCTCGATCGACGCGGCATCGTCTTCCGACATTTCGTCGTCCATCGTGTCGACGTCGGAATCGCTAACGACCTTCTTGGCCTTCTTCTTTCCCACGGATGTCGAGTCCTTGTCTACCAAACGGTGTTTCGAGGTGGATGATCCCGGTGCTACGCCGATTTCCCTGCGGAGCGTTCCAGCTTTCGCAGTATCTGCTCTAACTCCTTCCGCTTGAAAAGCCGGTAGTTGTTGAGCGGATGCCGATACTCCGTCAGCTTTCCTTCCGCACCCCAGGCGCGAACCGTATTCGGGCACACTCCAAGGATTTCGGCAGCTTCTTTCACACGAACGAAGCCTTCGTCTTTCAACATGACGCTCCCTCCCAACAGGCGGAATGCGGTCTGTCGACCAAAACCAAACCTTACCAATAGTTCCACCATTTCTCAATCAGGCCCTCGGATTCCATGACGATTCGTTCCACGACTTTGCGGGCTGGGAAAGCTGTGATTGCTGAACTGGGACCGAAAACGCGGCAAGTACCTTGATGCCCCTGGCATAGCTCTGGGAACTCGCTTCTCAGGCGATCGCGCCCCGTGTGAACTGGATCAATCCGGTTTGCGCGGGGCTTTTCTCGTTTCGGGGCCGGTGGTCGGTCCTGTGTTCGTTTTCTGTAACTCGGAGGAACTAGCCTTGTCGCACATCGTTTCGATTCAAACAGAAGTTCGTGATCCCGTCGCCATTCGGTCGGCGTGTGATCGACTCAAGCTGCCGGAGCCCGTCTTCGGTCAGGTGAAGCTGTTCAGCAGTTCGGCGACCGGCTGGGCTGTGCAGTTGCCTGCGTGGCGGTATCCGGTCGTGGCCGACGTCAACACCGGCAAGCTCGCCTACGACAACTACAACGGTCGCTGGGGCGAGCAGAAACAGCTCGACCGGTTCCTTCAGGGATACGCGGTCGAGAAAGCCAAGATCGAAGCCCGTAAGAAGGGGCACTCGGTCATCGAGCAACCTCTGGAAGATGGCTCCATCAAACTGACCGTAAGCGTCGGAGGTGCTGCATGAGCAAGACCATCGAAATCACAGTCCTGCCCAATGGTCAGACCAAAGTGGAAACCAAGGGCTTCGTCGGTGCGGAGTGTCGACATGCCAGTCAGTTCATCGAGAAGGCGCTGGGGCAGCAGACGGACGAAGTCCTCAAAGCCGATTTTCATCAATCGGCCTCGCGTCAGCAGTCGGTGCAGGAAGAAGGCTGACCGTGACCAACGTCCGCCGTCGTGTCCTGCGCCCGCAAAGTTCTAACGCGGAATCCCGCCGTCGCCAGCGAAGGCTTCAAAAGAAACTGGATCAACTCACCAAAGAACGCGAATCCCTCAAACGCTGGATGTCGCGACTGAAGCGAGCCTTTCACGCGATGGAGAAGCTGCAAACCAAGATCGCTCGACTTGAACGACAGGTTGAGCAGCTTGAAGCAGAGCTTATCGAGTCCGCTCCCGAATAGCGGTCCCTCCATCTTTTTATTCAACACTCAACAGGAGTCCGTGTATGTCATTGACTGAACGGTTCGGGGAGTACGTGCGCGCGTGTTTCTCGGGCATCTGGATTGAAAGCCATGAGCATCAGGATGCACTGGTGGCCATCGCGCAATTATGTCATCAGGAAGACTGGCGGCTCGCCACCTGGGACATTGAACAAGGACTGAAAGTCCCCGGTGCTGAGATCGAAGGAACAGGCAACGATCCGTTGGCAGCGATTCGCGCCGTCAACTCACTGGTCACGCCGGATGGGACTGCGATTCTGGTGCTTCAGAACTTTCACCGCTTTTTGCAATCTGCGGAGATCGTCCAGGCGATCGCCCAGCAGATAATCGCTGGTAAGCAGAACCGGACGATTCTCGTGGTGCTCGCACCCATCGTGCAGTTGCCGATCGAACTCGAAAAGTTGTTCGTGATCATCGAGCATGAACTCCCCGATCGTGAACAGCTAGGTGACATCGCACGCGGGATCGCGACCGAAGACTCTGAACTGCCAGACGGCCCAGAGCTGGAAACGGTCCTGGATGCCGCTGCCGGTTTGACTCGGATGGAAGCGGAAAACGCTTTCAGCCTGTCACTGGTTCGGCATGGTCGCGTGACGCCCGAAGCAGTCTGGGAATTGAAAACTCAGACGTTGAAGAAGTCCGGTTCGCTCGAACTGCATCGAGGTCAGGAAGACTTCAGCAGCCTCGGTGGTTTGTCGGCATTGAAGTCCTTCTGCAAACGGGCACTTTTGCAACCAAGCCGGGGAGATGAGCGACGACGGCCGCGAGGCGTACTGTTGCTGTCACCACCCGGATGTGGCAAATCGCAGTTCTGTAAAGCACTGGGAAAAGAAGTCGGCAGGCCCGTGTTGATTCTGGACGTTGGCAGCCTGATGGGTTCGCTCGTCGGGCAGTCGGAGGAACGGACTCGGCAGGCGTTGCACGTTGTCGATGCGATGGCGCCATGCGTGCTGATGATCGACGAAGTCGAGAAAGCGTTCGCAGGTGTGAACGGCAACGGTGACTCGGGCGTGTCCTCGCGGATGTTCGGGACGTTCCTGAGTTGGCTCAACGATCACTCGTCCGACGTCTTTGTCGTCTGCACCGCGAATGATGTTTCCCGGCTCCCACCGGAGTTCGGGCGCAGCGAGCGCTTCGATGGCATCTTCTTCCTCGATCTTCCCGGTCGTGAGGAGAAGGACGCTATCTGGAACATCTACCTGACGTTGTTCGAGATCGACCGTGATCAGCGGATGCCCAATGACACCGACTGGACCGGCGCGGAGATCAAAGCCTGTTGCCGACTGTCGGCACTGCTTGATGTTCCATTGATTCAGGCCGCTCAGAACGTGGTCCCCATCGCGCTGACGGCCAACGAAAGCGTGGATCGCCAACGAAAGTGGGCCAGCGGTCGCTGCCTTTCCGCTAATCAGCCAGGCATCTACCAGTCCGGTAAAACGTCAAGGCAACGTCGTCGCGTAAGCCGTGATCCATCCAATAACTAATCCTCATCACAAAGATGAATCTTGATCTACCGGGATGCGACCAGCGTGGTCCCGCCCGGCTTGTTTTCATTCTGGAGATCCTACCATGACCACATTACTCGATGAACCGCAGACCCAGCGAACCGTCTCTTCCAGCGATCGACTGCGGACGACGATGGCAGCAGCCCGACTCAGTTTCAACTGGCTGGGCGTGCGCAAGTCGTTGACGTCGGCACAGAAGAACCAGGCGGCAGACTCGTTCGGCGCGGAAGGGAAGTTCCTTTCCGCAGGGAAAAAGTTGCTCGATACGTCACACCCCGCATACAAGGCCGTCACGGCCATTCGGGGGCGAGCAGTCGCATACTGGAAAGGCGTGTCGCTGCCGTTCCCGGAGCCAGGCATTCGATTGATTCGGCAGGACTCGATCACCGACTTTGATCAGCAGATAGCCGAGTTTCGGGAAGAACTGGACGACGCAGTTGCGGAACTCGACCGCCACTATGACGAGCTGCGATCACTCGCGCGGGAACGGCTTGGTGATTTGTTCAACGTAAGTGACTACCCGACCACGTTGACCGGGATGTTTGCGATTGAGCACGATTATCCGAGTGTCGAGCCGCCAAACTATCTGCGGCAGCTCAGCCCGGAACTTTACGAGCAGGAATGTCGCCGGGTGCAGTCACGATTTGACGAAGCGGTACGCCTCGCCGAGCAGGCATTCCTCGATGAGCTGGCCCGGTTGGTTGATCACATTACCGAGCGATTGAATGGTGAGGTAGATGGAAAACCGAAGGTCTTCCGTGATACGGCGGTCACCAATCTCACCGAGTTCTTCGAGCGATTCCAGGCGCTGAATGTCCGGTCCAACGATCAGCTTGACGAGCTGGTCGGTCGAGCTCAGCAAGTATTGGGCGGTGTGGCACCGCAGCAACTTCGCGATAACGGTGCCTTCCGGCAGCAGATCGCCACTCAGCTTGCTGGGGTGCAGTCGTCACTGGATGGCCTGCTGGTCGATCGTCCCCGCCGGAACATTCAGCGTCGACCGCGTTGAAGGAGGTCAACTTGCAACTGCTCATCGAACCTACCGGAAACTGTCGCTGCGTTTATTCGGAAGCGATCGATGTCCGGCAGATCGGCGAAGCCAGTATCCGCCGTGGCTCGCATGTTGAGCCAACATCGGATGGTCGCTGGACCGCCGACCTGTCTCCCGTAAATGGTCCCGTGCTGGGGCCGTTTCCAAACCGCAGCGAGGCGCTCGACGCCGAAGTTGCGTGGTTACTCGCCCACTGGCTGACGCCGGCCGAGTAACAACAACCTGATCCTTTCGCTTCGCATCGTGCGGGGCGGTTGTGTTTCTTCACGACCGTCCGGCGCAGGGCGGTCGTTTACTTCCACCTTGGAGCAAACGATGACCCAACAAGAAATCGATGACGCCGTCTGCGTGGCGACTGGTGACACACTGTGCGACGTTCGCCGCATCGGATTCAGTATTGCTGACCCCCTCGAAGTAAATTTTGACCCCGAGCCTGACGACTTACCTCCCAACATTATCGACTGGGATCAGCTTGAACTGGAACGCAACTACGCCATGTATCCCATGCGTCGCGATCGCCGACGTTGGGCTGCCTGATGGCAGCAGGCAACGATCCCAAACGCCGACAACTCGATGAGTTCTATGCGAGCTACACCGTGTTTGTCGGCGTGCTTTGCTTTGTCGCATTCTTTCTGTTTGGTTGGGAGATCATCCTCACTTGGATTTTCTTCCGGTCCGGAATGCGGCTCTTTCATGACGTGATGACCGATTCGCCGGTGTCACGTCCACCACCAACCCAACACAAGAGGAGGTGCCGTGATTGAACTCACCCGCAAACAGATTCATCTCATCCGCTCAACGATTCGGCAGGCCCTTGGAATCACCTCAGCGCGTCGGGCACCGATTGTCACGTTTCGAGCAACTCCAGTCGGGCTGCTGATTCAGTCCTTCTCGGATAACATCGCGGTTGAACATCGCATCGAAGGCGATTTCCGCCCCAGCGTTATCACGTTGCCCTATGAAGCGCTACAAGCCTGCGAAGGCAAACGGAACGATCAAGTCGGCATCCAGCGCGATGGTGACACGATCACAGTTCAATGGCTCGATGGCGGCATCCCCCAAACCGCTCAGTACAACCATGCCGAGCCGGTCGAAGTTCCCGAAGCACCAACAGAACTCACGGGCATCGACCGCGAGTTTATCCCGGCGATGGCGGAAGCCGTCGCAACGACCGACAACGAATCGTCGCGTTTCGCGCTGAGTTGCGTTCGACTGCGCGGCTCGGACGGCCAGATTGCCGCCACGGACGGACGTCAGGCATTGATGTACTCGGGATTCTCATTCCCTTGGGATGACGAACTTCTGGTTCCCGCCACGAAGGCGTTCAGTTCCAAAGCCTTCAGCAACGCAGCCGAAGTGTCGATTGGGCGTTCCGACGAATGGGTTTCGATCCAGGCAGACAGTTGGACGCTGCATCTGAAGATCGAGAAGGACGCTCGATTTCCCAACGTGGACGATCATGTTCCGGCTGTCGATGCCGCCACATCCACAATGATCCTCGCCGATACGGATGCCGAGTTCCTGACTCAAGCCTCTCGAAAGCTCCCAGCAGCTTCGGAGTTCAATGCGCCGGTAACCGTTGACCTCAATGGCTCGGTTGCGATCCGAGCCAAGAGTGCGGACCAGGAGTTCGGCACCGAACTCGTCCTCAGTAACTCGCAACGCTCGGGCGAAGAAATGCGATTCAACACGAATCGTGATTATCTCCGTCGGGCGGCGTCGCTGGGGTTTCGACAGATCTATCTGCAAACAGCGGCAGCTCCCGCATCCTGTCGTGACGACCGTCGCTCATACATCTGGGCGCTGCTCGGCAAGGAAGGGGCAATCACTCCCGACGCCAAGCTCACTCGCATCGAGTCTCCCTACGATTCACAGAAACCATCTCCACAAAGAAGGACCACGATTCCCATGCGAAACACGAAACTTCCCGCACCGCCCCGAAACCGCGCCGAGAAACCTGCCAGTGTGCTAGCAAAGGCCGAGGCCCTGCGTGATTCGCTGAGCCAGGCGCTGACTGACACTCGCGGATTGATCTCAGCCATCAAAGCCAAGCGGAAGCAGAACCGGCTCGTCGAAACCACACTTCGGTCGCTCAAGCAACTGGAGAACATCGGCGCGTAATCTCCGCAGATCATTCATCACACACTCTCGGCTCGGTTTCATTCTCGGATGGTGCCGGGCTGTTTTCTTACCTACCAATGAGGAGGCATCCACATGCCCGTACAGATCAACATTGGCCTCAATAAGAAAGTTGGCGAGGCCAATTACGGCAGCCGCGGCGCTTCGGTCAATCTGGAAGTAGAACTCGATTCGGGAATCATTGAGGACCCGGATCGCCTGCGAAGCCAGATCAACAAACTGTTCGGACTGGCTCGCGATTCGCTCAATGCCGAACTGCATCAAGATGATAAGAATCATTCCACCAATGGGCATCACCGTAACGGCAATAGCCAGACGAATGGCAACGGCTACTCACACCGCTCAAACGGAAGCCGTTCCTCGAACGGTCGCGGCGCGACACAGAGTCAGGTTCGAGCCATCAACGCGATCGCTAACCGCAATCGGATTGACCTCGCTCCGTACCTCCAGCAGCACGGAGTTCAAGCCGTCGCTGACCTGAGCATCGGCGATGCGAGCGTGTTGATTGACGAATTGAAAAGCCAGCCAGCAGGGAATGGAGGCCGTGGATGATCGCAGTTTCTCAACAACCACGTGCCGCGCCAGTTGTCCAGCGGGACTATGTTAGTTTCTCGGCGATCAGTACCTACCAGCAATGCCCGCTTCGGTATTACTTCCGCTATATCGAAGGTCTTGAGGAACCGTTCGTAGCAGCCAGTCTTGCTCTCGGCGGCGCCGTTCACAGTGCGGCCGAGTTTCACTTCAATGAGTTGATATGCGGTAACTCTCCGCCTGATCACGACACGTTGTTGAGTGTTTTCTGGGATGAGTGGAAGTCGCGTGCCGAGACTGCGGAGATCCGATTCGGCAAGAAGGATGATCTCGACTCAATCGCCAAGACTGCTGATCGGATCATCGCTGCATTTCGTGAGAGCGACATTGCGAAGCCGAAAGGCAATATTATTGGCGTGGAGGAGGAGCTTCGCGGCCAACTCATTCCGGGTATGCCAGAGATCCTGGGACGGATCGACATGATCACCGAAACGGATGAAGCCCTCACGATCACTGACTTGAAGACAGCTCGCACACGCTGGTCGGCTGAGCAAGCGGAACGATCGGGAGAGCAGTTGATGTTGTATGCCGCTCTCGCGAAAGACCTGATACCAGGTAAGCCAATCCGACTGGAGTTCGCCGTAATCACCAAAGCCGCCAAACCAACCGTTGATACGTTGCCGGTCACCTTCCTTCAGCAACGCGTTGACCGCACGAAGTCAGTCATGCAACGAGTCTGGCATTCCATCCAGGACGGACATTTTTTCCCATCACCATCACCAATGTCGTGTCCCAGCTGTCCGTATCGCGGACCCTGCGATGCGTGGCAGGGATAGTCGTCAATACAAAGACTGAACACCAACAAGAGGAACCACCGAATATGGAAACCGTCGTAACTCTCGCCGTTGCCGTTGGCATCGGCTACTGGGCCTACTCAGCCGGAAAACGGAACGGCTCGAAGGCTGCATTCAAGATCGGCTGGCGTCGAGGTCGAGCTTACCGAAACCGTCGAGCCTGACCTCACATCTGCGGACCCTCGAATCTCACCGCCGCCGTCCGGGGCAACTCGGGCGGCGGCTTTGGCTTTCTCTTTAGCTATCAGCCCGATCATTCGGGTAGATCAAACGGTTGAGAAGGATAGGCCGCCTTCAAACATGACTGCATCTCCACAATCTCGTCCCACTGTTGTGCTCTGCGTTGATCGAGTGCAAACATCTTTTGAACGAGCTCATTCGGTACACCCCAAGTCTCGGCGAGCAGTGTTGTCGAGATCGTCCCACCGGCAAGTGAGTCCGACAATTCAGCACCTTGCAAGACTGCTTCGTTTGCATCTACCGATTCTCCAGCCAAGCCTCTTTCAACTGTAATGTTTTCCACTTCACGTAATACGGCAAGCAACTCTCGATCGACTTCAACCAACTGCTCAGTCAATGCGATGAGTCGTCGGTCAACCGACTCATCGTCCAGAGCCTCTGCTCTCTGAATTGATTGCTCTAAGCCATGGATCACCGCTAGATGAAATTCCCGTACCGTTTCACCCTGGACCGGTTCAGGGAAACGATCTGCGATTAGGTCGGCAATAGCTGTCTTCCAATACGCTCCCGTCGAATCGCCACCTTCTTCATGTTCACGCTGTCCCAACATTGCCGGCGAGACATATCCAGCTGATTTGCCTCCTCGTGGATAAGTACCAGGAGGCCCATTTGGGGAATCTCGAAAGCCTTGCCCAATAAAAAACAGTGCTGCGATCGTATATCCGTACAAAACGGTAGTCGCGATTCCCCCAGTGAACCCCCTCGTGAATGTACGAGCGTGTCGAACGATGGACGGCCAAAACTGCTTGAATTGAAGCAATCCCCCCAAGCCCCGATTGGTATCGGGGCGCCAGCCTGAGCCTCCGGCTATTAGGTCGGCGCATGAAATGCAGGCCACCGCAAAGCATCCCCATGCCAATCTGAACGGCGCAGTCCCATCAAGTGCGTACCACATCAGAGGGACCGTCAGGGCAGCAGCACCAAACCAGAATCCTAGAATTGCACTGATGCGTCGCCAGAAGCTGTAAGGAACTGACACATCGCGATTTTCAATCCATGTAGCAATCCGCTGAACCAAAAGGCTTACGTTCTGAACAGTGCAGGAGGAGAACTGCCTGAGCGGTGCAAACAACTTTGCTCCACCGTCCTTCAACTTTGTCGACGTTTCCTTGTCCAAGTTACCCGCTTGATCGAACAGCCGTATTTTCGGGTCTTTTGCCAACATGACGACGAGCACTACGAGAACGAAGATCGCGACACACGTCGGCAAGGCTGGGACGGCGGACAGAGTCTGCGATCCCAGAGAACAGATCTGCCAGATCACACAACCCAGGAAGAATCCAATAGCGACCAGATACCTCCGCTTCCAGTACGCTGGCTTTGACCGACGTTCATCAGACATCTGCTTCGCCCTCGTCAAGATTTGTTGAACCGAAGGGCTCCGTTGCTGACGCCGATCTAACTTGAGACTCGTTGCAGTCAAAGTCGACCGTGTGCTGGCAATACACTGGCAGACGCAACTCTTGCAGGCGCAAACCAGAGTCGGTCTTTTGGGAGCCTTGATCGAAGAACAGCAAGTAGATGCCGAGGATCAGCGCGATGATTGCAGCAATCACGTAGCCGCCGAGCTCATTGATATATGTTCCAAGCGTCGGCTGGGCCTCGGTGGACAGTTTCTTTCTCAACCGGGTGACTCCGGCGAGGACGATGCCAACACCAATGATTATTGGCGATAGCTTGATGATGAGTTCTTGAAATCCAGGCATGGTTGAGCACCTCGCAAATGTGTCATGCGAGTGCTCGGGCAAACGGCGGGATCGGCAGCGCAAAAAAAGGAGCGCCGAACCGAGCCCGCTCCTCTCCAGCCCCGCCAAGGGCCAAGCCAGAACAGAACACCGGCCGACGCCCCCGGACGGGGGCGTGGCTTCGGGTTCTGCCTCTGACTGGTGAGCCTTGCGGCTCGTTGGCGGTATTTGAGAGGAAGCAGACCGACGCACACGCGTCGTATCAAATTGTCATTCAGGAGCCATAACGCTCCCGGCACATTGTTTTTATCTCCGAAAAATGTCTTTTGTTTGCCACCTCGTGGCAGCAGGGACCTACTCGTCCCAATCCCCGATCATACCTCCGAAGGCGGCATTTCTCAATCTGTGGTTGTCGCTTATGGCAGCGGGTGTAGCAACGGATTTCGGTTTTCAGGCAGCGGCGGTATCCCAGTAGGTTTTCCAGAGGTGGCTGTACATCACCGAACAGAGGCCGGCCATTCGATTCAGACGCCGCACCCGCCAGCGGCCGCCACTCTGCTTCAACCGGCGACCGACGAGGTGCTTGCACGCCCCTTCGATCGAACCGCTGCCGATCGACAGACCCCGGCGGAGCCGATCGCGGTAATGCAGGTGCGCCACGTGATGGCTCAAATAATTCCGCAGACCATCCAGACTCGCACGCTTGGTAACGGAACGAACCTCCCGGCGCGTCTGGGAAATGAGTTGCGTGATCCCCTGCCAGCCATCGTTGAGCAGGGCCTGACGCCCTTGCTCAAGCCACTCTGCGGTTCGTTCCGTCCCCTCGCCGTACAAAGTGCGGGCGGTGGACGCGAGATGCTCCACCGCATGGAAGATATCCAGCACCCCTTCGGCACCGCGCAGATGGTTCAGCTGTTCTTCCCAGATCCATTTGGCACCGTCAGCCAGGACCGTCACATGGGACGAATCCAGGATGCCCAAGCGACGTCTCCACGGTGTCCAGCGTTTGCCAAAGCGAGCACTCCCTTCGATGGCCGCGAACGCAACACGGGTCGTGGGAGCAGGCAGGTCTCGACTCGCCCAGGATTCGATCGGAGCCGCTTCCCCCACCTCGCGTTTCGAGAACATTCCCAGCTTGACTTCCCGCCACCCCCCGACGGTATTGACGCTGGTGCCATCGGTCGTGAACTCGATTTCCCCGTCCGCTTCGCGAAACTCCCGACAGGCCTCGGGGGCGGTGTTCAGCCACGTGTTCATGGCCGCGCCCTGTTGTTGCGCGATCTGGCGAATGGTGTTGTCGCTCAGAGCCAAACCACAGAACTCGGCCAGGCGCTCGGAAGAGAGATCGTACGACCAACTGGAAGCGGCCAACGCGGCGAGCCGCTGCACGTTCACGCTATATCGTCCGCAAATCCCCAAGCGTTCATCGGCCGGATACCCTCCCTGCTGACAGGTGACACAGCGCAGATAGACGCGGGAGAACAGCACTTCTCCGGCCGTCGTCATCACGATCCGCGACTTGCGTCCGTGATGGGCTTTGCTTATTCCGCACGAGCAGGTCCGGCTCGGCGCCCCTTTTTTTGAGTCTGAATCGCTTCCTGCTCGAGCGACCTCTCCAGGTTGAGTCGGATCAACTCGCGTCCCTGGCGCATGGCGAGCTCTTCGGCGACGCCGAGCACGGTGCCATCGGCGGCTTGGCTGCACGCCTGGTTCAGCTCACGAAAGTGTAAGACGGCCTGCTCCGCGATCAGCCGTTCGGTGGGGCTCAGATCTTCAAACTTCATCCCGTGGCCTCCTTGTCAAAAAGGGAAAGAAGCAACCAGAGTAACCCAAACTCCCCAATCGCGCAATCGTTTGTTACTACACCCATGGCAGCTTCCGACATATGAAAGATGCCATGCGTCGCCCCTGCCGGGTGCGCTTTAGACGGAACTGAAACTGCCGACAACCCTGCGCGTTCGCGACATGCTTTCGACTGCGACTGACCCTGCGGTCGGGCAAGCGACTCGCGTCAGCACGGAACAGGCCCCGGAAGTCATTACGCGTGAACCGTGCTCGCACGGATCGGGAATCCTCAGGGCGAATTGGCGTTCGGAATGAAGGCGCAAGCAGGCTGAGTTGATGCAGGGTGATTCATGGCTCGCGAGGAACGTAGCGGTGTTTGCCAGCGGGTTATGAAGTCGCGGCGCTCATTAGAAGCCGATTTGGGGGGTAGACGACCTCAAGCTGAGTGCGTCATTCAACGCAGCCACTGCGCCGCAAGCTATGCGTCCGGCGTTACTTATGGCTATGGACGCTTGTTGGCGGTCGCTAGACGGACAGAGCGAAGAGCCCTTCCAGCCACGAACTCAAAGCCTCGAAGCCCTCGAAATCGCTTTCCCTTGGTGGTTCAGACCGTCATTTATCGCGTTACGGGCTTGTCGTATTTCGACAGGGGGCGTGTTGGTATGAGGTACTTCATCCAGCCTGTTTCTCACCGACACGTATTCCCCACCAGAGTTTCACCTCTCAGACTCCAACGCCTCCCTTCCGCAGACCCTGGCAGTTCAGGGGCCATCGAGCCCACCGTTACAGATCGGCTATGCAGGACTGATTCTCGATCTCCAGATGAACCTGCGAGGACTCGGGGATCTGCTGCCGAAGGTTCTCAACATATTCCGTACCCCAGAACTGCTCTAACGCAGAGCGTGTGATCCTACGGCAACTGCTTTGGCGAATACGTGCTGTCAGATTTCCAGACTCGATTGCTGCCCCAGCCGTGAGTCTTTCAAGGATCGACTTTCGGAGTCGCTCGGCCTCGCGACGCTGGTGGAGCAGAGCCTGAAGTCGCTGCAACTCGTCTTGTGTCACGATCTGTGGTGGCGGCAATACGGGCGGTGCGGGGGGCGGCGTGAACGGCGAAGGCCATTGGCGTCCCGTCGGTTGCACTGGTGTGTCGCGGGCCTGTCCCATAGTCGATCCTAATCTTTCTTGCTATTGCGCCGCACTTTGGGAGCTTCCATCTCAAAGTCCCACGAGGACATGACGCATACCAATCGTTCTTGTGTACCCGCGCCAACTGCTGCCTTCACTCGGGGAATTGCCTGCACCGCTGGACGCTCGGGTAACTTGGCGATGCTCGCTGAGTACGCTGACAGTTCGCGCCAGATCGGGATCACCATAAAGGCGGTTTCTATGGAGTCGAAAGAGGCGAGTTGGAGGCTAACAGCAAAGTCAGCTGTGACAAAAACGGTGTCAACAGTCACGATGAGAACGGGATTGATCCCCTGTTCCATCAATTCAATCGCTCGCTGCATCGCCTCAATGGTGACTGTTTGGACGGAACTCCTTGTGAGTGCAGCGCGACGTTCTTTGATCCACGATGCCAGAATCTGTTCAACAGCCTGTTGCAGGTTGGAATGGGCGGCTCGAACGTCCATGCGGTGGCTGACCTGAGAGAACACGTAGCGGCGCTGATGTTCTCGTGCTGCCTGCTGCCAGTTATTCCCGAGCAACTGGCGAATTTCTGCAAGGCTTTTGCCCTCTTTGCGTAGCTGCTTGATTCGCAGGCAGCGCTCAAGCACCCACTCCGGCCAGTATGCCATTTTTCCTCGTCCGTTCGGATGGGTTCGGACGTCTGGGGGCGGGATCAGCCCTTCCTTTCCATGCCATCGTATGAGCGTTGTGACGTCCGCAATACCGGTTGCATCCATGATCTCTCGCGACGTTACGTCTGCCATTTCCAGACTCCAATGTTGACTAACCCCAGTTCAGATTTGTATTGTAAAACATCTAATACCAATGTCAACTTGGCGATGCTTCGGCCATCGCTGTGCCGGGAGGCGTACCATGAGCAACGAACGGAAAGTCAAATCGGTTGAATTGGATCGGCTTCAGCAACATCCACGTCAGCACGAGTTCTTCACGGCTCCAAGCGATGTTCAACTTGATGAACTTGCCGCAGACCTCCAACATCGTGGCCAGCAGGAACCAATCCACATCACACCTGACGGGATAATCATCCGTGGGCACCGCCGGGTCGCGGCTGCGAAGCGGTTGGGCTGGAAAGAGCTGAATGCCATCGTCAGGCATGACCTCAGCGATCCACACAGCGCGGAAACTGTCGCTGAACTCATCAATGACAACATCAAGAGGCAGCAGCTCGATGACCTGGCCCTTGCCCGGTGCTACCGGGAACTCAAACGATCAGGACGAGTCGGAGACGAAGGAACCGGCGATGTTCGAGATCAGTTGGCCGCTCACCTGAACTGTGGCAAATCAGGTCGCTCGCTCGATCGCCTCGAACGGTTGCTTCAACTCCCCCGTGACATCCAGGACCTGATATCAACCAGGCAGCTCAACAAGGATCAGGCTGAAAAGATTCTTCGGCTACCGAAGAAACGTCAGCAGGAGGTCTTCGAGGCTCTACGAACTGCTGAAAACATCCCTGATGTACTCCGCAGCTTTGGAATCATCAAGTCAAATAAGCCCCGGACTCCGACCGAACTCGGAGAAGAACTTCTGGGTTTTTTCAACCGGAACCTGCCAGCGGTCCGAACCAACATCGAGTCTCTCGACCGGGTCCAGGTGCGGGGGCGAGACGTGGTCGAACTACTCGATGATGCCACCAAGTTCATGACGGCCTGGACGGAGCGTAAGCGTGAGTTGAAGCAACAAGCCATCAAGGCAATTCAGACAACAACGAAACGCCGCTCGAAGCTGGACAATTTGTCCGGCAACGCGCGGTAAAAATTTACCGAATAGCAGAATTGGCGAAGCCGAATGCAGCTCACTTCACCTTCCACTCTGGAATACTTCCGCGACGGCCATGTGATCTCGCTGGACGATGACGCATTCGGACTCTTGGGGTCATATGCAAGTGCTCGCAAGCGCGTCGCAACCAGCGATCCTGACCACGGCTACAACGTCGAGCAGATTCGGGAATCGCTACTCCGAGGACAGGTTGTGGTGCGGAGCGGTGGCATTGAACTCGATGACCGTGTCGCCAACGCAGGTATGATCGAATTGCTCGACTACCTGGCAAACAAGTGCGAAATCAACCTACAAGGACGATGCCACACTCGAATCGCCGTGCTTCCTGATCCTTCTGCGTTGGATCGCTTGTCGTACCGAGCCTTGCCACGATTTCTATCGGACCACCCACGTGGTCTAATTCGCATGCCGCGCTCTTGCAGTCCAGCCGAGGTCGTGGCTGATGTGCGAGCTGCGTTCCCGTCCAGTCGAATCCTGATTCTGGGGCGAGTACAAGCACTAAGGCAAATTCAAGCAGAAATCCCGAAGCTACTGAGTCTGCGCATGACATCGTCTGTTGAGCAGATTGCACTCGTTTCGGACGGTGAGCAGTTTTCTCCCCCGGATGATGAAGACTTTCCGAAGTTGCTGCTCAGCACGCCAATCGCATCTGCTGATCTTGATTCAGAAAAGTGCGACATTGTGCTGCTCCTGGACGCTCTGCACTGCACGCATGCGACGATGCAGAATGTGTTGGTCCAGGTCGATGCTCGATTCCGGCTGTTTGGCTTCGTTGATGCAAATCGCGAGTTGAAACCATACGAGCAAGCGCGGCTGCACCAGGTCTTCGGGTTCAGTCAAATCGACCTGATGAGCCGAGAGCGAGTCCGGCGACCAGTCCATTACGCGATAGTCCGCCAGGGTGGGGATGCTCCTCGAAGCGCAGTCTTGATGAAGCCCACCGTGCCCGGCAGACGACCGGCGGCCTCAGTCAACTCACTGGCTGCATACACGCATCACCATGCTCGCAACGCCACGATTTGCCGCCTCGCCAAGGCGCTCCGTTTCGGAAGCCCTTTGAACAACTCAAGGTTCCGCGACATCCGCCGGTGGTTGGATGATCGCTGTCGAGACCAACTCAACGTCACGATCGCGGTTGACCGGCTCGACCACGCCATTCAGCTCGGCAAACGGCTGCCCGACTGGCCCATCATCGCCGAAAACAACAATAATTTGCATGACATCTCACCGCAGATTCGTCGTCGCATCAAGACGGACTCCAAACGGTGGTTGCCTGGTGACCAACAGATTGTGGTAGCGGAAGAAGCAAAGTCGTTCGGTGGCAACCATTCTGATGTCGTGATCTGGGCCAGTGGCGGAACCTCAGTAGCAGCCATTCCGGCCTCTTGGATGTTCAGCCAATCCGACCCGGACCGCCCGATGCTGATTGTCGATTTTCTCGACAAATTCGCTCCGGCTGCGAGACAGTGGAGCATGCGTCGCTTTCGTCACCTCGAAGCCCGCGACGTTTTCCGTGTCGGCACTCCAACTCCCATCGGACGCATTGAGCGTTTCCTTCGTGATGAAGGAGGTTCCCAATGACAACGGAAAGTGGAAATCCGGCCCTCGCCTACGCACGTTACCGACTGCCGAAAGGACGCCGCTCGCGAACCAATGCACGTGACCGATGGTTTGCCTCCGAGAGCGCCGGGTACTACGTCAAGAATCCCGCCAATTTCAAAATCTCTAAGTTCGCAGCGGCGGACAACCTTTACCTCGCGTTCAAACGACTCGAAGAAGATGGCGGCCACGGAGCTGGTACCGATGGGTTTCGCCCTGCGCACTTCTCGGAGAACGAACTCCGGCCGATTCTTCGTAAGGTCACGGAAACACTCATTGACGGCAGCTACCAGCCTTACGAACCAAAGATTTGCACTGTTGCCAAGAATGCTGGTGGCACACGAGACCTTGCGCTGTTTCGGTTCATTGACCGCACTGTGGCCAAAGCGCTGCTGAATTGCCTCAAGCCATTCTGGAATGAACGGATGATCGCCCTCAGTCCCCGGCAAATCTTTGCCAGATTGCACTGGACGATCCAGGAACAGCGCCGCTACGTGTTTGCCACAGACGACATCAGAAAGTGTTTCGACTACGCGCGACTCGACGACGTGATGGCATGGCATCGACATCACATTCAGAAGCAGCGTTTATTGGAAGTCATTCAACGAATCATCCGGGGGAACGATTCCCTCGGCACTGGGATCGGGTTACCCCAAGGATCGCCGTATAGCCCGACCGCGATGGACTTGTTACTCCATCACGTTCTCGACCTGGTCATGGCCGACCGGGCGAGAAACACGCCGAGTTTCAGATACGTGGACAATCTCGCGTATCTATGCTCGGACGTAAGTGAGGGCGTCAGAACCCTCTCACTGGCAAGTGAGGTTCTCGAAACAGCTAGCTTCCAACTGAAAGGGGAAGATGGCCAACCACAGGACCTCAGAGACCCAGAACACAACAAGGTGTTCCTGGGACTGATACCGCGCTGGCAGAATGGTCTCCTGACCTTCTCCATACCGGAATCTGCCTTCGAGACTCTGACCATTGGACTTCAGGTTGCCAATGAAGCGCCACTTCCAGCGGAGAACGCACTTCGACGCTGCACTGGGTGGCTTCAGGCACAAGGGCCTGCTCTCACGAGAAACGTAGAACAAGAAGTTGTTGATCGAGTGGTTGATATGGCGCGCCATGCCGGTTTCCGCAACGTCACCCACAAGAGCATGCTCGAAATAGCTGCTCGTGCGAGGAGTTCGTGGCACCGAGAACTGGAGGAAGCTCGCTGATGTTTGCCAGCTCGATAACCATTGCTCTGTTGGTTCTTCCTACTGAGTATCTGGTTTCTACTTCAACATGCTTGTGCTACCGCACAACCAGCCTCTCGCAATCGGCGAGGGTAGGCGGGAGAGTTATTCCGCAGCGAAGCAGAGACACCCGGTGCGATCCGTCCGACACAGGAATCCGCGTATGAGGAAATGAACCAAGAGTAAGCCCGAATCCAGTTCAGTAAAAACGGCTATCAGTGTGGCAACTGAATTGTGGCTGCCGTTCGGAATGTTTCCGTGCGGCAGTCCGGGCTCCCGGTCTGCAAAATGCAACTCTAGTCCTGGCTCCGGCTTAGCTGGTAAGGGTTACGGTTGCGCAGACACAAACACAACCGAACTTGGGAGAGCAGTGATGGTCGAACCAACTGGGAATCAGTTTGCGCAGGCCGCAGCCGACGCGGAGGCGTTGATGGCTGAGAGTCTAACAATCAATCGAATGGTTTCTTTGCGAGCTGTGGGGCTTCAGTTGGTCCGGCTCGCCGATGAGATGATCCGATACGAACTCAACAACGGATGGGACGTGGATGTGGAACTAACCCATCAGACGTTGTCGGTATCTTCGTGAGCCCATGTTGTCCGAAGTCCACTGTCCCTTGATCAGACCGTGCAGGAGCTCGTGGCTGTCGCCTGCCCGATCGTCGAGACTCTCGCATGGCAGCAACGCGAAGACACTGGACACCGGCCTGATGAAGATCGAGAAATGAAACCTGACGTTGCGAAGCTGCTTGCCACCAAGATCAAGCCTGGCGAGAGCCTCGTGACATTGCGAGGAGTAGAGTTGAACGCTCGGACTTGCCCACCCGACTGATCGCCATTTTGGGGTCACGAGCAGTCCGATAAATAGTCCGATTCGCAGTCCGACTCAACGGCCTGCAACACAAACCTCTGTATATTCCGATAAGGACCTAAGTGTCGTGAAAACAGGGAGTTGCATTCGTAAGAAATGGCGAAAAAAGTGGGTCCAACTGGACCCCCCCCGCCTCCATCTTCTGGCCACTTGCCCACTCGCGGCAAGTGGCTTTTTTTCATTGATGCGGAAGTCGTGGTTGGTGAGTTTGGGACGCGGGTTGCAACGACGTACGCTACTGCGAGCAACATCGTTCGACTTCAGTTTTGCCAACGACGAGACGTGATCCATTGGTTCATTCGCGTTTGACTTCTGGCAGGTCTTTCCCCAAGTCCCTTGCCCAACGCTGGTACTCCTTCAGCACCTGTTCCCGGCCGGAGAATGGTTTGACGATCACTCGCGCGCGATACCCGTATCGCTGTCCAATGATCGGATCGCGGATCACGTACTGCCAATCCCAAGCCGGGCTGTGCGTGTCGTGTTCCCCCTGCCGGTTGCGAAAAAAGTTCCACATCGCGAAACGAATCGAATCGGTTTGATCGAACAGCATCAGGTAAAGCAGTCGGTCGTGGTCCGTTTCGGAGGATCGGTCGGCATCGATCACACCATAGTAGAAGGGGGCGATGAACTTTTTACGTGGATTCTCATTCACGTTTAGTGCCTGGGCACCCTGCTCAAACGGCAACGCATCGACACCGGCACAGGACACGGTGCCCAGTTCGAGTGTGTCGCCGACCGTTCCGCCAAATGCAACCCATCCGGTCCGGTCTGCTTCTGTTCCCCAAAAATGAATCCTCCGATCCAAGGCGCGATTGATGTAGGACGCCCACATCATCGCTGCGTAACCTTGTGGGAACAGGTCGCGTGTGGGTGTGCAGCTGAAGTGCAGGTCGATCTGGTTCGGCTGAGACAGATCGTAGACCATTTCAGCCTGCAACCCCCACTGCGACCCCGCGCTCGGCCAGTGCAGTTTATACGTGCGATGATCGACACGAGTGAGTTCGCACGGATCCTGACGCGGCGTGAACATCGAGATGCGATGCTGATCTTTTGCACCGTTGAAGATGTGTTCGAAGTTTAGACCGACGGCATCATCTCGGAACAGGTTGTGATCGGAAATGTCTCTCAAAACAAGCGGTGAGAACCCGCTGCCTTGCCGACACCGATTCGATTCATTGTCGTGAATTACCCCTGCGAAGGATGGCGATTCGATGGGCAGGGCGGTTTGTGCTCGCGCGGTCGGTGCCGTGGCGAGAAACAGGGCGGCGGCTAGGCCAGACAGGAATTGCATCGCCGCTGGAAACGCAATCCTTTGAATCCAAACCAGCCTCAGACATCGTTCTGGTGTCATTGGGACGGCGCCTCTTCCAGCAGCCGGCGATAGAACGTCCTGGCATGTTCATACGCAGCTTGCGCTTCTTGCTGCTCCGCTTCTGCGTACGTGGGTTGTTTCGATTTCCAGCATTGATCGACACCCGCCAGGCACCAACGGATGCTGTCGATGGGGCCGCGAATCGGCTTGCCGTCACAGACCACGTAAATCGGGTTGGTGTGCGCGTGCGGGAAAACTCGAATGGCCACCCATTGGCTTTTTTGGATTTCAGCTTCAAACAGTATCTCTTGCAGGCTGCCGTCAGCACGGAGGAGTTGTTGCTGTGCGGGATACCCGTTGACGATCAATTCGATCGGAACCTCAGGCGACCCAGGCAGACGTGCGGCGGCGGTGACGGACAGACGGACGGAGTCACCCGAATCGACTTGCAGTTCGCCGCCATCCTGTCCCACACCTAGGGTTTGGTTGGTGCTGGTTCGGGTTGCTTCATAGTTCATCAAGTGACAATTGCCGTCACTGACGTAGCTGCGCCCATCGGCAATGGACTGCACCCACTTGGCAAACGTCAACTCCCGGTCCACATGGGCATACACCCGTCCGATGCCGACCCGTTCGCCACTCATGCACGGAAAGTCGGTTTCGCCGCTGGCTGCCACCCGGATGCCGCAATTCAGCACGTGATACCACATGTTCCACTCCGCGACGCGTTCGGTGTTCATTGCCGAAATGAAGTCGACGGCTTGGACGGGTTGGCCATCTGGGCCTGGAACCTGGTGCGTCACGTCCACCACGAACTCGTTCGCACCGATCCCGTCGTATGCCGGGATCTTAAAATTGGGCAACCCATGTGGTCCGTCCTTGTCCGCGGTGTTCGGTACACGTCCGATGAAGCGACTGAGGCCGATGGAAGAATGGGCGGGTCCGCAGACGGCGCCTTGCCGCTTGGCCCATCGCAGCGTGTTCAATCCCAATGTCGGCCAGTGATCTTTTGACTCACCGCCCGGATAAATCTGTTGCTTCAGATTCAACAGATTCAAATGACCGGACATGTGGGAACCAAAACCGGACACTTCGACGTCATAACGCAACGTATAGGGATACCTTGATTGTTCAGCGACTTCGCCTGTGAAGAATCGCTTCTGATAGTCGAAGCAGGGGCCCCACGTCAGGCAACATCCCACCTTCAGGTCCTCTCCCATGATGTGACGGATCATGTCGTTGGGTTGAACGCCCTGGGTCGGATTCTCGTAGTGCAGGCATCCGGCGGCGTGAATGTGATGGTCTCCCGACCACCAGCCCACTTTTGCAGGATCGATCCAGCGTTTCACGCGGTAGTGAAACTGCACCGGTTCTTCGCCGACGGTCAGCGTCTTCGATTCGGGAATTGTTTCCGGGCCTCGGGAGCAGACGATCGAGTATTCACCCGGCGGTAGCTGAATCGTCTCCTGGTCGCCTCGGTAGATATGCCGCTGGAAGAAAAAATCGGGAGCGAGACGTTTGGATTGTGCCGGATAAATTCGTCCCTTGTTGTCCCGGATCTCAAACTTGCCGAATCCCGGTTTCCCCTCCGCATCAAAAACGCGAAACGTCACTTGCGTCGCGGGAACGCAGTCGAAGTCGACATCCAGCTTGGCCCAGTTCTCCGATCGCGTCGCTGCATAGAGGTAGATCCAGTCGATGCGAACGTTTCCCGGTCGGACCAGTGGATCCAGTCGCACTCCCGCCAGGGTGCCATCGACGTGGAAGGGAATTTCGTACAAATGGTCCTTGCCCTTGTGAATCACAAAGTTCGTCTGTCGATCGCCGGTCGCCTGTGGCAGATCCTTCGTCCACCAGAACAGTTGTCCGATGCCGCCTTCTTCACAGTTGGCCCAGAACCGAAGGATCAACGGTCCGCCGCGTCCTTCCACCTCGGCGCCCATGAATGGGTCTTCACCAGTCGATTGGAATTGCAGCGACCCGTTTTCCGCTTTGATTTCGCATTGGTTCATCGCGTGCCACCCGTCGGTGTCTTTGTCGAAACGCCATTCGCGAAACAATTCCCCGTCATCGCCAGGGCCGCTGCTGACGGTGAATTCCAACGCAGCATTCTTGGTCCCCACATCGCGGCTGTAGACCTGGACGATGCGGTATTCCAGTGGCAGACCGCTTAGATCGGGACGCATCGGTTGTCCGTCAAAGGACGAGATCTGCATCCAGCGAGAGGGGATTTCATCCGCCGGTGCGTGGGGCAACGGACGCGCATTGGGGCTTTCAATCAGCAAACGGTTGGTGCGTCGGGGCGTATTGATGACTTTGACCAGAAACGTCCGCCAACCCTGTTCCAACAGTTCCCGCTTTGCGGAGCCCGGTCGAACCTTGGGCGCACCTTCGGGTTGAACGTCGACGATCGCCAAACAATACGGATCCAGCAGCTGCTGAACCTCCGCCACAACCTGCTGGTCATCCGGCAGCGACTTTAGCGCCGTCAGGCGGTCGATGGTTTCGGCGTCAAATGGATTTCCGACCACATCCATCGCTTCGATCAACCGATGAACTTGCGCCAGCATGGGTTGCCGGGGAATGTTCGGTAACGCCGCCGCTTCTTGTGCGATCAATGCCGGGCAGAAAACTCCCAGCGTCAACAATCCGATCAGCAGTCTACTCATTCGATTCTTCTGTTGCTTTAGTGCCTGGGTTTGAATCAATCAACAGGTCCGCGGTGGCTCGGAAACCAAGGTCCTGTGTGCCTTGGCCCACGTTTGCGGTCAGCCGGACTTCCTTCAGTCCGCCTTCGCGCACCAGGAGTTCGACGACCTTGTATTCCTGCTGTGCGCCGGTCAAAAAAGCAGACGTAAATGGACTGTCGATGATTTGGACGTCGCACCATGTTGCTTCCGCGGGAGGGTCGCTGGCGATGTCGATCGCTTGGATCTGCAAGGGGGCTGTCGAACCGGCGGTGTTTTCGACCGAAACAAGAAAGCGTTGGGGACGCCCTTGCAGGACTTCAATCGAATTTTGCGTTGCCGAAATCTTGACCCGAGACTCGGGGTTCAAGGACGCGGAAAGGAGCACCAGTGGTTCGACCGCTTTGCGAATCTGGAGCGGGGATTTCGCGTCCGCCAGCGCGTCCAATATCGGAGCGACGACTTCGGGAGCTCCGAACCGACGCAGCACATTGGCAATCCGTTTCTTCGCGGCACGCCAGTCTTCGTCGCTGCTTCGAGCGCTCGCCAGTTGGCTGGGCAATTGTCGAAACATCTTGATGCCCTGTTGGATGTATCCGACCGCCTCTTGCCGCTGTGTGTCGTTCGCAAAGCGACCCCGCACCGAGATCTTGCCGGAGTGTTCCCGCATGCGTCGGATCCAGTACTGCGCCGCTTCCGGATTGAATCGTGGAGTACCATCGACTTGCACGTAGACCGGGCTGGTATGGGCGACGCCGGGTCCGGTGATCGCATTGAATTTCCCGAACCCGAAATCCGAGCGGCCATCCGATCGGTTGCTGCATCGCCCCACGATCCAGCGACTTTCTTGTGCCGGGATCTCAAGGTCAATCTCCGCGGTTGTTGCGTCGACGACCATTTCCGCGAGGACCTCTTCATTGGAAAGCACTTGAAAGGTGCCGACCCGGTCACGCGAGACGACTTTGGCCCGGATTCGCAGTCGCTGGGTGGGGCCGGCGTGGATCTGGTCTCCAATTTCCGCTTCGTTGACGGTCAGGAACAGCAGCGGTCCGGACGTCGTGAACGTTCTTCCGCGGCGAATCCCTTCGATCCAGCGGTCGTAGGAGAATTGCCCGTCGACTTTGACATAGGCGCGGGCGATTCCCAACGGACGTGCCGGATGATCGCTGCCGTTGGTCAAAGGAATTCGAAAGCCGCAATCCAGCAGACGATAGTAGAGTTCCGGCTCCATTTGATCCAGCGAATCGGACAGGTTGTGAATCACGTTGACTGGAACGTCTTTATTGCCACCCGTTCCATGTGCTTCGATGCTGATTCCGCCTTGCCCGCGACACGCATCGATCGCCGTGCGATTGATCGGGTAGTCCAGTGCGTCGGGGCCGGCAATGATCGATCCGGTGCCGATCGGTTGCACCAGCCAGTCAATGTTCAAGAAGCACAGGTGCCCGTACAGGTCTTCGTTGCGATACTCTTCACCCATCTGCAGGTGAAAGGAGGAGTCGCTGAATCCCTTGACCAGCCCCATCGCAGCCTGCGAGGGTTTGATGAACGCTTGATTCGCATAGCGTTGCAGCAAGGTCAGATTATTCGCGACGCGGAGGTCCTCGGCGCGCTGAACCATCGAAAGCAATTGCAGTGGTTCGTCGACGTTCCATGCGTTCGTCACCCAATGCACGTGCGTGTCACCGGAAATCCATCCGTCGGCGGCCATGTCGACCAAACGCTCACAGGACAGTTCCAGCTGTTTCGACTGGCCAGGTTTCAACATCACTTCGACCGTCCGCCGGCGGTGTTCGAATCCGCGTTCTACCGTGACAATCGTTTTTCCGGCCGGAACCGAAACCGTAAACGGGCCATCGCTGTAGACGAACGGCAAACGTTGTGATGTGCCGATCGGCGGGTAGATGATTGGTTTTTCTGTTAGCGTGGAGTTATCGGCATGTTCGCCGGCCAGGCGGCACACGCCATCACTGCACTGAACCGTGACTCGTCCGGCCACCGGACTTCCTTGTTCGGACAGTTCGATTTGGAAGGTTGCCGGAGCCGTCACTCGGACGGGAATCGAGACGTTGGAGACGACGTCCGGTTGTGATTCCAATTGAAGCGTCATCCGCTCCGGGGCTTCTGATTCTGGAGGGACTTTCAGCGAACTCAGGAACCAGGTTTCGGAGCCTGCCGCGACACGAGTGCTATCGGGTAGACCCGTTTCCGCAGGAACCAGTTGCGGACGAATGGCGGCAATTCGGACGGCGCGCCGCTGGTCCGATTGATTGATCACTCGGCAAAGCAATGGAGATTCCAGTCCACGGCTAAGCTGTAGCTGTTGCTGGGGATCGGCAAGTGTCGCTCCCTGGTCGGACAGGACGATCGTCACCGTTGGCAACAGCGACGCGAGTTGATTCATCGTCTGCTGCCGCAGTTGGCGAAGGCGTTCGATCTTGACCGCATTGGGATCGTCGTGGATGAATTGATGTTCCAGATAGGCTTGTCGAATCAAGTCGTCTTTCACTGTTGTCGGCCATTTGGCGACCAGCGAAGTCAACAGGTCGAAAGCGTGTCGTGCTTCCGTGACCGCTTGCGGGCTGGAAGACGGATTCGACGACGGCTGACTGGTTGCGAATCGGTCATCGTGATGCCCTTCGTGCGCATGGGACTGAATCCCAGCAGCCGCGACCAGTATCACCAGCACGCCGGCCCGGCAGCAGTCATTCATGACATTCGATCTTGTCATCGGTGGTGCTGTCATTTCGTCTCGTCGGATTGATTCCGCTGTTGGATTCGGTCGGCGAATTCGACCGCCGTATGGCTAAGCGTGAACGGCTCGCTATCCGGCCCCAAGCGATCGGGGAAACGGTACCAACCTTCCAGGATGTAGCGATCCGGGCGCCCGCCGTGACGATGGTACAGGTCCAGGTATTCAAGCGATCGTTTGGCGAAGGCTTCGTTTGACGTCGCGCCACCGTATTCGGAATTGACAATCAATTCGAACTTCAGTCCTGCCGAACGGACGATGTTTTCCAAATGCAGAATCCGCGGCAACCAATCGACGGCGGCGGGGTCTTTCACCGGTTCAGGCCACTTCGTGCCTTGCAAACTGAATTCGCCCGTCGCGAACTCGAAGGGATGGTCCACGCGGACGCCTTCCAGGGGCACGCCGGTTTCCTTGCAGCGTCGGATCAGAAGTTCGATTGCGGGGCGGAAGTCGCCCCAGTACATGCCCTTGGGACCGCTGCCCCAATAGGCAATCTCTCCATCCCAGCCCCAGTTGGGAAAGTTGGTCAAGGCGACAAAACGCACCTGGGGATGTGCTTCACGCCAGACCAGCATGTAGCGAATGATTTCGTCGACCGCCGGGCCGACGTCCGCCATTCCCTTGGATTCTCCGACGGGAGACGTACGTCCCAGGTCGGCCCCAGGATACAGCAAACGCCGAATCGGGCCGTCCAAGGCGATAACGTCGATCCCGTCGGCTGCGGTGATCAGGTTTTCCAGCTTTTTCATCTCGACGCGTGCTGTTTCGGCGCCGATGCCGGCCTGCACGACCATCCGCTCTCGTTCCCGGATGGGAGTCTCTGGCGAAGGTTCCAAGAACTGATCCGGAATCGCCACCCAATCAAAGTAGCCGCCGCTGACCCCAACTTCGATGCCTTCTTTTCGCAGCGATTTGCAAAAGTCGACCAGATTCTGTGGCGGGACCTTGTATGCGATCATGTTGATGTAGAACTCAATTCCATCAATCGCTCGGCTCGCCTGTTTCCAATCCTGCTGGGGATCTCCAAGGTTTTCCGGGTTGTAGTGTCCCAGCCAAAGTTCTGGCTTTTCCGCAAACGAAGTCACTGGGGACGCCACGCACAGGCAGCAAAAGGCAAGGATGTTTCGCATGGTTGCAAAGAGGTTCATTCTCCGATCTCGTTGTTGTTTCTGCTCGTTAGTAAGCTTTGTATCGAATGTCGCGCAAACGTTTCCCGGTTCTGACATCCGACAGACGGACGAAGCAGGCGGTCAGTCGTTGGGTGCCGACCCCCAGCGTGCAGCCGGGGTAGATGATGACAATCTTGTTTTCGCCTTCCTGCAGTTCGACAAGATTATCCGCGTTAACTTTCTGGCCATTGACCAAAACCGTTCTGACGCCGGGATGGCTGGTCAACACGGCGGCCTGACGCTTTTTGGGCGAATGGACGGTGCTGCGAAGGACATAACCCTGTGAACTCGCGTCCCAAGTGCCCATCGTCCGAACATATTCGGGGTTCAACCAATCGTGATTGACGTAACCATCGCGCGCTTTCGTCCGCCATGAAAACGACGATCCGGCCGACACCTCCCAGCTTTCTGCGGAAGGTAGTTGCTGAGCCATTGTGACGAGCCGTTCGACATCGAATTGGTCATTGGGGATCGGGCCAAGAATTGCAAAGCCGTCTTTGGGCAGTGATTCATCGGGCGTCTCTCCCGGACGCTGGCACGTCAAATGAATTCGCCCCGGTTGTCCATCAAGCAAGAAATCCATTTGGGCGGCAAAGTGTTCCTGGCCCCAGCGTTGGTCATGCTGTGGTGACAACTGCAACTCTTGGCTTAACGAAAGCGACTGAAGATCATTCCCTTGAGCGTGTTGGATGGGGGCCGTGACCTGGTACCCGATCGGGACGCGCCAGGCCACACGCAATCGATCCAATCGGTGGTTGCCTGCGCACTTGAGTGACAATTTCAGCGATTGATTCTGTGCATACAGCACGCCGTTGATCTGAGGAAAATCGGGATCCGGCTCCAGTTCGCTTTCGTTCGGCTGATTGTCTGGATTGGCGATGTGGCCGATTTTGGTTGGAAGTCGATCGTCGTTGGGGTGCCCCAAGTGAAACAGGCAGCGATCATCCAACTTGCGATCGGACATCACGACCTTCGCATCGTTGCAGTCAACGGAAAGAACTGTTTCGGCCCCGACACCGTTAATCGACAGCGTCAGCGGCGTGTCGTCGTTGACGGCCAGCACACTTGGACGCGTGACAGCGACGTGGACCGTGTTGCCCGATCGCCGCACTTGGATCAGCTTTGCGTCGCGGTACTGTCGCCGATACGATCCGTACTGGTTTTGATTGCAATGCCAGACGTCTTCCAGTCCAACCAACAGATCGAATCGTTTTCGCAACTCGTCGTACCCGTATTCGGACCGCTGTGTGCCGTACCAAGCGTGCATCGAATTGCTGATCATCGGATAGTGTTCGGTCAGCGTTTTATCGTTGTAAGCCCATTGGATGGCGGTCTGGAACGTTTCCAAGGTTTGGTTCTCCGGCGGCATGATCGGGCTAAGTTCATGCTGTAGGTCGATGTCGCTAAAGAAGCTGACGTATTCCGCAAGGTGGTAAAACCCGGCTCGTTCCAATGAATCCAGCGTCCGCAAGGTGACCGCTTTGTCTTCGGGGCCGGGACGGATGTCGACAAACGAGTAAGCGTAGGAAGTGACCGGGCGGTCCAGCATCGATTCCCATGCGATTCGGACTCCAGACATCTCTTGGAACATTCGGTGACTGTGAAAGTAGGTTACGAAGGGATGGGTCAGCGAGTGTCCACCGATACTGTTTCCGCCTTCCAACAGTTGCTTTGCGACGGGCAAGTAGTCGGCGGGACGATTCTCCGGCGAAAACTCACGGTCGTTCAGATAAAAGGTCCCGCGAATACCGTATTCCTGCATCAATTCGCGTGTCTTGACGTTGTCACTGGTCCAATTGTCATCCCAGCGACACGAGACGGCACGGTAGTGGCCGTCAAAGAGCGGTTCGATTTTGATCTCTGCCCGATCGGCGGACGCTTGATCTTGAAACTGAATGGTCACGATCTGCATTCGCTGATCCGAACCGTTTTCTTGTCCGGAACAGCGGATCGTAACCAGTGCCAGCAGTCCGACGCTGATCTTTCGTAAAATCGGATTCGATAAGTGAAACATAGGATCCATGATTACCGGGATGATGGTTCGAACGGGTTTCCGAAAGCATCCTCGCGTTGAAACACGCCACGATCGGCAGCTTGCGTCAACACGTCATAGCGATGGGGGCGGCGCCAGGCATTTCCCCACAGACTTCGCTCTCGGTAAAAACGTAGCGAGGCGAGATCGATGTCGGCGTAGTGCAGCCCTTGTGCTTCACCGGCTTTGACGATTTGGGTTCCCGCAGCGTCGAAGGCGACCGAGCAGCCGTTGTTCTGCGGCGCCGGATAGTTCGTCATGACCATCGCCGTGGAGTTTTCGTAGGCCCGCACTTGAAATTGAGCTAGACGTAGTGAGTCCAGCAGACAGGCGTTGGGGGTCAACACCACTTCTGCACCCGCAAGCATCAAGCTGCGAGCGCTTTCTGGGAACTCGCGATCAAAACAGATCATCGCTCCCACGCAAACGCTTCCGTGCTTTGTGTCCAGATCGACCACTTGCCATTCTGTACCGGGCGTCAACGCCGCTTCGAAAGCGAAATCGCACGTGTGCACCTTGCCATACGTCAATACAATTTCGCCGTGACGATCGATCAAACTGACGGCGTTGCGCGGGTGGGGGTGATACCGCTGCAAATAGGTTGCGGCGATCGCGAGATCCAATTCCTTTGCCAATTCCCGCAATCGGCCGACCCACGCTCCATCAACCGGTGTGGCCTGCTGACGCCATGCCGACACGGTCTGTTGATCAAAGTCGGTAAAGCCACGATAGCCGATGTTCCACATCTCGGGCATCAGCAAGATGTCGGATCCCCGATCCGCGGCCTGTCGACAGAACGATTCCGCGATTTGCAGATTTCGCTCTTGGTCATTACCGGCCGGGATCGCTTGCATCAACGCAACTCTTAGGAAGTTGGCTGACGCGGACGGATTCGATTTAGACTCCGTCGAGTGATTCTCGGGCCCGCCGGCCCGAATCATGGCTTGGCCGGCAACGAGGCCGCCTGTGGTACCCACAAGCTTTAAAAAATGACGTCGGTCGCTCATCGCGAGACGACTCCGTGTTGTTAGGGGAACTGTGCCGTCATCTCGATCGCCTGAGGAATCGCGTCAACGATCGAAACGACATGGCATGGGACGACGAAACCCGGCCTTTGCGACTATCGTTGGCCGGGCAACTTGGATTGGTTTTGCATCTGCGATTGAAAGTCCGCAAACGCTTGCTTTTTGGCTTTCAACATTTCTGGATCTGGTTGTTCAACAATTCGGTTTGAACCGTCATCGCATCCGATGGTGATCAAGATGAAAGCGAATGCGATGGCAAGAATGAACGGTTTTAGCATGGTGATCGGTTTGGAGATTGGAGACGGGTAGTCGTGAACATTTCCTACAGTGCTTCATCGATGACCTCGCGGGACGCTCGTGTTCCGAGTGCTCCCCACAGACCGTACGGACTTTGGCTGCCCGGGACGTTTGGCTGACTGATGACCGGCGCGTTGGGCGTGCCCGCTTCGATCGAGTCGGTGATGAACTTCACCGCACCGTCGCCCATCAAGATGTGGCATCCACCTTGGTGCTGGCTGCTGGGGCCGTAAACACCGGGGACAACCAACAAGTTCGGGCCGCAGAGTTCGCGGTTGGGAGGCAAGATGGTCATGACTTGTTGGACCGAAGGCAGATAGCTGGCCCACATCATTCCACGGGTCACGGGGTAGCCGGACACCAGAAACGGAGGAGGCGTTCCGCCGTCGCTACCGCGGGACCAGAACCTCGGCCGGTCGGGGCTGATCTGGCCGGTGTCGGAGCAGTGCATGGGATTCGCCTGCGGCATATTGCTGCCGATGGCGAAGTTGTCTTCGCCATTGCCCAACGAGACCGCACCACGAATGTCGCGGTCACCCAGCTCGGTCACGATTTCTCCCATCGCAATCGTGTTGGAAAGGCCGTCCAGAATGTCGCGGAATTTGGTAGCGCGACGGAATGCGAAGGTGCCCCGATCCGCTGCTCGCACAAAGGGCGCCATAAAGGAGTCAATGCCCGAGAGAGTCCAATTGCTCCAACCATGTGCCAGACCGGAGTGGCAGGAATCTCCCATGCACGCACCATAGTTGGTGCGACCTTGTGCAGGGGCACCGACGCCGGGGTCGCTGGGGCAACGCAGCGTTGGGATTTCGGTCATCCAAGGGATGTAGTCGAATTCATCCTGTGGCACCGGTCCCATGGGGTTCCACCGCCCGGAAACGGGAGGCGTGGTGATGAAGTCGGTGTTGGGGTTTGCGATCTGATCCCAAAGTGCTTGCTGCTCAAAAAACGGCAGCAAGCCGACCAGCATGCTCAGCCGTTGGTGCGATGCGCCTTCGATCGGCGTGGGATCGCCCCAGCCGCCGGCACCCGGCGCAAGGCCTGTTCCCGTACCGTGTGTCGGCAGTTGCATGTAGGCCGAGTGGTAGTTGTGGAGTGCTAAGCCAATTTGCTTGAAGTTGTTGCTGCAACTCATACGTCGGGCTGCTTCGCGGGCGGCTTGAACGGCGGGAAGCAACAACCCGACCAAGATGCCGATGATGGCAATCACGACCAGGAGTTCGACGAGGGTAAATCCGCGTGAATGCTTGCGGTACGACATGGAAGACTCCTACACATCAGGAATGTAAGCCTCCGCAGCCCTCGTCGAGAGGGAGAGGCCGTGAAACGAACAGGTGCTGGGGAAATAGCAGGGGGGATGATTGAAGGCGGGATGATCGTGCAAAGTCGATCACGGGTATTCGATCAGGTATCCGAACCAGTTCGCGGGACGCGCTTCCATCGCGCGCGTCTGCACACTCCATTGATTTTTCGTGTGGTCCCATCGCAGCAATCCAAAGACATCGCTGGTGGGCAAAAAGGGTTGGTGAATCTCGATGTCTCCGACGCCTTGACCGTTCACCCAGGTCAGTCCGTCTTGCTTTGATCCCGACAGGCCGATCATGTTTTCCGGGATGCCGCACACGCGAAGAATGTTGTCGACGATAAAGTCTGTCTCTTCCTGAGTCTCCAGAACAACGAGGTGCCCTTGCGAACCGTTGAAACTGGATTGGTCGGCACGTTGCTTGATGTCCTTCCAGTCGGTCGCCTGAAGCGAAAGCACGAGCCGGTAGGAGTGTCCGTTGCCGCCGACCTCTTTCGACCACTCGATCGGGTCCATGGCCATGCTACGTTGCTGAAGCGCATCGACCGATGGCTCGAATTCGACCAAAAACGCAGAGATCTTTTCGTGGATACTGTCGACACTCAAATCGTTCCACGCCCAGGGCTGGTGGTCGGCAAACGACGTGTACATGCCGTAGTCTTCACCGCCATGCCAATCCGCTTCCTGGTAATTGTCCGGCTGTTGCGAAGGGTAGGTGGCCCAATTCGAGTACCCCAATGGTTCACCGGTGACCCAACGGAAGTGGGACTCACGCAACACGTCGGTCAATCCAATCCAAATACCTCGCTGGGCAACGTCTTCGATGACGCTGTCGATCAAGAACCGGTCTTCTTCCGCTGACGTCACCGTGACCAAGTGACCGGGGAGCCCGTTGTGATACAGGTTCATGGCTTCTAATGCCGCTTCATGCCATGAAATCGGTCGGTCCAAAACGACCAACTGGTAGTAATGCCCGTTGCCACCTTGCTGCGTCATCCACTGGATCGGATTGGCAGCACGCAACGCCAGTCCACCGAAACGATTCTTGGAATAGGCGATCCTCTCACCCGGCCTGCCTGCGGTTTCGAATCGCATTGCCTGGCCGTTGGTCAGTTCAATCGGATCACCAGAGAGACCGTCTTGCACATCCACCTGGCCGCGAAACACGTGGACCTCCGAGGCGCCACCCGGTTCCGCGACCACACCGAATTCGGTTCCTTGATCCACCAGTTCCGATGTTGGGGTGCGCACCCGAAACCCGATCGCGCTGGGAGGCATATGCGCTGCCAATTTCCCAGAATCCAGGTAAGCCGAAAACGACGATTCCAGGTCCAGCTTGGCCGGACCCGAAACCAACAACTTGGCCCCCGAGTCGAAGACGATCTCGGCTTCACCCGATTCCAAGGAAAGCGGCCCCGGCTTGATGCGTGATCCCACATCGATCGCCTGTCGGTTTTCTGCCCAAACCGGCGTTGACGCGCTCAGCAGCGTCGCAACAAACGACTGCGACAGCGGTTCCGTCCCCACGGCCCCTTGGTCGCTCGGACCCGACTCAGCAATCGGGCCGGGCAGGGCCGCGTTGTCGCCCGAGCGGCCCGCCCAAAAAGCGCTTAAAGCAATCAACGTCACCGCGGCCACCGCGAGCAAGGCCAGAGACGCCTTGGTGCCCCAATCACTGCCATTCGACTTCTGTCGCATCGTCGGCTCTTGCAACGTGCTCAGTTTTGATGCGGCTTCGCCGGTCCGATATCGCCACATCAATTCGCCGTTCAAACGGGCGTAGGCAAGGTAGGCCTCGCGCAGCTCGGCGCTCGCTTCCAACTTCTGGTTCAGCTTTTTCGCCTCCTCGGGAGAAATCGTGCCATCGCAAGACTTCCCGATCAGCTTCAGCATTTCTTCAGTGACCTTTGATTCTGCCATCAGTTCGTTCCTCCTGAACCGGCGGGCTTGATCGACACTTGACCTTCGATGCACTGAATCAGCGAGCGTCGGATACGATGCAGCCGCATGTAAATCGCGTCCGCAGAAATTCCCAGCGTTTCGGCCACGGATCTTGCCCCCACGGATTCCAAATAACACTTCTCCAACAGATCTCGCTGGCGATCTTCAAGCACTTCCAAGCAATGCTCCAGCGCCTCCACCCGATCCACGTCCGGCTCCTCCTCGACCTGCTCGGCCAGCATCGAGATCACCGTGTCTGACAAATGGACGTTTTTTCGTTCGCTGCGGCGCAAGAAGTTCCTGACTTCATTCAAGGCGATCCCTCGCGCCCAGGGCACAAATCCATAGCGTGAATCAAAGCGATCCCACTTCTGCCACATCACCAAACTGGTTCGCTGGAGGATATCTTCGGCATCCGACCGGTTGGGGACCAGCGTGGCGATGTAGGCGTACACGCGCCCCTGATTCTGGAGGTACAACAACGCGAAGTCGTCTTTCGAAAGTGGAGTTGATTGATCGTCCGCCATCTGAATTCCGTCGGTCGTTCGTGGTCGCCACTCGTAATCGTGGTCAGTTGGTTTGGCCTAACGCATTTTTGCAAAAAACTCGCAAAACTCGCGACAAACTTTAAGCCCCCGATCGAGCAACGAGGGCTAAGACACCTCAAACCCGTTGCGTTGCTCGCGCGTCAGCCACTCGCTGGCGGCTTGGTCATCCAGGACCGCCCGACTGGCTGGGTCCCAACGCAAGTTGCGCCCCAGTCGCAATGCGATGTTGGCCAAGTGGCAGACGTTCAGATTCCGGATGTGGCTGGCGGGGTCCGAGATTCCCGCCACGCGTTCTCGGCAACTGCGATAAAAGTTCTCCATGTGAGGCATGACAGGGCGGCCGTTGCGAAGGCTGTCAAACAAGGCCTTGTCCAGGGGATGGCTGACCAGGTCTTTGATGGGTTTGCCGGTCAGCTTGCCGCGGTTGACAAAGAAGCGGCCTTGTTCGCATTCGAACAAGATGCCGTTATCGAAACCAAGTTGCTGGGCGTGATCGCAAATGATCAATTCAGCCCCGGCGGGGAAGCGGCAGCGGATCCGGAAGGAATTCGCAGTGTTGTACTGGTTGTCCAGAGTCGGCAGTCCGTCGACAAGGTCGACTGGGTGGACGGCATCCAATACCTCGATCGCTATCGGTTGGCGGTCGACATCGCAGATCGCGGTGATTTTGAAGTGTGGCGTCAGGTTGACGCGAGCGTGATGCGAGGCGATCCCGCCGCAGCCGATCACGGCTCCACGCAACGGTTCCTTCGTGTCGGCCTCGTCCGCGGCGACCTTGCCGGCCCGACTCAGCGCCGCCGAGGCGGCACCGCAGGCAGCGAGGGAGTGGTTCAGGAATCGGCGTCGGGTGTGTCGCGGTGTTGTCATGATTCAGCGATCGTTCGGAAAGGTAACGCGTCATTGGTGTCTAGCGGGACAGCGAAGTAGCTACGCTCGCCAGAGCGTGGAAACCACTCTGGCGTAGCTGCGCTCGCCAGAGCGTGCCCCCGGATGGCCCGCCTTTTGGCGAAGGTAGCTACGTTTGACCGGCGATTCCCGGTCGCTGCTTCGCAGGGACCCGAAATCGCCTAAAGGCTAGACACCAACGATTGGACTCGTGCCGCTGGGAGTAAGGTGCAGGTCCAACATCTGTTCGTGCTACGGGCGCGAGATCTAACGAACGTTCACTGCTTTTTTCGATCAAATTTTTCTGCGTTAGAATTTCGACGCCCAGAACGATCAAGAGGCAGAACCAGAGTGCTTGTCTGTTTCAGTCCGCCTGTCTTGTTGTTTTGGAGAATTGATGGCCGTTCGAACATTGATGCTGTGCTTGGCCGGGGTAGTTGCTGGCCCGTTGCCCGCGCAAGCCCCGCCAGGGAAACCGGTTCCACCCCTGGACCAATCCAAGGATTCGGTTCGCGTCGCGGTGGCTCAGATGCAGATCGATCACGCAGCCTTTCATCCGGACCAGGACACCGTGGACGCACTGGTTCCCTGGATGAAGCGGGCGGCTGATCAGCGCGCGGATTTGCTGGTTTTTCCCGAGTATCTGCTTGGGTCGTTTCACCTGAAGAGCGCTCTCGTCGACAAGCTCTGCGCGCAAGCCAAGCAGCATGACCTGAACGTCGTCGTCGGTGGCTGGGAGCACTTTCCCGATGTTGCGATTAAACAACCGCCGGACCCCGGAACGTACGCCAACACGCTGCTGGTTGCAGCCCGAGACGGGGCGTTGGCCGGAACCCACCGCAAAATGCATGCAGCGGTTGGCCCGAATTCCCCCTATTGCTGGCCTCCGGATCCAGGTGAAAAGGGTGAAAACACGATGGTGCTTGGTCAGGAGAACGGAGTCGTGGACTTGGAATTTGGCAGGATCGGGTTGCTGACCTGCTACGACGGGTATTTCTTTGAAAGCTTCCAGATGCCCTCACTGCGTGGTGCGGAATTGCTGGTTTGGGTCAACGCCCGTGGCGGTATGGTCGAACCACACATCATCCAGTCCGCCAGTTTCATGACATGCACGCACGTGGTAGCGTCCAACCAATCGGTGGGATGTGGATCCGCGATTTGTTCTTATCCTGGATGGAAGCTTGATCAGGCCGCACCAGAGCCAGGATCGGAGGCATTGCTGGTTGCTGACCTGGACTTGAAAGAACTGAGAAATCAGCGTTTGAACAACCGCATGATGCATCAGCGACGCCCGGAGATTTACGGGACCGTATCGAAACGCTGGCAGCCTTGGCACGCTTATCCCGACCTAAAACCGTTTCAGTACGACGATTCAGAAATGGAAAAACGACGTTAGTCGTGATACAGCCATGACATCTCACAATCGCCGCAACTGGGCTCGGGTGACAGCCCTAATTCTTCTGTTGACCGTGGGGGGCGTTGACGCTCGGGGGCACGAAACCCAGCCCGGGTGGCCGACCAGCAAGCAGTTGGAACAAGTTCAACCACCCTTGGATCATGCGATTCCAATGGCGCGGCAATTGGTCACCCAATTGCGCCACCGATTTGACGCAACGCAACTCACGCTGCTGGATGAAGTCAATCATCAACTGCAGATGATGCAGCGAGTGGACGCGGGACATCTGGGGGCCGATCGCCAACCCACCGCGTTGGCCAAATCTCGCCTGGTCAACTTTTTTCGCTGGAAGGCGGAGTCAGCGCTGCTGGAGTTGCTTGGCAATTTATCGGGCGACAGCATCGTCGATTTGGATTTTCGATCTGGTGCGCCATCGCACTTGCCGGACACGCCAATCGCGGTCGGCCCACAAGACAACATGATCCTGCTTCGTGTCCGTGCTCAACCGGCCGACGGACGCAGCCAACCAGTGCAGTTGTCGATGGGGTCCTGGGATTTAGCCAGCGAGCGGCCGACCGAACACTTTCCGGTCGACATCGCAAGGCACGGAACAACCTACGTCTTGCTTGATTTGAAACGCGTTCCGACGGATCGCACGACGTCGCACCTGACCCTTCGCGATGTCCAGACGCAGGACGTCCTGTACACCTACGCGCTGACGTTTCAGTCTGCACCGCTAGGGCAACTCGCATTGGACGTGGTCGACGAAGATGGTAAATCGATTCCGGTGTTGATGAGCATCGCATCGCACGAGACGGGGAATCTAAGAGAACCCGCCGAAGCCGTCGATTTGCGGTCAGTCCTGAATGAGATCGTCCCCCACCTCAGTCCTTCGGGTCGCGGCTACATGTTCTACTTGCCTGGTCAAAAGCGAGGTCGCTACTGGGTGGTCAGGCCGCCGTTGGAGATGCCCCTGCCGGCAGGAGACTGGGACATCAAAGTGCTGCGCGGGCTCGAGTTCACTCCGGTGCAGCAAACCGTTTCGGTTCGGGCAGGGCAATGGACACGTGTCAAATTGCAACCGAAACGATGGACCAACATGCCGTCGCGGGGCTGGTATTCGGGTGATGACCACGTCCATGCTCAATTGCTGACGAGTGCCGATGCAAGAAAACTGCTCGATTACACCCGCGCGGTCGACATCAACGTGGCAAATATCTTGGAGATGGGCGACGTGATGCGAACTTATTATCCGCAACGTGGTTTTGGGGATGCGTTTCGCGTCCAGCACGGTAACCATTGGCTGATCCCCGGCCAAGAAGACCCCAGGTCGGTCTTGGGGCACGCGATCGGGCTGAATTTAAAATCCAAGGTCCGTGATTTGGATCGATACCTTTCCAACGACTGGATCGCTGCGCAAATTCAGGACCAGGGCGGGCTTTACGGCCACACCCATGTCGGCCCCAACGCTTGTTTTGTGCATCGGGAAATGGCCCTGTTTACTCCCGACGGAATCGTCGACTTCAACAGCATCATGCAGTCCGAATTGGGAACCGAGCTGTATTATGACTTCCTGAATATGGGATTCAAAATGACCGCGTCCGCGGGTGCCGATACGCCTTACGGTGGAACGATCGGCGCGGTCCGCACCTATGCATTTACCGGGTCTCCGGAATCTTTCTCGCCCGATCAGTGGTTTGCCGCACTGAAGCGTGGCAGGACGTTTGTCACCAACGGACCGATGATCGAGTTTCAAGTCGACGATGCCATGCCGGGTGACCAGATTGAAGTCGACGACAACCGATCGCTATCGGTTCGCGTCAAGGCCTGGGGCGACATCGATGCGTCGGCACCGAAACAGTTGCGATTGATCAAGCTGGGGCAGGCGGTCGAGGTCGCCCAGTCAGAGGATGAACGGGGCACCGAGCTTGAAATCGCCACAAGCATCGATTCCGATTGGGGATTCTGGATCGCGGCACACGCCGTCGGCCGCGATGGTTCCCAGGCGCACACCACACCGATCTATGTCACTCGGAAGGGCTTTCGTCATTGGGATCCCGATTCGGCAAAGGCTTTGATTAACCGCCAACTGGAAGTACTTCGCGAGATTCGGCGAGAGGTCCAGACGGCAGAGCAACGCGTCGCATCCGGCTCAAGTTCGCTGGACTATTGGAGCCGTCGCACCGCCGACCAGGCAGATGACGTTCGTGCAAAGGTGTCCCAAGCCGAGCGGACGTACCAGCAACTGCTGCAAACGCTGGCCGAGGAATCTGCGATTCGGGCACAAGCGGGAGAGTAGCGAAGATGGTTCGTCCTGCCAGAGATGCCGTTACGTTTCACGGAAGCCATCACTCCTAGCTTTGTCCCTAAACCCGGCAAGGGTCGACTGTGGTAGAGGAATTCGCCAAGAATTTCGGCTTTTCCCGTGTGGACTGCTGCGAGTCGAAAGCCTTGGCGGCTTCCGCTACGGGTTGAGGGGGGCTGAGCCTATTGGGATACGCTCCATCAGATCAGCCGGTTCACGCCAGCATCCGGGCGGTTTCGACTTATTCTCGGTCCAGCACGATCCGGTAACGCACCTTCCCGCTCCGTAGATGTTCGAACGCATCGTTGACTTTGCTCATCGGGAAGTGCTCGTTGACGGGGGCGATGTTGTGTCGGGCCGCGAAGTCGAGCATCTGGCGGATCACGACGGGCGGTCCGACGGGTGACGAACCCACCGCCAGTTGTTTGAACATCATGTCCGGAAGGACGTTGATACCCAGCGGTTCGGTAACAGCACCGGGCATCATCAGCCGACCACGCGGCTTTAATGTCGCAAGGACCGCGTTCCAATCGAGCGGAACGTTGACGGTGGACAGCACCAGGTCGAATCGACCCGCTGCGGCTTTGATGGCGTCCGGATCACGAGAATTGATCGTGTCATGCGCTCCCATGTCCAGAGCCTCCTGGCGTTTCGAGTCGGATGTGAATGCGGTGACGTGACATCCCCATGCGGCAGCAAACTTCAGCCCCATGTGCCCCAGTCCGCCGATCCCGATCACCCCGACGCTGCCGGTGGGTGATAGCCCGACTTGAACCATCGGGTTAAACACAGCGATACCGCCACACAACAGCGGGCCGGCTTCACTTGCATCAAGCCCATCCGGGATTTTGACCACACTGGCAGCCTTCGCCCGCACCGTATCGGCGAATCCTCCATGTCGTCCGGCAATCGTTGGCTCGGCATTGGCACAGAGGTTGTGGTCGCCGCCCATACACTGGTCGCACATCATGCAGTAGCCGGCATGCCACCCCAGCCCGACGCGATCGCCGACTTTCACATGCGACACGAGATCGCCGACGGCAGAGACTTTTCCGACAACTTCATGTCCGGGTACAAGCGGAAACTGTGCCATCCCCCACTCGTCGTCCACCATGCTCAAATCACTGTGGCAAATCCCGCACGACTCGACGCTGATGTCCACCTCGTAGGGATCGATGTCACCGAGTTCGAATTCAAACGGTTCGAAGTCACCCTTGGCTTTGGTCACGGCATACGCTTTCACGGTCATTGAAATTCTCCATTGTGAAAAGTTAGACCTAGGAGGATTATAGGAGCTGGTCAACTCGGCGAAAGAATCGCAGTTGGTCGCAATGAGGTGGTGTTTGTCAAAGTTGAAATCACCAACGAGGGCCTGAACTCACTTTCCGCGTGTCGCCAGGCCTTGCAGATCCGTTAGAATGTCGGCTCCCAGATGCCCAAACACTGTCTCAAAAAGACCAGTTGTCCGAGATGGTAGGCGTTGTGATCGGCGACCAGCAGTGCTTCTCGCAGAATCGTCTGGCCGTCGCCGTGGGGGATCGATGCGAATAGATCGGTTGAGGAGTCGGAAACCAGGTCGATCATCGATTGCAAATCGCTGCGGAATCCGTTCACGCTTTCATCCCATCGCGCAGCACGGGAGGGTCCGTCGGAGTCAGGCCAGTATCCATCTCGCCTTAAGATCACGGTCAACGGTAGTGGACGACGCGAGGAGTCCTCGCGGTGCGCAATCGGAATGGACTCGTCGCCTCGTCCACTACCCGCAAACCGTGCTTGTTAACTTCTTGAACATGACCAGGGCGTCGACGTAGCCCGCGATCGGATGTTTGAATGCCCCGGGCAGTCTTCCGACGACGTCAAAGCCATGTTTTTCCCATAGCCTGACTGCCCCGTCGTTGGTCGACACGACCAAGTTGTATTGCATTGCACGGTACCCAAGTCGAATGGCCTGTTCTTGAGAATGTTCACACATCGCCGACGCAACGCCACGCCCTCGAGCCAGGTCGGAAACGATGTATCCGCAGTTGCAGACGTGCGCCCCCTGTCCCGGTTGGTTGGGCTTGAGATAGTAGGTTCCGAGGATCTGACCGGGTTCGTCCTCGGCAACATAGGTGCATTCGGGGGTCGCGACCCAAACGGAATAGGATTCCTGCTTCGAAATCGTGGGAGGATACGGGTACGTCTGGCCCGCGTGAAAAACCGGTTCAATGATTTGCCAGGTTGTCTCCCAATCGGAGTCGTGAAAGGGGCGTATCTTGTACATGGATAAGCTCGCTCGTTATTTAGGCGATCGTCGGGACGATCCCGCCTTCGGTTCGGAGTGCCGCACCGTTGATGGCGGCGGCGAGTGGACTTGCGACGAATGCAACCAAGTTAGCGATTTCCTCCGGCTCAATCAGCCGTTGAATCAAAGAGAGCGAACGGTTTTCCGCCATGAATCGCTTTTCCGCCTCAGCCCAATCCTGGCCGGGGAACAACTCACTATTGTTGACCAGGATGTCGACGTCCGGGTGGGCTTGGATCGTCTTGTCGATTCCGTCAGCCGTGCTGTTGTCCGAAATTAGCCCGAGGAGGTCAGCTTCTGATGCGGTTTCGCGAATCTGGGCCATTGCTTCGTTGACGCTCGATTCGATCGATTGAGCCATCGACGTGCTGAATCGTCAGTGTGATGTTGCCGTTTCCCTCTTCCAAGCGTTGGTGAAAATGTCGCTGCCTAGCGGGACAGCGTCACTTAGCGCAAGAAACATCGTGAATCGCCGGTCAATCGTAGCTACCTTCGCCAGAAGGTGGGGCTCTGGGGTTTTCCACGCTCTGGCGAGCGTAGCTACGTCAAAGTGGTGCTGTCCAGCTAGGGAAGCTCAAGGATCGCGATGTCTTTGAACTCGACATGCATGTCGGTGCCGCCGTGCAGTTGCAGGGCGATGTGGCCTCTTTTGAGGCACTCTTTATCGCCCAGCAATTCGGTGACGGTGACGCCGTTTAAGGATACCGTCAGGTCGTCATTGATCGCCGTCACCGTGATGTCGACCCAGTTACGGTGTGAAACAATTTTTTCGACAAGTTTTGGATCGGACTTCCTGACCCAGGCTCGCATGGCAGTTTCGTACAAGCCGCCGACAGCGGAGGTCGCATCGACTTCGGCTTGGAATCCACGCACGGCAACATTGGTATCCGTCTTTTCCGCGCGAAAGTACAGGCCCGAATTGCCTTGGTGGACGCGAAACTTTGCACGCAAGACGAAATTAGCGTATTGATCGTCGGAAACGAGAAGCCCATGACGCGGTTCCGACTTGGGGCTCGTCCCCACGATCACACCCTCGACCACTTCCCACTTTCCGCCCGGTTGCGTATGCCACCCCGTCAGGTCGGAGCCATTAAAGAGCGGTTTCCACGTTTGCGCCGATGCAGGACTTGCGGCAAACGCAAAAAGGGCGATTGCGACCAACACGAGTCGTCGACCGCAACTCAAATTGCGGGTTGACCATGCCTTCCGAGAGTCGCCGTGTTCTCCGGACTCGGCGGACTGCAAAAGCGAAGCTTTGCCCTGCGCAGACCTCGGAGAGGACGGCGACTGTCCAGCCCGATCGAAAACTAAGTTGCGGTAGACGACTCGTCGTTGCATTGACACTGCATTCATATTGGGTCGGCTTCTGTGTCCAAAAAGAGATGGATCGGACCATCACATCAAGCAAGGGTCAATCAAATGATTTTAACAGCGACTCTGCCACGTGATCGCGGTCGATCGGTTTATCGGCTGGCAAGTCGTGAATCAGAATGGCATAAGAAAGATTGTAGCACTCGCCACGCTTGACCCAGGTCTTCACGTACGGCTCTCGGCGTTCTTTCGGCTGTTTGGGAAAGGGGTTGGTCACGATCACTCCGTAATCCCGCGCGTGCAACCACGACGGGCGAGGGTTGTCGGGGCTCGGGACGACCAGGATTCCGACCTCGCGGTCACCGACCGTCCCGAAATAGTCGAACCACTTCGCCTGTTTGCCCCAGACCTGCGCACCGTTGCGTTCTCCGCGGTCGTTCAGGATCGTGCCGTTGCCGCCCTGGACCCGAATGGGCGAAGCGACCCGGACGGCAAGTCCAGACTCCTCTTGATCCCCGAAGTAGAAATCGTGGTCGTCGGATCGGTATTCCGCATCCAGTCGCAACAACAGTCCTTCAGGCACGTTCTCGAAGTGGTAGCGAGTCGTTTCAACACAGACCACTTCGTCATCCTGGTAGCCGGAGGTTTCAACGGTGGATAACGAGTCTCTCTCGCTATTGCGTCGGGTTTCCTTTGTAGCGTCTTTTCGCAACAGCAGATTTCGCGTCACAAAGTAGCCTGAGTTCCTGTCCCCGCTTGGAGGCTGAATGAAACGATCGAATGCGACCCTTGATTGAAGACGCCAGTAGTCATTTCCATCCACGTCGCCAAACCCCAGCCAAATCCCGGGGTGCATGTGCGGGTGAATGATTCCGTCTTCGGCTCCGTATCCGGGGTCGATGTCATCCGGTTTACGAGGTGGGTAGTTCCTGGTCACTCGAATTCCGCCGGGCGTTGTGACGTTCACAAGTGCTCGCCGCGTGAGCTTCGGATGGTCCTTCAGATACGTCGCGACTTGCTGACCGGCAAAATGAATGTTCAGACTGTCGCCGTTATCTTGAAACCAGAAACCGTCTCGGTAGCCGACGGTTTTTTGTGCCATCAACCAAGCCGTCAAATCAGCGACTTGCTGCGCCGTCATCATTTTGGCAAAGCCGTCCGGCATCGGAGAAATTTTCGTGCCGACTCGCTGTTCGATGTCGTCTTTGTTGACCGTCGTGACGCTGCCGTCGGAAGCGGCAAGTTTGATCAATCGCCCCGTTTCTTCGAGAACCGATCCTGCGACAACACGTCCATCGACGGTGAGCACTTTCTGCTGGGCAAACCCCTCGGTGATCACCTCGCTCGGATGGATGATCGATTCGATCAGCACCTCGGGTGTCTTCGCTCGATTGCCGATGTCAGAAAGGTCCGGTCCCAATACCTGGCCGATTCCCTGCATTTGATGACACTTGAAACAGCCGGCGCCTTGGGGATGCAGAAACAACTCGCGTCCGCGCTCAGGGTCCGCATCGGCCATCGCCGCAACGGCGGCTTCCATCGTGATCGGTTCGCGATCGCTCTGCTGCGACAGAATCTCTCGCTTGAACAGTACGATGTAATTGCCGCGGCCGGAGTCGTTGGGGCGGTTCACGTTTGCGCCCAAGGAGATTTGGCCTGCCGGGAACTTTTTCTCGTAGACATTGAAGACCGGATCACTGGTGATGATTTGCAGTCCGGTATTTTGGAACCCGTCCGGCTGTCCGATGTTCATCCAGCTGAGCGGCTCGCGATTACGGGCATCGACACCGACCAGCACCGAGACGTCCGAGTCGCTTCGGAAAGAAACCAGACGTTCGACGATCCGACGATCGTCTTCATTGGCGGTGCGCAAGAAGGGAAGACCAGCAAGCTCACCGGATACCTCAAGAATGCGGTAGTCTCGATCGGTGTAGTGTCGTTTCCCGACCGCCAAGCCGCTCCAATCAAATTCGTAGCGGCGGCCGCTGTCAGAGACCAAACCGTCAATAAACGGTCGATGCCGATACGCCTTGGTCGGACGAATTCGATATTCGGCATCCGTCATCGCGCCGGCCTGTGTGTAATCCTGAAATACCGAAAAGCGAAGCCGGGTGTCACTCTCGACGGCGATCGGCCCAGTCGCCCGCGGACCGGTCATCGCCGGCACACTGCCGTCGGTCGTGTAAGTAATGACACTGCGCGGGATCGAACTTTGCGCGGTGACGGCGATCGGTTCGGAGTAGTCGCCCGGCGGAGGCGACAGGGTGATCAGCGGGGCACCGTTGCCTGTTTTCTCCAACCAGAGTTCGACCATCGCGGCGACCTGCGGAGCTTTGTCCGTACGCAACGGAAGCACTTGGTCGACACTCAACGCGTCCTCGAATAACAGTGCCAGCAAAGCGGCGAGACGTACACGGGGCCGAGAATCAGTAAGCCGTACTTTCAACTCGTCGGTCGACAGCAAATCCTGCAGAGCGTTCCAAGCCGAATAGAATACGACTCGATCGGTTTCATCCGCAGCGAGTCGGATCAGCTCGTTTGACAAGTCATCGCGTCCGCCCCGCCACACTGCTTGCACCGTTGCGTGGCGCAGCCGAGCGTTTTTGGAGTTCCAGGCCAGCAAGCCGTCCAGAGCGGCGGGGTTTTCCTGAGCCAGAATCCGCAGACTTTGCAGGTGAACGTTCAAGTCCGATTTTTGTTTCGCGTACGCATCCAACAACGCTTCAGTCGACAGTCGGCCAAGTGTCCACAGGCCCCACGTCTGCTGCGCTTTGCTGGATTCACGTTGCAAACGTGATTTCAAGAACGGGATGCTTTCTGCGCCGCGGCGAAGAAGTTCGTTTTGTGCATCGACACGCCAAGCCGGCACACTGCTGCCGAGGTCGGCGAAGAGTTGCTCGGAAGTCATTTCCGAAAGCACGCGGGGTCTCGGCAGGGCCTGAGGAGCGTGATTGCCATATCGGATTCGGTAGACGCGGCCCGCATCGATCTGTTTTCCGTTTTCAATTGTGCCTCCGTATCCGTGTCCCCAGCTCAGGATGTAGATCGCACCCTCTGGACCGACTTCGATATCCGTCGGTTCGAACACACGCCCGGAACTCGCCGGCAGCGAACGGCCGCCACCGGCGTGGGCAAAGACGCTCGGAAATCCGCCACCTTCGTGACGCAAAAACGCTCCGTCCCATTCCGGCCGGAACAGATAGACTTCACGCCGCATCCAGTCGTTGACGAAGAAGACGCCCTGATACTTCGTGGGGAACTGGGTCGCACCGTAGTGAATGAGCCCCGCTCCGGAGCCTTCATACAGCGGCACGCTGATCGGGACGGTCGGCAGATGGTCGATTCCTTTCCAGTCAAAGCTCCACGGATGGCCCCAGCCGAAGTGGGCCCCGTAAAAGGGCGCAAAGACTTTATCGCCTTCGGTTTGGTCGTTGTCGGTGCCCAGCCATTCGAAACCGTCATCAAAACAGATGTCCCACGGATTGCGAAAACCGCGAGCGAAGATTTCGAGGTCACGCCCCATCGTGTTCACGCTTTCTCCGTAGGGATCGCAGCGCAGAATCCCACCTTGTTGGCCCCAGTCGTCTTGGGGCGTGTGATAGGCTCGCTTGTACGTTTCTTTGGAGAAGACTTCGACGTCGGTGTACTCGGGAGCTCCTTCCGGGGAAGCCAATCCCCAAAGCTTGCGAAAGGTCTTTGGTGCGAGTTGGTCCAGCCGGTTGTACCCCTTGGAGTTGCCTTTGGACATGTAAAGCTTGCCGTCGGGCCCAAAGTTGAGACCGTGAAGGGAATGCTCAAGGTTCCCAAGTCCGGTGTAGACCTTGATATACACGTCGGCTTCGTCGTCGCCATCGGTGTCTCGCACGACGGTTAGATCTGGCGCGTTTGCGATCCATAGGTCGTCGCCATGCCAGGCGATCCCCTGGACACTGTTGAAGCCTTCGGCAAAGGTCTTGATGTCGTCCGCCGCACCGTCACCGTCTTCATCGATCAAGATGTCGATGCGATCGCCGGGCGTTTCGGGCGTCGGGGCTCGCCATTGCGGACCCTGGGCCACGCAGATGCGTCCCCGTTTGTCAAACGCCATCACGCAGGGATTGCTGACCATCGGCTCTGCGGCGACGACGTCGACGACAAAACCCTCCGGTACAATGGGCAGGTCATCTGCCGCGTGAAGGCCCCGCGATAGAGATACCAGCACGAGGAGTGACAATATTACGTTTCTCATCGTTTGCTCCTAGCGATGTATCTGACCGACATCCCCTCAACCAATCGCGGTTGCACCGAGACGCTGACCATGGGCGAGTCGGGGTGATCGAGACGCCAAATCAATTGTTCGACCGCTTGGCGACCGATCTGTTCGGCGCAAATGTCGATCGTGGTGACCTCGGGATAGAGACCCGTCAAAAGAGGCAACTCGTTGTTGCATGAAACCAGGCTGATGTCTTTTCCGATCTGTAGTCCACGGCGGGCGAACGCGTGGTAAACCATCGCGGAAATGCAATCGGCCGGGCAGAAAACAGCCGTCGGTTTGCTGCGAAGCCGAAGCAACTTTCCGACAAGCGTGTCCACCCCTTCGATCTCGTTGACCGTCTGCAACGGAAGGGTCCAGTCGGAACTGGCACCAAAAACATTCTCGACCCTCGCGCCATTGTTGGTCGCGTGCCAAGTGAAACTCGCACAGCGTTGGCCCAGCGTCACATGATCGGGCTTGGGGTCCAGGATCGCGATTCGCTTGTGCCCCATGCCGATCAAGTGGTCGGCCGCCAGACGCCCCACCTCCGTGTCGTTCGACTCCACCGTGTCGCCCCAGTCTGCTCCTTGCGGGCGTCCCAGGAACCAGACGGTTGGGATGCGGCGAAGTCGCTCGATCAGCTGTTCGGCGGCGGAGTCGATCAGTTTTCCCTGCAGAGCCCCCTTGGCCAGCAAGCCATGAATGTTCTGGTTCGCAAAAGATTTGGGAATCTCATCGACGCGAGGCAGGTCGGCCAGCAGAACATTTGCGCCCGCGGCGGAGAGTGCTGATTCGGCACCGTGGATTCCGCAGGCAACTGACGGCAGGCTGACGAGCGATCGGTCCATCCCCAACAGCAGCATGGCGATGTTCTTCCGCGAAAGCTGTCGCCCCTCGGGAGACAGTTTGCGTTTCCGCAGCCGCGAATAACCCAGCGTTTCGACGGCCTCCATGACCCGCCGTGCCGTTTCATCCGCCACATTGGGCTCGCCGCTCAGCACTCGGCTGACGGTCCCGATCGACACGTCCGCGGCTTTGGCCACATCCTTTACCGTCGCAGGCACACCGCATCTCCCGTTTGCATGAAAAAGCATTGATGAAGGGATTGTATTTCATGAAAATAGAGGGTGCAAGCTGTTGAAACAGATGCGGCCGAGGTACGTCGGCAGTCCCAGCCCCCACCTCCGACGCCCGATCCGTCCACTTCCCGATGCCGATTTCCTGCTCAAACCGGTCAGTTCGCCGGACTTGAAAGCGGCGATCGCGAATGCCTGTGCGGTGTAGAGCGATTGTCGTGACGGTTTTCCCCGGCATCGAAACCATCGAGGCATCACACCGGAAACGGCCGCCGAACGAACTCAGCCGTGGGCGAAGTGCACATCACCGCTGCCAGGGGAAGCATGAACCTCGTTTACGTTGAAATCCAGAGCGGTCCGTATCTCGTCTGGCCCGTCGACGAATCCAATGACAATGGGGAACGGCCCAAGATCAAATTGTCTTGAGGAATCGAAGACCAAATCGTCCATAGTCTTGACCGTCAACGTCTCCATCACCGTCGGAGTCCAGGTCCGGATTGTAGCCCGGAGCTTCGGATGACTTTAGGAAGGTCAGGCCGAAGCGGCCATAGTCTTGACCGTCAACATCGCGATCGCCGTCGGTATCACCGTACATTCGGAAGAATGCGTCCACACGTTGGTCGCCAAAGACGGCGTTCTGCAACATCGGATAGCCCAATTGCGATTGAACGTTCGCTGCAAGGACGAACAATTGATAGTTCCCGTCAGCCAAGGAGGTTGCCAAGTCACCCGTGCCCAGTCTTGTTTGTGTTGATGTTCCTGAAAACGTCAACGTCGCGGATGTTTTCAGACCGGTATTGGTCGCCGTTACCTCGATTCCGCCGACATCCTGACCGGAGTTCAAGTTGGTGATCCGGAAGGCATTATTGAGCAGGGCATGATCTACGATCGTGCTGAACTGGACGGTGACAGAAGTGACCTGCGAGCGACCGGCGGATCCGTCATTGACGATCACCTGTTCGACACTTGGGATCGCAGTCACAGGCAGGATCTCGATTTCACCGTCGGAAGTGCTCAACGCCAGTTGCCCTTCGTTCAAACGGCTGATGGGAACATTTTGCTGCGTCGTTGCGTCGGTGTTGATTGCAACAACTGCTGATCCCGAGGCGCTCGGATCAATGTCGAATCGCAGTTTTAACAATTCAAGATCGGTGCCCAGAAGTGGTACCGCAGAATAAATCGATAGATTAACGTGGCCGGAAGCATTGTCGACGTTAACTTCGATCGACCAATCCGAGTTTCCAATGCCGAGAAGCACGTTCTCATCGGCCAAGGTCAGCTTGGTTGGGTCGAACTGAATCTGTGCATCGAAAGCCAACAGGCCGGATAGCGCGTTGTCGATCGTGAGTGTCACTTCCGCTTGGCCGCCCGCGATCGCAGTGGTATCGGAAACGCTGACGACAGGATCGATCCCTGATTGCGGAACGCCGTCAATCCCGGACGGAACGGTCGGGATTTCAGGGACGCCGGTACCGATCGCTTTTCTTGACACCAATGACGCATCGAGTCCGGAAAGGCGGCCTTCGCCGGCAACGACCGCGATCAGTTCGGGATCGATCAACTGATGGGCCTCAAACCCGCTATCCAGTTCGACGACGACGCGTGAGATCAAAGCTGCATCCAACCCACTGTAGGTTCGGTCTCCCGTCACATCACCGGGAAGCACCGCTTTGTGGATCGCGCGGTCGCCTAACGTCGCGATACGATCCCCGTTAAGTTTTGCTTCAAGAATCTCGATTACTTGACTGGTCCCATAGGGCGCATCTTCGGCGACCCGAGCGTTGATCGAGTAGACCGCGACGTCGGATCCCGCGAGAGGAGTGTTTCCGGACGCGGTCAGGATTAATCGGCCAGATGGTTCGTTGTTAAACGTGATGGACCAGTCATCTGGCAAATCGGGCGATTCCACCACCGAGTCGACAACCATGAGTTGTGGGTCGTAAACGACCTCGAGATCCACCGAGAAGACGTCGGAGGCGTCACTGAGACGGATGGGCAAGGCCAGATCGGTAAGATCGGCGGGTGAGAGATCGATCGGTTGACCTGCGGCCCGGACGAAGTCGGGAAGCGTGATGAACCGTGTCTCCCCATGTTCCACGTCAAAGTCGATGACGTAGTCGCCTCCGGAGAATCCATCCGCGTCGCCATCAATCGGATTCCCGTCAAGATCGGTGAATGCATCCAGGCCGGCAAGAAGTGTCACCGTGTAATCATCAGCAGCCAAAACGCCCCCCGTTTTGACGAATTGGAGAGTTCGTGTCGGTGCGTCGTAGACGAGCGACCCCGGTACGCTGCCGACAGAATGTCCCACGAGCGAAAAATCTGCGCGTGGTTCGGGGCCGTCCAGGCTTGAGCCGTAAAGACTGAGGCTATCAATGTTGAGGTCGCGGTTGAAGGAGAGTTCGACGCCGGAGGGGGTGATGGAGTGGCCGATCACACGCAGCGGTTCGGTGACAACATCCACGGTGAATTTATCGTTGGCGATTCCGCCTTGGCTGTCGTCGACGCGAATCGAAACGTCGATGCTTCGTCCGGCCGATGATGCATCAAAGATGTGGTCGATGACAAACTCTCGGACGCTGGTGCAAAAGAACTGATCTTCGGTGTCATCGAAGTCACCATCGCCATTCCAGTCTACGGATACGGACCAAACCTGCAATTCGTCCGGGTCGGCAATGACGATCGACCGTTCGAAGATGACGCCGGCAAATGCACGGGCGTCGGGCCCCGCATCGACGACCGGCGTCGTATTGGTTGCAACGGCGACCTGGAATTGTCCGACTCCGGTATCGCCGTCTTTGTCGGTGATCGAAACCGAGACATTAAAGACTCCTGGATCGGTGAAGGTGTGGTTCAACAGAATCGATTGATCCGGTTCGATCGTGACGGGAATTGGGCCCCGACCGTCGTCGTAGTCGACAGTTGCGGACCAGAGTGAATCAGACTCGACGTCCGTGAAAGTAACCCGTCGCGAAATCCCACGCGGCGGTAAGGGCAACGTATCGTCCGGCCCGGCATCAATCACCGGTGCGCGGTTCTCGACGGAAAACGTCTGGCTGGCCGAAACACCGGGAAAAATCGGTGTGTCATCGTCTCTGACGGCAAAATTGACCGTATAGCCGCCCGAAACATTGTCGGGGAAGGTGTAGTCAACACGGAAGGAACCATCTGCGGCCGGTGTCACGTCAAAACCGGCAACGATGTTGGACGTCGTTGTTTCGATGATCGTCGCGGTCAATTCCCATTGATCGTCGCCGGGATCGACGATCTGGCCACGAAACGTTTCGGTATGACCTTCGGGGACGGTGGTCGCTGCGGTCGGTGCGAGATTCAGCGACGCTTCAACATTTACGACCTCCAAGACGATCGTCTGATTGCCGTGACCACCGTCATCATCGCTCATGACCAGGGTCACCGTGTAGGTTCCGTCGTCAATCGGAACGAAACTGAAACCGGGAACCAAGTCTCCGGCAGCGATGGTGCCGCTTGAAGGGGCAATCTGCTGGCCATTGGTGCTTTCCACTTGCCACGCGAATGTTAACGAATCGTTCAATCCCGGTTCGACAAACGATGCGGACAAGTCCACAACACTGCCTTCCACGATGATGCCCGTCGGATTGTCGACGCTCACGGCGGTCACCCTGGGGGCCACGTTGGAAACCGCCGCACTCGTCTCGCCCGATGCCACACCGGTATCGTCATCTTGCAAGGAGAGGGTGATGTTGTACGAATCGATCCGGGTGCCACTGGGATCGTCATCGACGTAAATATGAGATTCTGAAAACGTCGTTGTGCCTGCCGGATAGACAAATGACTCGGGATCACTACCGTCATTCCAATCGACGACCAACGTAAACGTGTCTTGTTGGCCGGCATCTTCAATGATGCCTGTGAGTGTGACGAAGCTCCCTTCATCGGCAGAAGTCGCAGAAACTTGTAGAAGGCGCGGTGCATCGTTCGACACGTTGATCGGGATCGATGCGACGTTCTGTCCCCCGTCGTCATCGGTCAGCGTCACCGTGACATTCAGTGGATCGGTCGCCGTCCCGCTGGCACCATCGTCTTGAAAAAGATGTTGAAGCGAGAAGCCGGTCGTTCCAGCGTCGAGTTCGATTGATTGCGGCGGGGAACCATCGTTCCAGTCGACCATGATCGTAAACGAATCCAGTGTTCCGACGTCGGAAATCTGGCCGGTGAGCGTCGCCGTTTCGCCTTCGGTGACATCATTGATCTGCAGATTGGTCAACTCGGGAGCGTTGTTCCTGATCTCTGCGACAACCGTCAACGAATCATCGGCGGAATCATCCGGCGATCCGACGGTATTGACCTGATCGCTCACCGTGACCACGATTTCGTAGTTGTCGACGCTCGCCGATGTTAGGCCGTCATCGAGGTATTGATGAACGAATTGGAACGTATTGTTCGCGGCCTGGTCGGTTTCAATGGCACCGTCGCCCCAATCGACCGTGACGGTGAATTGGTCATTGAGAGCGAACGACGGGCTGAATCCGGCGTCCAGGATCGTTCCCGATAAGGTGATGAACCCGTGCTCATCGATCGACGCGGTAATCGCGGGCGGAGCAACCGTTGTTTGGGCGTTGAGTGAGACGGCCTGGAGGGTGGGCTCCGCATTCTGAACGACAAGAATATAGTCGCTCGGACGTGCTTGGCCACCGTCGTCATCGGTAACCACAAGCGAAATCGTGTAGACCCCTTCGTTTTCGGGAACGAACGAGAGTGTTTGACTTTGTCGATCGACGGCATCAAAGGATTGTTCGTTGTCGGAGCTGAGCAACCATTGATATGTATACGTATCATTGGTCGCACTGTTCAGGGAGACCAGGTCGGTGGCGTTCAGTTCGAAGGTGCTGCCTTCGGTGATGATTTCAGAGGGGACGGGGCCTCCGATTCCGGGCGAAAGATTCTTGACAAAGATTTCGAGGCGATCGGTGAATTGACCTTCGTCGGCGGTGATCACAAGATCGACCAGAAATCGCCCATTGTCTCTGGGCGTGAAGCTGGTGGTGGGCTGATTCACGGGGGAGTTGATTTCAAAAGGTTCACCTAACGAGCCGGCGATCGTCCACGCGTAATTCGGATTGGTAAGGTTGGCATCGATTAACGGATCACTGATCAGCGACACTGCGGAGCCTTCGCCGACGGCAGTGGTGATCGGCTGACCGTCGACTTCTGCAATGATACGGACCTTGCGTTGGTTATAAAAATCAACGCCGGTGGCAAACGGTTCCGCGACCGCAGCAGCGCCGTCGCTGCCGATCGCCACGACCGTAAACGGAAGGTCCAGTCCTGGTAGAAGTGTCCCGCCGAAATCGTACACGGCGACTTCGTCGGTATAGCCCTGCCCTTCGAAATGCGCGAAGTAGAGGTTGTCGTCGTAGTATGCCATCCCTTGGATGTTCTTTGCCGATCCGAGGTTGAATTCCTCGTACGCTTCCGCTGATTGCCGGTCGATCGAATAGACGCGATAACCTTGATTTCCGACCGCGTCCTCCCGGGAGATGGTTGCGATCAATCCTCCGTATCCGTCACCGGTTAACCCATAGAATTGCGGCGCGTAGAACTCAAAATCGTCGAACGCGGGGTTTTGTTGCTTTAGATCGAGCGTCGATGTGATTGTTCCAGAGGACGGATCGAAGGCATGAATTGCTAATTCATAGGTCGTCGGTGAACCGCCGCTGTGCTTGCCGAAATAGAGTCTGCCGTAGACCGAGGCGAGTCCCACTGCCCCGGAGAATTCTGGATTCGTATACACGTTCAGTTCGGCACCCGTGGCCGGGTCGAGCTGGTACAAGGAACCCTGGCCGAGCACGTACAGGTGGGACCCGTCGTAGGCGAGATCAAATGACGTGGTCGGTGCGGGAATCCGCCGAATCTCTTCGCCTGTCTCCGGATGCAACTCGATGATTTCGGATGTTCCACTCGGTTTAACAAACAATCCACCCGATCCAAGGCGAACGCTGCGGACGGTGGGGCGGGTATTGACCCAGGGACCTGCCGGTGTCGGTGATTGCGATCGAGGATTGAGGCTTTCTCGGACCGAATAGACGTTGCCTAGATTCAGGTCCAGCAATTCGTAGTCGCCTTGGACGTCGGTTACCGTGACCGTTTCTCCACTATCGGGCACGCCGTTGCCATTCCTGTCAACGAAGATCGGCACGCCTTCCAAACCTGGCTCGCCTGAGTCTAGGACGCCGTCGCCGTCGAGGTCATTGAATTTGGTACCCGTGATCGCGCCGCGGTCAACAACGACGGAGAACCGTTGCTCGGCAGAACGGCCCAGGCCGTCTTCGGCGCTGACGATCACGGTTCTTACACCACTGAAATCGAAATCGGTGGTGATCAACAAGTTTCCGTTGTTGATGCGGGGCAAAACACCATCCGGCTGGTCGGTTGCAACTGAGTACTGGATCGGGTTTTGTTGGAGACGGGCGACATAGAAATCCGTGTTTCCTTGACTGGTCAGCGACGAACCTGGAATTCGCGTCTCCTCGTAGAAGGTGCCCATCACGTGGACGCGGCCAGCGGAATCCAATTGCAGATCCGTCAGGCCGTCACCATCATCTCCCCCATACGATTGCACCCAATTGAGCGTGCCATCCGGCGAGTATTTGATCAAAAAGGCGTCGTCAGATTCTGGTGATCCGGCGGCGACCAATGGCGTGCCGTCAAGAATCGGCGAAGCACCCCGGAACGTCCCGCCGAGATAGAGATTGTCTTCTGCGTCGAACGCAATCTTGGGGGTGGGACTGGTACCGAGATAGCCGGACTTCGCATAAGCGACCGTCCCGGTCGATTGGTACTTCACCAAGAAGAGGTCATCATAAAGTCCCGTGCCTTGCTGATTCAGTGAAACCGCTCCGAAGTCGATGTAATCACTGGAGAAGTAACCCGCCAAATAGAGGTTGCCGGCGCCGTCGACATCGGCTTGATAAACACTCTCAAAGTCCGGGCCGCCGGCGGTTTCGACCCACAGAATCCGTCCGTTGGTGTCATATTTAGCAGCATAAATGTCGAAGGAACCGACGCCGTTTCGAAACGACGAAGACCAGGCGGTCGAGCCGAACTGAACGGATGACGTCCCGCCGAAGTTGCCCGTCAGGTAGATGTTCCCTTTTCCATCGGGCAATACCTGGTAGACATCTTCACCCCCGGTCCCACCGACGGTGGCGAACCAACCAAACGATCCCGCGGAGTTGTACTTCACCAGGAAGGCATCATTTCCACCTGCATGATTGCGTGTCAGACCGCCAAACGTGATCGGCTCGCCCGCGGACGACTCCGATGCACCTGCCAGGAAGACATTTCCGGATGCATCGACGTCGAGGTCGCGGAAGTAATCATAGCCGGTGCCCCCGCCACTTTCCGCCCAGTCAATGCTGCCATCAGCACCGCTGATCTTGGCAACATAGACGTTCTCTTGTCCGACGGGGGTGAGCGTTGAAGTGCCCAGCGTCATTGTTGCACCGAATGTGCCCGCAACGATCAGGTCACCATTGGATTCGACGGACTCGGCTAGGTACTCGTAGCCGGTACTGCCTTGGACCGTCGCCCACTGGAGTGTACCGGCAGGATCGTATTTGACGGCGAAGATGTCGTTCGATTGTCCGCTGCGTGTCGTCACTCCCGTTGCGTCATCAAAAGAAACGGTCGCGGCCGAAACCGACCCCGACAGCAGCAGATTCCCCGAGGCGTCGATCGATACACCGGCCAGTGAATCAAATCCGGGCGATCCGATGCTGCGGGCCCATTGTTCCGTCCCATCGCTGTCGTACTTCACGGCGATCAGGTCGGTACTTCCCTTTCCAGTGACTTGCAGGCTGCCGAAGGTCGCGGTGGAACTGAGCGAACTGCCCACCAGGATCACATTGCCGTCCCCGTCAAGATGGATCGAACGCACGCTTTCGGAACTCGAACCGCCGCCCGAACGCACCCATTGCAAAGTGCCGCTCGCGTCGTATTTGGCGACAAACATGTCCGTGGCACCGCGCCCTGTCAAAACCGTGCTTCCGAATCGGGCGGTGGTGCCGTTGAAATACCCAGCGACGAAAACGTTGCCTTGCTGGTCGATCGCCATGTCTGCGGCGTTATCAAAACCGCCGGCGCCGCCACCGGCGAGCCAGCCGTCAGGTTCAAAAGCCAAGTCGGCGAGGTCGATGTTGAGCGATTCGCCCGAGTCGATCACTACGACGCCGAGTTTTTGTGAGAATTGAGGTGCATCGGGGTTGTCGTCAAAGCGGAGACCTTCGATCAACTTGGTTTGCGGGTCATCAGCGAGCCCGGCGAATCCTCCGCTCCGTCTGCCTTGCAGGCTAAGTTGATCTGAGCCGGACTGCTGATCGGCTGTACCGAGTACATATTCGTGTGCCGCGTTATCAAGCGGGTTCTGTTCCAGATTGAGTGTGGACAATTCGGGCAAGACCGCTCGCTGCAGTCGGAGTGCGTCGATGGCCATGTTGCCGTCGCCCACATTGGTCATCTCGACGCGGACGATGTCACCGCTTCCTGAAACCTGGATGCCGTGACGAAGTTTCTGCCAAGGTCGACCACCCAAGACGGGGCCATCCGGCTCGTAACGTTGCATGACTTCGATCGGTCTGCCCGCATCGGCCAAAAACAGCATCTGCTGATTGGTGACTGTCCCGCGGGCGGCAGTCAATCCGCTTCCCAAATCGGCCGAGATCGCCAAATCCGTCACGCCATCGGGAATCAGCGTGATGTAGACGTTCAGCGGATCGAGCTGAGTCAATTCCTGGTCGGAAGTTCCGCCAAAGCGAGGGTCGTTGGAAAAGCCACCTCGCAGCAGCGGCTCGTTTACCGACCCGGTACCGAAGTGAGGGAGATCGACCGCGTTTGATGTGGGGTTGGCGATCAAGACAGCGTCGAAACCTGGGATCGCCAACCCGATCTCAGCCGTATCGACACGGAACAACAACAGTTCCGTCGCTGCGGGGATCAGTTCCTTGAACTCCGGCGAAAACAGCCCGTCGAATCGGACCTGACTAGCGTCCAAAAGTCCAAATGCCTCCGCCCCTCCCACCAGCGTGGGCAGATTGGGCGTGCTGAGTCCACCGAGGTAAGGATTCGCGCTGCGCGATCCGGGACCGGGGCTGATTGTTCCAAACAGACTTCCCGAGTAGCCGTCGTTCGTGTTACTACCAAACAAAAAACGACCACTGCCACCGTCATTGATTCCGGTGTCGCCGCCGCTGCCGCCCAAGACATCAACCGATGCGTTGCCGAATTCGTAGAGTGCGGCCGAGAATCGGATCGTGCCGCCGGCGCCGCCACCGCCCGATTTGCCGTCGCCTCCATCGCCGCCCCTTCCGCCCGCGCCACCGCGCCCGCCGCCGTTGCTGCCATTGCGGTTGCCACTGGGATTTGCGGCCGCGGTACCGGATTCTCCTGGCGTCCCGTCGCCTCCCTGGGCGTTGAATGAACCACCCAGGTAAAAACTGCCCTGCGCGATGATCTCGAATGCGCCGCCGCCGCCGCCACCGTCACCGCCGTCGCCGCCGAACCCGCCGTGGCTACCATCCTGGCCGCGTCCACCGACGCCGCCGGTTGACGTTCCGCCGCCTCCACCGCCACCAGCGCCGCCGCCGCCCGTTCCGCCGCCGCCGCCGCCAGCACCGCCGGCTCCGGCCGAGATGATCGTTTGATCGATCGCGACATGATTTGCGCCGGTACCCCGGCTGATCGCATCGTCGCCGTGGTCTCCGAGGATTCCATCGGTTCCGTGTTGGCTCGGCCCGCCACCTTGTCCCGGAGCAAAGAATGCGAGACCGCCTCGGCCGCCAATACCGGCCGTTGAGGTCGTCAATGAATTGAATCCGGCCAAACCCGGGTCGCCGTGATCCGTGCCGCCGTTGGTACCCTTCAAGCCATCGTCACCAGACGGCGAAAGTGGGGTACCGCCATCGCCGCCGCGGCCACCGACGCCACCGGTGCTTCGTCCGCCCCTTCCGCCACCCCCGCCTCCGGCGCCGGGTGTGCGGCCCGACGCGGAAGCGTCAATCACAGCGTCGGGATGAATGTACAGATCATTGCCGACCGTGATCGAAAGCGGACGCGAGCCGGCAATCGTCACGGTGTCCGGGCCGATCACCAAATCGCCGGGGACATACAGGCTGGCAATCCCATTCGCATCGACGCTGAACGTGTCCGCAACGAGTGTCCCATAAAAGCTTTTAGGATCACCGTCTCCGTCGCCGGTGATCGTCAAGAAGTCGGTGTTGATGTAAACCGAGCGTTGCGGGCCGGTTGTCGGAGCGATGGGCGTGAAATCGAGAGTCCGGGCGAGCGTTTGTGATCCGCTCAATTCGACGTCGACGACGGGGATTTCCTGAATGACCTGTATCGTGGCACGGTCGGTTCGTGATTCGTGTGCGGGCCACGTCCCGTACAGGTCGTATGTTCCCTCGGGCAAGTCGCGGAATTCATACAACGCTGTCGAATCACTGCCCGACGGGATCAAGCGATAGTCACCCTCGAATGCTCCCGCGTGGTCGCCACCAGAAAAATCAGGGCCAATCTCGACATACCCCGTGTCAAAATTGTCAATCACGGATAAGCCGAGTAACGCATCGATACTGCCAATCCGGTTGTCGGATAAATCGACGTGGCGCAACCGCGGCAACTGCGCCAGTGGATCGATCGCCTCGATCTGGTTGTCCGATAGATCGGCAAAGGTCAATTGATTCAGGTCTGACAACGCGTTCAGCTCGTCCCCGTCCTGATTGATCAGCTCGAACACTTGCACCTGGTTCAATCCATCGGTCAGATACAATCGATGGCCAGCAACAACGAGATCTTGGACAAATCCGAAACCGGCAGTCGGGTCGTCATCACCGCCGATGATGAATTGCAGATTCCCGTAGCGGTCGAGCACCTGGACGCGGTGGCGAACTGAGTCGGCGACAAAAACATTGCCGTTGCCGTCGACTTCAATTCCGAATGGACGGGAGTACGTCGTCGGCGTGTCGCTGCCAAGAACGAACCGGGAGCGGACCGCACCAGTCTGATCGTAAACCTCAACTTCGTTGTCCAGGGTATCAGCGACAAAGATGAATCCGTCCTTGCTTACCGCCAGACTACGTGCGGTGCCGAAACTCGCGTCAATGTCGCTGACCGAATTGAAACCGCTGTCGTACTTGCGGATCTGGCGATTGCCGATGTCAAGCACGAAGAGATTGTCTTGGTCGTCAACGGCGATATCGGTCGGGAATGCAAACGGCGTGAACGAACCGCCTTCTTCGCCCGTAAAGGTCTGCAGCAATGCGCCCGCGGCACTGTAGCGGCGAATCACGTTATTTGCTGAATCGGCAACATACACCTGGTCTTGTGAATTGATCGCGATTCCCTCGGGGTAATACAGGTCTCCGGTCGCAAACGTGCGGAGGTACTCCCCCTGGGAATCGTAGACCTTGATTTGGCCCGAATGAATGCCGTCTTCCTGTTCGAGTACATAGACCTCACCGGCACTGTTGACCGCAACATCAAAGGGAGACGCCAATTTCCCGGGGCCATCGGCTCCGAGGATCATCTTCCGATCGACTTTTGCACCGATGCCGTTACCGGCAGCGCTCAGCCACACTAAGTCCTGAAGATCGCCGATCGCATCGATTTCGGATCCGCCGATTCTTCCGGGACCGAGAAGCCCGTCCATGCTTAAGAATCGCAGGTCGTTCAAGCTGGCAAGTGCACCGAGTTGGTTGTTTGACTGGTCGGCGAGGTTTTTCTCGCCTCCTTCTATGATCGCGGTGTTCAATACGTCCAGCCAGCCACCGTCCTGTGCTCCATTGGGCGCGCCGTCGAACCAATCCCATCCCATAAAGTAGACGTTGCCTTCGCCCGAAGGGATCTCCACCACCGTGGCGCCGCCGCCATTAAGTTCATAAAGGGTTGTCGCTCCGGCCGGCAGGGAGTTGAGAACAAAGGTGGCGTCATTTCGAGGGATCGGTTGCGGGCCGGCAACGAATCTGGTGTATCGAGTGTCGGCTTTCCACGATTCACCTGAAACGGATGCCGTTGATGTTGCCAGACCGAACGTGACATTTATCAAATCAGCGGCATTTCCGCCGAAGTCACCGAACGTGATCAACGTCCCACCGGCGTCGACAAAATCACGAAGCGTGTCGAAGACGTCAAAGGACAACGTCTCGAATCCGTTTGACGATTCGAGTTCGGGGATCACCAGCACGTCGGCATCTTCGATCCCCACGGAAAAGGCGCTGGCAGTCGTTCCGGAGAAGACGCGTAAGGGGAACCCGGCGTCTGTGATCGTCGACACCAGATTGTACGTCTCCGATCCCGCGAAACTGTCGTCCCGTATGTCATAGACGTTCGGATCGGCAAACATTGCGACCTGAGTTCGGCGATTGCCGTTTAGAAGTGGATTGAAGTCCAAGGACAGGTATTCAATCTTCGCAGCTTGCGATGCACCGTCTCCCAGAGGAGAGAGGTCGGTGATGTTGTTGTGGGCAAGGTTCAGTGCCCGCAAATGAATCAGGTATTCAAGACCGGAAATGTCGGGCATTCCCAGGCCGCCGAGGTCAAGTCGTTGAATTTCGGCAAGTTCGCTGGCATAGATCGGATCCGCGACGAGGCTGGGGTAGCTGAGCTCGACCGTTTTTAGTCCAAGCCGACCGGCTAATTCTGCTCGAAGATACGCCGCGATTTCACTGTTGACGACCGGATCAATCGCTTGCAGCTCGATGTAGGAATTGGCTTCTGATGCGATCGGTGAAACCCGCTGTTCGGCATGGTCGCGAAGTTCCGAGGCCAATCCGACAATCAAGTCGGAACCATCGCCACCAAACAATCGATCGAGATCTTCATTTCCGATGACCGTGTCGTCGCCATCCCCACCATGCACGACATCTCTGTCTTGGGCCAAGAACTCTGCTGCCGATTCGCCAGCCCGTGGCGGAAGCACTTCGATTTCAAACGGAAGCGAGAAACTCTCTTCCGGGTTCGCGTGTGGATTGAACACGCGAACAAAATAGGTGCCCGCCTCCAGATTTCGGAAATCGACCAGCGACTTGCCCGATGCTCGCAGACCACCTTGACCGTCGTACAGATCAAACAAAGCCCCGTGGCGACGAGGCGAAACGAACAGATGCGTGGAGGATCCCGTAACGCCACTGAGCGGATCGAGCAGACTTGGTGCACTCGCACGGACCATCACGGTGACGTCCGGGCTGGTGGAAGAAAGACGAATCATGAGACGCGTCCTTCCCGCAGCGAGGAATTCGCGAACCGTTTCGGTGAACCACGGATCTTGAAACTCGCCTCCAACATGCGCAAGGGAGCCCGCCAAAAGCAGCGTTTCGTCGTGCACCGCGATCGGATCGGCAACTCGGTCGGCCACATCGATTGCCGCATCGCCCTCGTCATCCAGGACTTCGATTGTTAGGGTGGTCGCCGACGGATTCCCGGAGAGTGCCGTTGCGGAATAGTGCAGATTCAATGCCGCGAAATCTATCAATTGTCCGCCATCGTCGGCAAATTCGATCAGCGAGGACAAATCGAATTCGAGGATCCCGACATCGCCGTCCGGTCCGCCCAGCGTGACGAATCCGCCAGCATCCTCGGGACGAAGGACGTCGCCGTTTGACCGAATGATTCCCGAGTTCCACGGCTCGATGGCAACCGGATCGATGGGATTGGGCGTGACCGCAAAGTACTCACCCGGCAACCCATGCCCGAGTGTCGTGAAACGGAACCATTGTTCGTCGTTCTCCTCGGTCAGTTCATAACCATCAAAGATCTCCGGACGACCCGTCCCTCCTTTGACCAAGAATTCTCCACTTCCGGAGATCGGTTCATTCTCAAGTGTTTCGGCACGCTGTGCAGCTTGGAAGCGTTCGTAGAACTGCTGTAAACCCACCGGTCTGCCGTACATGACATAGACCTTACCACCGCTCAACGTGATGTCAGGGTTAAAGACATCGGTCCCGGGGGCGCCGATCGCCAAGTCGTCCGCCCCGTCGGCGTCGATGTCCATCGACGGAGTCTTCGGCAGGAATCCGAGTTCGGCATTCGCCGTCTCCCCGACAAACATCGGTGCCGTCAACAGGTGTTCGATCGACGTACCACCGGGCGTCACGTCGACGGAATCAAGCAGGTAGACACTTCCTTGACGCGATTGCCCAACACGTTGGCCGGTATTGGAAACGACGATTTCATAGCCTGGGTCCGAGACGACGAGTTCGAGCGTACCGTTCCTGTCGAAGTCACCGGCGGTAATCTGCAGCGGTCCCCGCAACAAGGTGTTCGGATCGGCGTTTTCGCTCCGCCGCAAAATCAATTCCGTTCTCAGTGGCTCACCAGCTGCCGGAGGATTCAAGCTTTCCATTGTCGGGCCGCCAAGATCGATGAAGGCGGCGTTTCCGCGTGCATCCTGGGACACGTAGCTGATTGCAAGATCGTCGAAGCCGTCTTGATTCAAATCTCCGATTTCATAAGCGGGGCCACCCAAGTTAAAGTCCTGGTAGATGACGTCGGCTTGATCCAACGTGATAGAGTCGCGATCGCCGGAATACACGACGTAATTGCGGCCGACGTTAAAGCGAATGGGAATTGTGGTTCCGCCCAAATCGATCAATGCGTTTGCTTCGGCAAAATTGGGGTCGCCGAAGACGATGTCGTCCAGACCATCGCCGTTGACGTCACCCGGGACGGTCGCATCAAGTTTCGGGCTGGGAGGGTCTCGAAACCATTCGTTGCTCGGTTCTTGTCCCAACAGATTCTCAACCACGGCAAGCCGATCGGGGCCTCCCTCCCCATCGAGCGGAAGTGCGTCGGCTCCAATAAAGATCAAGTCGTTATCCGGCGTGGTCGCGACGACTTGTTTGCCCGACACGATCACCGCATAGTCATCGCCGGTCAGCAAGATGTCCTGGTAGAAGCGAGCCGTGCGCACATTGAAGTCGCCACGGTAGGTCAACACGTGAGCGCTCGTGGCTCCAAAACCGACCGTCAAGTCTTGCGAGTCGACCAGTGACAGGTTCCGCGACAAGTCGGCGTTTCCGAAAACGACGCGGGCGGTGGTGCTAAGGAAAACCAAGTCGTTCAACCCATCAGCGTTGATGTCTCCCATCCGTCGGGCGGGTATTCCCAACGTTTGATCGATCACCACGTCTGCCTGCGCCGACACGTCGGATACCGACGTCAAATCGGTGGGACCGTAGAACAGATAGCTATTGCCGTTTCCATAGACGAGGGTGTCCGAATAGTTGTCACCGTTGACATCCCCGACATCGAGCACGTTCCTCAGACGTTCGTTTTCGACCGAACCCCGCAGTGCGACCGCGTCGCCGATCGACTTGGTTTGTTCCGCGATCGGCAACGCCTTATCGACCGGACGAAGATCGACACCGACCTTCCTTGTTTCCAGCAACGGGGTTGCCAATTCGTACAAATACGGCGTTCCGACCACGGACGTCAGTCCTCCGGCGGGCTCGAGAGACGCCCCGGCGAACAGATGCAACGCGCCTCCGATCGCATCAGCCACCGCGATTTCATCGCGGCCCTGTGGATCGCCGTCCAGGTTGCCGACTCCGGCCAAACGGAAATGCACGGCATCGTTCAAGTCTCTGAGGTCGTAATCGGGAACGACCGACTCGATCACGACGTCCGGAATCGCGAAGTCGATCAGCGATCGCTCTCGACCGTAATAGATGTGGGCCACCTGATGAAATTCATCGTGCGTGTTGATGTCCAATGTCGCACTACGCTCCAACGCTTCGCCACCGATGTCGGCACGCCCATCGCCGTCCAGATCGCCGAGGGCGACGTGTCGCGTAATGATCGCGTCGTCGGGGCGATCCGGCGTGGCCGTAGGCAAGGGAATCACCGCACCCACATCAATCAGATCGGCCAAAAATTCGACCCGTTCGGTCGGTTGTCGACCAAACAACATCCAAGTCGCCGTGTTTCCAGTGAACAAGAACTCCTCATGTCCCTGTCCGTCGTGGCGGTCCACATCGCCGACGGCCACGATTGCTTGACCGGTTGCGAGAACGCCCGACTGATCGTATATCGTCGTATCCGGCCCGCGGAATCGGATCAGTTCAACCGAGCCATCATCCAGCGCGCCAGAAACGAAGACACCTTGTGAAGAGGATCCAAGGGCCGCCGGAGTACCGATGGGCTGAACATCGTTCGCAGCCCGCACGGTGACGCCGTCATAGACCCAGAACTCGTTGGTCAATCCCGAGGCGGGCGTCAGGTAGGCCACATCGTCATCGACGATGAAATTTGAATCCGCGGTTCGGTACGATTCAATCCGCACATCGTCGATGTACCAGCCCTCGTGCGCATTATCGAAAGCGCTGCGACTGTCGAAACTGAAACGCAAGACGATGTCCTTGCCGGCGTATTGCGACAAGCCGAACGAAAACCTGTCCCAATCCCCTCCGGTTGGCGTGAGCGTCGAGATCGCCTCGAACCCGTTGCCGGCATCGATCGCAATTTTGGCGAAATCACGATAGCCAGCTGCAAAGAACGAATTGAAATGCAGGAATGAAGCTGTCCCGCCCGGAAGCCGGATGGTCGGTGAGTAGACCGCACCACCGACCGCGGCATCCGTGTCGTAATTCCCACCACCGGTGGGGCCTTCGTTCATTCCGAAGTACAGGCTGCCCGGCGGCGTATGATCGGCCAGTCCGTCACTTTGTCGCCCGCTGGAATGATGCCACAGTCCATCGCCCGATCCGATGGTGTTGTCGATGACGAATTCTCCCAGCCCTTCGTCGAACGTTTCCTCAAACAGGGTCAGGGCTGGCGCAGGGGTCTCGTCCACGGTCTTAAGGAGTTGCACGGACGTTCCGTCATAGCTGGCCAGCCGATCGAAAATCGGACCTTCTTCACCATTCGACGGTGCAGCCATGAACAGCAGTTGCTCGTTGAAGACTCCCAGCGGTTTGGGGGTAGTCGACGAAAGAATTGCGCCGGAATCTGTCTCGGCCGCGGGCGGGACGCTGATCTCTCCACCGTAGCCATACAATCGCTCGTTGAACCCATCGGCGGAAGCAGCGAAGTAAAGCCGATCACCGTAGACGACGAAATCACGCGGATCTGAATCGCCGTTTACGTGGATATCTGAGACGGGGGTAAAAGTGACACCATTGTGCATCCAGAGTTCGCGGCCTCGGCCGTCACCACTGTCGGATGAAAAATAAAGGCCGGTCTGACCATTGACGTCCTCGAAGTCGATCAATTGGTCGCCGACGTCCAATTCTTCAGACAGGATCTCCACATCGTCGATAAACCACCCCTCGTATTGATTCAGATATCCGTTGCCACCGCCGTCATCGAGCATGCTGAATCGGAATCGCAGTTGGACATCTTGCCCCGCAAAAGCAGTCAGGTCGGCATTCACGTTTCTCCATTGACCGTCCGTGCCGGTCAATTGGATCAGGTCCACCGGTGTTCCGGAACTGCCCAGCACCTCGACCTCTGCGATATCCACATCCTCTTCGACTTCCAGTAGGTGATTAAATCGCAGTGCGATTCGTTTGCCGGCCGGGAGCGAGATGACGGGAGTGGAGGCGATACCTTCGTTGCCGTAACCCTCACCGGTCAGGAAGTCGTAATCGCCACCGATCAAATCGGTCTCGTTTTGTCCAAAGTACAGGCTATTGGTCGGTGAGTGATTGTCCAGACCATCGTTCTGTCGGCCGGTCGTCAAGTGCCAACCCTCATGGATTGGTGCGGCGCTGTCCACGTTCAATAAATCGAGCGCCCATTGGCCGTTTCGTTGGTCGCCACCAGAATTAAAACGGAATCCCGGCCCAAAACTGGATGTGAAATTCCCTTGTCCGTCGCGGATAAATCCATCGGCCAACGTCACCGGTCCCGTGCCGCCACCTTCTCCATCGGCACCGACGGCAAAGTTGTCATATTGGGTAATCGCCAGGACGTAACCACCGGGGGCAAGCTCTTGCACGATTGCCGAGTCGTAGGCGCTACCGGTCGTCGGATCGATCGCACCGAACTCACTGTCATCGTTGAAGGTGATGTAGTCGCCACTGGCGTCGTAAAGAGTCAAAATCGGATCAAACCCACCCGGCTGAATCGACGTTCCGTCGGCCTGATTCCCGCCACCGTATCCCATCAACTGCATCGTGACAGTGGTGGTCGTGTCGACGGAAAAGCCGACCAACTGCACGTCGTCGTCAAAGGTAAAGTCGCCTCGCAGCGAGAAATCGTTTCCGGTTTGAATGACGGAGGCCGGGTTTTCGAAATCGTTGAACAACGTGAACCCTTCATGGCCGTTCTCAAACGACTCGCTGTACAAGACTGTGGCTGCCGGCGACATGCGAATGACGTTCTGATCGGCATCCATTTTGAACAACTGCCGAAACCCGCTACCCGCGTCCGCGGTAAAGTGCAATTCACCGAGGAAGACGTAAAAGTCGGCGGGGTCGGCATCACCGTGGGGATTGATGTCCGAAAGACGCTGTGCCGCAGAACCGTCGAAGGCCCAAAGTTCACGTCCTGCCCCATCCTGCGCGTCGAGCGGAAAGACGAGCAATTCGGAACCGGCGGTTTCAAACGTGAACAGCTCGCGGCCGGCGTACAACTCAAACGCCGGCACATTGGGCACCGCTTCAACCGCCCCGGAACCGTCGGTCCGATACAGTTGCGGAGCGGTCGTCGAATCGTTGACAAAATAGACCCGTGTGTCGAACTCCACCAAGTTCCTAGGCGCTACACCTCCCAGCGGCTGAATGCCCATCTGGTCGTCGCCGAAATAGAGGTCAATGATGCTGCCATCGGAACCGGATCGAATCGCGAAATCGTCTCTCCCGTCGTCGTTGAAGTCGCCGATCGTGCCGGCGTCTGAGAAAAAATCCACGCCGGGCGGTGTTTCGGTTCGCAAGACGTAAATCGGATCGGCATTGATGACGTTTGGATGCCATTGGCCACGGGGCCGACCGCGATAGACCCGCGTCCGTCCAAACCCGTCTTGGTCCTTGGCATCGTCAATCAGCAAATCGTCAAATGCATCCTGATCGATGTTGATCGCAGCGAGGTCGGCCGCACCGCGAAAGCGATTGATCGGCTTCTCCATTCCGCTGACCAGATCGTTCAGCACATCGATGGGGCGGTCGATTTGATCCCATTGCGGGGTGTCGCGTCCGAAGATGATGTAGAGACCGGAATTTCCAAATGAATCTCCCAGCGAACCGTACGATTCCTGCAAAGAAACGGCGATCGCAATGTCATCGATTTGATCGCCGTCAAAGTCTCCGCGCACGATGGAGGATTGCGAGCCGAAGATGGACGGTTCTCGGACTGGAGCCGGCAATTGCAGCGTGATCGCGTTATTGTCCAGGGTCGTGTCCTGGAGCGGGTCGCCACCGAAGTAAACCTTGGCAAACGTGCTCGAAACAAAGTCCGCTGGATGACGCCCGCTGTCCGTTCCGCCCGCATCGACCCACTCAAAATAGTCGCTGAAATCGCCGTAGCTCTCGCGCAACATGCTGACAAAATCTGGGCGGCCGTCCCCATTGATATCACCCAATGGAATCACTGCTGGTTCATCAGACGCCACATCGGAATCGATTTTCAGAATCCCGGTTTCTGCCGGCACGTCAACGGTCGCGCCCAGCACGTTGAAGAACTCGGGATGTAGATCGACCCGGATTTCGTATTCAAAAGCGGGAGTGATCGCGTCGGCGTCGCCCGGTCGCAGAATCTTTAAAAGGTAGAATTCGGGAACACCGGAAAACTGGTCCACGGGAATGATCGTGTCTCCCGATCGCTGTGCCGGAAACAGTTCCACATCGAGCACGACGCTGTCATCACGGCTGCCGACGACATGAAACATCTCTCGGCTGAGAAAGGCTCGTTCACCGCCGCCGAAACGGTTGATCGCATACGGCGTCTGGATCAGATACCAGTCGTTCAGATCGAGATGGATGTCGCCGTTTTGATCGAGCCCCCCTTTATGGAACGTCAGGCCTCCGATCGTTTGACCGCTTACGATGTGATCAAGTTGCGATGCGAACAATGGGTTGTCGTTTGGGCTGACCGCACCGCCGCGGGTGACAAATTCGAATCGGTCCGGTCCCGGAACAAAGGCGGGCGGTGATTCGATCGCGTTGCCGGAAAGTTCGGAGAACCCGTTGGCCACAAATGTTCCCGGGTCGGTCCCCGTGCCGGAAAAGGCGAAATCGTTGAGCGTGAATTCGACGGTTCCGGTCCCGCCGGTGCGCAACAGGATCTCGTTGAAGATTCTCGAATCCGACCCCGGTGCGGTGAATTGATAGGTCCCCCGTGCGGTCGACTGCAACGTCTTTGTCGTCATGACGTCCACACCCAACACGTTTCCGACCGCCACGACGATTCCGTCGTTTAACAGTTCGACGCTGTTGTCCGTCCCACTCGTTGGACGGAAACGCTGCACCGCCAGACCGGTCTGGTCACCATTGTCAAAGTCCACCAGGGTCAGTGCGGGCGCCGTAAACGGGGCCACCATGTCGCCAAATCGAAAGACCACATCGTCCAGGGCGCTAATGCCAAGTGAGGCGGCGTCCATCCCCAGCAGGTCGGTGACGACGGCTTGTCCGCCGTTGACCTCCGTAAACGGGAATGACTGGCAGCCACAGGTCAGCGTGGGGAACAGCGGACGAGAGAAATCAATCTCGCTGGAGACGCTGGTCCAACCGAATTCAATTTGCGAAAGAACAAAGTCGTCACGCGATCCGCCCAACAGATAATCGTCGTCGGCGCCGCCGAGAACCAAATCGTTTCCGCCCCCACCGACGATGAAGTCGTTGCCGGATTGACCATCGATTTCGTCATCGCCCGCCCCGCCGAACAATCGATCGTTTCCGGGACCACCGAGAATCGTCAGATTTCCCAGCAAAGCTCGCTGCGGGAACGATTCGGGTTTGATGCCCCACTCACTTTCGTCACCGGGAAATTGAAAGCCGGGATCTGCACGAACGACATCATCGCCGGAACGCGTGTTGATCACCATCTTCTCGACTTCGTTGGTCGTGAAGTAGGATCGTTGGACCTGGAATGCACCATCGTCGGTAGGGTCGGTATGGAACTGTTGCCGATCCGGATCCCAAACGAGGGCGCCGATCACGTATTGGTGAAACACCGTGTCGTAACCGACCGCCACGTGATCGCGAATGGCTTGTCCACGTCGGTCCAGATCTCCACCGAGAAACAACACCTGGTCTTCACCATCGCCGCCCTCAAAGCGGTCGGTCAACGTCAGCACCGTGGTTTCTTGGCGGGCCGAGTCGATGAATCGTTCGGTACGCTTATCCAACGGAAGTCCATCGGGAATGACTTGGAAGATATCGTCGCCGATGCCGCCGAATAGCAGATCGCTCGCTTGGCGGTCCGCACCACCGGTCAGCACGTCGTTGCCTTCCTCGCCAAAAATCCACTCTTCATACGAGCCGCCGGCCAGCACATCATTTCCGGCACCTCCCAAAATGACATCGCGCCGCTGGTCGATGTTGTCCAGCAGAGGATTGCTGTAGTCATGGGGGGCAAATCTGACGGGGTCCGAGAGCGACTTCGACAACGGCGCATCGAATGTCGGAATCAACTCGTAGCGGGCAAAGTCTTGCGGACCGACGTCGTCGCTCCAGGTGACTTCCAAGAAATACTCTCCCGCACCCAGCGGCACGGGGCGTGTTTGTCCGTCGACGGTTTCGGAGGTCATCAAGGGAAGGATTGCGGAGCGGCCCAGGCTGCGCGTCGTTACCGTGGAATCCACGAGATCGCATGCGGAGCCGCCCAAAACGGATTGCGAGCAATATCGAATCGGGTGTTGCGGATCATCCGCCGAGTAAAGTGTGATCGAAACTCCCGCAGTGGCTGACAGCAAGTCCATGCGAATTGATGCACCGGCGCTGGCATCGTCGGCATCAAGCGCGAATCGATACCAATCGGTGTCGAAACCCGAGTGAAGTGTCAAGTCGCTGACAATACCGATTTCCTGTTCCCGGAGACTCATTCCGCCATCGCCCAATCGGCTCGCGCCGAGGACAGACTGGTTGAAGTCTGCGCGGTCATACCAATCGCGACTGACAAAGTCGATCTGGTAGCGGGTGGGTGTCAGGTTCGTCGTCACGTGCAGCAGGTACGTGCCGGCCACTAACGGAGAGACACCATTGCTGGAATCGCCGTCGGAATCGATTCCGGTTAGTGGCAGTCGATGCAGACTGCCCACCCGTGACGCCGACGCCAGGATCCGACCATCAAGATCCGTGAGCTCCAAAGTCAGGTCGTCATCTTCGGAAAGGCTGTACAGATTGATCGCATCGCCATCCATCGGGGCGGACGATAATTCGAACCGGTACCAATCTTCATCCCGCGGATGATCGATGGTCAGCCCGATGGCCGACGGGTTGCGGTTCAAATCGATCAGCCCCAGATCGAACGGTGTGCCAAGCGCATCGTTGCGTGTCGGATGTTCCGTGCTGTCGATCAGGATCGGTGTGCCCGAGGTCGTCTTGATGACGTCATCTCCGTCTCCTCCGTCGGTCCAGACCGTTTTAATCACGGTGGGGCCGATCGTGACCTGGTCATCACCGTCCAAGGCGTCAACGATGATCGCCACAAAATCGCTTTCCGGCGGTAGCAGTCGGCTGATGTTGATTCCACCCGCACGGTCGACCACAGCCACTTGCCCTTCGACGAGCCCGAAATCATCCTGTGCGACCTGATTCAATGACGTGATGCTCAATTCGGCCGGCGGACGGCCGTCGGCGGTTGGGGCAGATTCTGCGTCGCCGACGTCGACTCGAAAACCGAGGTGCTCCTGTTGCCCCCCATCGGTTGCCTTCAGCACCCGTTCGGCATGAACGTGATCACCAAGGCCGGCCTGGCCGATCCAGAAATTGATGTCGTCGATCAGGTCGTCGACGTTGCGGTTATCAACGGTGCCATGTTTCGCGATACGCTGGCCGCTGACAAATCCAAGCTCATCGCGAAGGACTTGAGTCGCCTGTGGTGAAAATGCGATCTGCAGAAATGACCCTTCAAGCAGATGCAGTGCGACCCTGCCGTCGCGATCGATTTCAGCTTTGACTCGTTGTGACAGCTCCGCATCAGAAATCGCCTGATTGATCACGGCGACCAATTCAGCGCCGGACGACGTATTCATGGCATCGACGCCAACCGTGATTTCGATCGGATCCTCGTCCAACAACAACGAAAACTCAGTGGCCGCGGACAAGGCCGGGGGCGCTTGGACGGTCCCGGTCAAAGCCGTCTCACGCGAATCGTTCACCGGCACGGTGATTGCCACCGGATCTTGACCGAGAACGCTAAGCGAAAATGTGGCGTCACCGCTCAGTTGGCCATCGGCAGGCATTGATTTGGCGCCGATCAGCCGGTAGTCGGTAAACGCATCATCGGGATTCCAGATGAAGTTGCCGTCATCGTCGACGGCGTCAAAATCCAGCTGAGCTTGGGCGTCAAACGTGAAGTTCCCGTTGTTGTTGGTCAGTCGAGTGATCAAGTGCCGGCCTTCCAGAAATCCCGGTTCGGTCACAAAGTCGACCGTGATCACATCGTCCAGATTCGTTCCGCTGTAATACCAAACCGCATCCGTTTCTCGTGCGAACGCTTTCCACTCGTCGCCGGCCAACGCGCCGTCGCGGGCCGAGAAAAGTTTTCCGTGGCGATCAAATAAACGGTCGGGATCATTCGGGTCGCTTCCATTTCCGTACAGAAAGTCGAGCACTGTTCCGCCGTACAGTTCGTCGGTCCTCGATTCGCCGAGGATTCGATTGAGTCCGGTGTCCTCGGGGGTTCGTGACAGATCGACGATGCGGATCCGCTCGTCGGTCGTGTCACTCGCTTCGGCGAGAATTTCGTAATCGACCGGGAATGCCTCGTTGTCGGTGATACCGTCTGCCGCGATTCCCACAACGACGATTTCGTATCTGCCCGACGGTAATCCTGACAGGTTGATGACGGCTTCGCCCCCGGCTTCCGACGTCACCGCACGCAGGCGTTGGCCGTTGATGGCGAATAATTCAAAGCTGATCTTTGATGTCGACGTTTGCGGTACCAGACGTAATCGATCGTCGCCGTCGGTCGCGGGGACGACGATGCGGAGCGATCCGTCGTTCATATCGACCGGGGTTATCTCACGCAGGCCGCCCGATGCGATGACGTCTTGGATCGCGACGATCAGTCGGGCGGCGATCACATCAGGACTGTCGCCGGAGTCGAAGGCGACCGGAACGTTTCCTATGTTCGTCCCGTTGCCCGATCCAAGTTCGTCGAACTCAAAGCGGACGAGGGATGTTCCATCACTGATTTCCATGACCGAGGCGTCCATGATCTGGTCGCCACTGGGCACCGTTAGTAGCAACGGGTCGGCCAAGGATTGCGAGATCGAAGTTGCACCGACATCGACGGTGACCTGGGCATTCGGATTCAAGGTAAAACGGAACCGGTCCGCTTGAATCGGATGGGCCAACCGCATCCCCACGACACGGCGGAGCGACTCGAGGTTGCCCAACTCTGCATCTTGTTCATAGTCGTTGAACAATTGGCCCGATCCATCGGCAAACACGCCGAAGGAGCTGCCGATCTGATCGAGTGTCGACGCATCGCGATTGGATTGACGGCTTAAATCGATGACCTCCGGATCAGGATTCATCGACCAGGCGAACAACTGATTCGTACCGATACCGCCGATCAAATCATCGTTGCCCGCGCCTGCGAACAAGACGTCGTGGTCGACGGGACGCCCGACCAACGAACCGCCGTCGCCCCGCAAGCGGTCGTTGCCGCCGAGGCCATAAACGAAGTCACTTCCCGAGCCGCCGTCGATCCGGTCACGGGCATTGGTGCCTTGTAAATAGTCATCGCCCGGACCGCCGTCGATCATGCCCACATAATCATTTGACCTGGCCGACAAAACCGCAACGTCAACGGCATTGCGTCCTTGCACAAACTCGATTCGGTCGTTGCCGACCAACCCGGCGAGATGAATTTGTTCAATCAACGGTCGACTGGGTGCCGGAGTCAATTCAACCGACGCTCCAACGCCTCCCAGATTGAAACCACCGAGTTTTGACTGGACGACTGCCGAATTGATCGAATCGACGGCCGCGTTGGCAATCGTGACGGCGGAGTCGCCCCGTTTGAAGCGAATCGGTTGGTGGACATCGTCGGTGCCGTTTCCCGGCCCATCCGAAACGTCTTCAAATTCAAACACCAACGGTGTGTGAGTTCCGTCGCCGATTGAGAATGTTTGGCCATCACTGATCGCCGACCCGATCGGAAACAGCAACTCCATCGGATCGGTCCCCGTTGCCGAAACCGAAGACGTCTGTTGATCGAACGAAAGTGTCGCGGAGTCGCCGACGAATCGCCAGGTTGCCATTGACGTCCGCAGGGAAAGCTCCGCGGGGTCAACGTCGCTCGGCATGATGCCGGACGGTATTTCACCGATGTCGACAATCAATTGTTCTTGTCCGGATTGCTCCGCACCGAACCGCAACTCGTTTTGCGTGATGGCATTTGCTGCGGACAATTGAAGGCTTGCATGACGTCCGAGTCCGCGGGTGAGAATCGCGATCTGATTTCCCAAGCCGATTGCCTGGACCATTCCGGTGATTTCCGGACGTTCATCGATTGCGGCCGTGATGTCGGCCGCCAACGCGGCGATACACCATTGCGGTGAATCTGCATCACACTCGGTAGCGTTTGCGATCGTTTCGGATCGTCGTACGATCACCGGTGCTGAAATGGATTCATTAATTGTGAGGGTGAAGAACGCGTCACCCGACAGAACACCGCCGGTCGCGACCGAGAGTTCGGGGGCCGACAGGATCGCGACCTCCTCGGAGATTCGGAGAAAGTCATCTTCACTGGTTCCCCGGGCCGACAGTACGTCGGTCGCGTTGTCGTCGTCAACGATGCCGTAGTGGCCGTCGAACTCATCACCCAACTCGGTGTACTCGGCGCTCGTGTCGAGAATGATGATGTCTCTACCGCCATGGCCGAACAATCGGTCCCGGCCATTTTGTCCTTCGATGCGGTCGGAATCAGGTCCGCCGACGATAAAGTCGCGACCACCTCCGCCGTAAAGCTTGTCCGCTCCGGGGCCACCGTCAATCCGATCATCGCCGCCGATCACCGCCGCGTCCGGGTTGACCGATGACTCGGGGTTCAATTCATTGACGGGGCCGCGTTGAATGTCGCCGTAAATCGTGTCATCCCCGCCCTCTCCGAGCAGGTAGTCCTGACGCAGATTTCCGGACAGGATGTCACCATCTGGCCCCCCATGCAATTCGTCACCAATCTTGGATTGTTCGTCCAGTTGATTGTCGGCGTAGGCGTACAGGCGATCGGTTCCTGGGCCACCGAACAATCGCTGACCCTGTTGGATCGTGCCCGGCCCGTCGAAGGTGGCGTTGCTGCCCGGACCGGCAATCAGCGTGTCATTTCCGAGTTCGCCCAGCAACAGGTCGATCCCGGCGTCGGCGAACAGCACGTCGTCGTTTCCGCCGCCGCGAACCACGTCGTTTCCCTCGCCGCCACGCACCATGCGGTCCGCTCCGGCTCCCGCGTCGACGTAGTCGTTCGCGCCCTCGCCGTCCAACGTGTCGGCGTCGCCACCGCCGAACAGCCAATCGCCATCCGGACCGCCATACAGCGTGTCTTCACCGTCGCCTACGCTTCCAGGAACCGATAATTGTTGCCCTGCTTGAATGACTTCCAGTGGAATGATCCGCCACTGGTTGATGGAGTCGGCGATCAGACCGAACGGGGTTGGTGTTGCGGTTTCTGCCTGCACGAACTCCATCGGCAGCACAAAGTCATCCGATTGCGACGAGGTCAGGTCCCACATCGCGTGTGAGAAGAGTTCGGTCCCGCCCCAAAGCAAATCGCGACCGCTGCCTCCGAACAAAGTGTCATTGCCAATGTCACCGACCAACAAATCGTTTCCTGAATCGCCGGCCAGGTTGTCGTCTCCACCTTGTCCAAGAATCGTGTCATGATCGGGGCCGCCGCGCAGGGTGTCTCCCTCGCTGCCGCCCTCAATCAAGTCGTCCCCGGCCCCCCCGTCGACCGTGTCGGCCCCGGATGCGCCGAAGATTCGGTCGTTCTCGTTTCCACCGTGAATTGTGTCACTGCCGGCCTCGCCGAAGATCGTGTCTTCGCCGGCTTCGCCCCACAAAACGTCATCCCCCGCCCCACCATAGATCGTTTGCCGTCCTGGTCCGGCAAAAATGGTATCGGTACCCGAGTCGCCATAGATTTCGAACGGTCCGGTTTGCGAGTGATTGACCATAACGGTGAAATGGTCGTCGTCGGTGTTGCCTCGAATCTCGATCCGCGGGCTGTTGATTGTCCCGGCAATCGAGCTGGTCGTCCCGATTCCGGTGTCTCGGTTGCCGAAATCCGCTAGAAGGATGACTCCACCCGGAGCGAACACTTGACCGCCTGCCTGGCCAATCACGTTGTCCCCGACCTGGAACAAGACCGTATCGGTGTCGGTCATGATGCGACTGGAGGAGGTCCATTCAAGGTCGCTGCCAGCCGCGGCGGTGTCGGGCACGCTCAGTCGTATCGGGCCGCCGGTGGAGTGGATGTCGCCGACGCGGAGTGCGCCAGGGGTTTCCGTGAGGTAGATGCCGGAGGTCGCCTGGGCGTCCACCTTGCCCACGGAATATCGCGATGAATTGAGATCAAAGTCATTGTTGCTCAACCCAATGCTTCCACCGCCGGCGAACAAATCAACGTTTCTTGCTTCCACATTCGCTTGTGCGCCGGGACTGGCATCCAGAATCGCGCCGGTCAATGCCGTGAGCGTCACGTCGCCGAACGAGGATCGCACGCGATCGACATAAAGGTTGCCGGTCACCTCTGTCAGGTAGGTGTTGTTGCGGGCTTCAGCGTTGATCAGTGAAGATTCCAGATGGAGCGGCCGCGAACCGCTGCCGATTCCTCCCAGCGGAGCACTCAAAAAGATCTCCGATCCGACGAGATCACTCGCGACGTCCCCAAAGGCGTCCAGGATGGAACCGCCGTTGGAAAACAACTGAATACTTTCACCGGTCGATGTCACGGCGCCCAACCGCAAATCGCCCGTTGTTTCTGTGATAAAGATGCCTTGGGCCGCTTGTGCGTTGACGTGGCCGGTTGAATAGGACGAACTGTTGATTTCCAAACGATTGTCAACTGATCCGATGGTCCCGCCGTTGGCGGTGAGGTCGATGTCAACCGCACGGATTTTTGAGGTCGAGGAAACGTCTTCAATGGAGCCGGAGGCAGTGACGGTGGCGGTACCTTGGGGGGCGTTGATCGCGTTGGTACGTTTCAGCAGCAAGTCCCCGTGATCGACGTTCACCGTCACGTTACCGCCTGACGATTGTGCGCGGTCGACCTCGTAGGTTCCCGGAACGACGCGTGTTCGGCGTGCGTTGTCAAGAATCATGCCGCTGGAGAAACGGACATCGATCAGATCGTCGGCACGCACGTCAACCGAAATACCTTCGACGCGATCCGTGGAATCGGAGGCCGAAGACTTGGAATTGATCCCGGTCACGCCCAGCCGGACGTCATCACCAGAGACGGCTCGCACGACCGCGTTGGAGGGTGCACCTTCGGTGCGTACAAGCCGAACGGCGAATCGTTCGGAAGTGCTGGCGCCGATATCGTCTGCAAAGGCATCCAGATACAGACGCCCCTGATCACCGATTTCCAAATAGGCGCCTCCCAATGTTCTTAGGGCACCGCCACGGTTGGCAATGTCAAATGTCGCCGACAAGTTGCTGATCGGACGGGTGAAGATCACGTCGCCGTTGCCATTGTTTTCGACGTCCAGCCGCGATGACCGGACCGTTTCATCGAATGCATAGCGACCGCCTTCACTGAACTCGTAGACCACGTCCGGCTCACCCTGGTTGTCGGCGACCATGTTGACCCGTTGAATGACCAGGTCTTTGTCGGAGTTGTTTTCCAGCAGGATTCGACTGGTGAGCTTGTTTAGGATTAACAAGGCGCTACCTGTCACCTCGCCAGCGGGTGCCAGGAAACGCATTTTGGCAAGGCGACCATTGATGATGTCTCCGACGATGATCGCGTCGCCGGTTTCGGATGCCGGAATATTGCTGGCCGGGTTGACCGACCCGCCGGGGTCGACGACCAAGAACCGGTCGGCACCCAGCGCGGAATCTGAGATCTCGCTGTTCAGATCAATCCGATCTCGCTGGCGCAGTCCCAACCCTCCCGTGGTGGAGAGGACTTGGGTTGTGGGAATCACTTCTTCCACAAAATCGATCACCGTTCGAGTCACCGTTTCGCAGAAGTCCTTGATTCCGCCCGGCAACCAGCTGCAAATTTCCTCGGTGATCGTGCGTACCACTTCAATCACGCGTGTGATGAAGGTCGTCGCTTCGGCCACGGGATTGCGAACCAGCAGATAGTCCGATTCGGCATGGACGGTCAAATCTGCACTTGCGATTTCAGAACCGGTTGCCGATCGGACTTCCGAATCGACCAAGACGGTTCCTGCTGCGTGAGCCGTGGCCGTGCCGATGATTCCCAATGCTTCGGCATTGGAATTCGCGTCGGAGACAACGTTGCCGTTGAGCTGCTCGTTCGTGGCTTCGATCACCAGACGCCCGGTACCCGCGATCTCCGCATTGCTACCGATATCGATCAATGCAACGCTATGGTTTCCGCTACCGCCGATACTGAATCGGGTGATCGCATTGGCGAACGCGCCTTCGACGTCGACTTCGGCACGAGCCACCGACGCTGCATTGCCTCCTACCCGATTGTCCGATTCGATGCGAACATCAAAGCCGGTCACGCTGGCGCCGGAGCCGATGTTGACGATCGCGTCGGAATCGACAAAGACATCGACCAAGGCGGTTGCAGTCGCGGCCGTCGCTCCCTCGGACGTCATTTTTCCGTCCACGTCCAAAAAGACGTCCGTATCGGCAATCAATTCGACCTGATTTCCGCCATGGATCTCCGCGTTGGAGGCGACATCGATGACAGAGGAGTTGAAGACAACGACGTCGGTGGCACTTCCGCCGGCGGAAAGAATGGACGGGACGTTGGTGAACGCCTCGGCGATATCGAATTCAAACAGACTTTTGAGAAAATCGCCGATGGTATTTCCCACGCCACCTTCGACCAAACTGGACACGTTCGAATCGGCTTCGGAAAACAGGATGACGTCGCGGTCGGCGTTGATGTCGGCAAACGCATTGATGTTGATGTTGGCCGCGGTGTCGAGATAGGTTTCCGCTTGGGTCGATCCCGCCGTCAGCAAGCCGCCCGCTTTGCCGAGGGAGCGTACTCGTGTGTTGTTGTCAACTTGCGAAAATATCTCGACCGTACGTTCGGAGAACAAATTGGCATCGTTTCCGACGACCGCGTCGGTGTAGGCCCGCGAATCGACAAACGCTTCGGCGCCGATTCCGCTGGCCAATGGACCACCGGCCGAGGCGTTGGAAAGCGCCTCGGCGGCATAGCCAGACAGGTTCTGATTGAGCGTCGCGATGACATCGATCTCATCACCGGCATTGATGTTTGTCGATTCTCCCACCTCCGCCAAAACCGACGGAAAAGCGTCGGCAACCGCGACGGACTTCCCGAGATTGACGCCTCCAAGTGCACGCCCTTGGGCATCGGCATAGGATTGGGATTTGCCGTGCGCTTCAATTTCGACATCCCGTTCCGCCTCGATCGTCACATTTTGACCGACCCACGCCTGGACCGTCGGATCGACAAGCGATTTTGCGTCGGCGCCGGCACCATTGATGATTCCTGCCGATGCCGCAGTGGCATCGCTTTCGGCGACGTCCGAGGCATCAGATCGAACGATCACGTCGCGTCCGGCGTTGATGTTGGTCGCCGATCCCAGGTAAGCGACGGTTGTCGAATCCAACGAGGCGTCGGCCACACTGGTCCCGACCGCTCCGGCGATTCCGAGCGTCTCTCCATCGGCAGTCGCCTCGGACCGATTATCGGACTCCGCATACACCGAAACATTGTTGTCGGCGTCAATCGTCGCATTGCTGCCGATGTAGGCGTAAAGTTCGTGAGCGACATCCGCGTCGGCGCTGGCTCCGACGCCCGCGGCCAATCCGCCGCTTGTGGCCGCCGCATCGGCCGCGGCACGATTGGTCACCTCGGCGCGGACGGTCACATCGTTTGCAGCGTTTACATCACCGTTGATATATGCGGTGGTGCTGCCGCCCACATCCGCATCGGGATCACTCGTGCCGACGCCCAAGATTCCCGCCGCCAAGCTTCTCGCTTCGGCATCGGCAGAATTCTTTGACAGGGTCGAAACGAGGATGTTCCCGCCGGCAGCAAGCACAGCCGGAGCGGAGATTCGACTGGTGACCGAGGCGTCGGCGTTGGCATTCGGATTGGCGCCGAAGGCGCCGACAAAAATGGCCCCCCCGGACGCCCGCGCGGTCGCGTCGGTTGTGTCGGGGCGATGGGTCGCTCGGATCGAGACGTCGCCGCCGGTATTCACCCGACCGCCAAGAATGGAAGCCTCGACAATCGGCGACAGGTGTGAAGTCGCTTGCGACTCCCCCGCAGTCGCACCGAACGCAACTGCGATTCCGTTGGCTGTCGCGTTGGCGTCGGCCGAATTCGACGTTGCCGCGACCGTCAGATTGCCGGTCAGGTTGAGCAACGATCCGGTGTCCAAGAATGCGTTGATCGTCGGATCGTATCGGACATATGCATTCGAGGCTTGACCGCTAAGGATGCCTCCGGAAAGCGACCTGGCATCGGCTCGCACCCAAGCGTTGTCGTCGTCGGCACGAATGGTCAACGATCCGGCGGTGACATTCGCGGCCGAAGAGGCGGTCGTTGCGCCGCCCGCGTCGGCATCCGCAGCGGTGCTTCCGGCTGCGGCGATGCCACCGGAGAGTTGCCCTGCATCCGCAGTTGCACTGCGGTCGGTGTCGGCATCGACGATCACACCTGTCGTCGCCCGGATGGTGGCATCACCAAGGAAAGCCCGGTCCGTGCCTGTCAGCCGCGCATCGGCCGAGGCGGCATTTCCCGAAAGTAGTCCTGCTCCGAAAGCGCGGGCGTCCGCATCCGCATCGCGATCGTTGTCCGCGGTGACACTGACACGATAGGCAGTCAGGCTCGCGCCGTCGTTGATGGACGCCGTGACGGAATTCCTCACGCGGGCGATCGCGTCGGAGGAAGCTAGCGATGCCAGGCTGACTCCGATCTGGCCGCTCAACGCGTCGGCGCGACTGTGCCCGTCCGCGTCAACTGTGACGTTGCCCGACGTGGTGACCTGGGCGGAACCGATCGATGCAGTGACATCCAGATCGACGTCCGCATCCGCCCTGATGATGTGCCCGGAAACCAACGTCAGTCGTACGGCTTCGCCACTCGCGTCCGCATGGCTGTTAACGGAATCGGCTTTGACGGTCAAACTTCCCGCATCGATGGTCGAATTGTTGCCGATCTGAGCGACAACGGTTCCTTCGACCACCGCGTCGGCACTCACCTGGCCACCACTGAGCAAACGAATCGCGAGTTCTTGCGTTTTGGCCGTCGCGGTATTCGTTGGGTTGAGAGCCCGGAAGGAAACGTCGCCCGTCACGTCGATGATCGAATTCGATCCGGTATGGGCCGATACATCGTGGGATGAGATGGCTTCCATCGACGCGAAACTGAGGTTGGCACCCGAAATCCCCAACGTCCGGCTGCCCACGTCGGCGGTATTGCTGGCCGATGAGACGACGTCGATGTCGCGACCGGTCACGCGTGCGGCGGAACCGATGTAGGCACGCGTCGTGCCGTCAACCTTCGCTTCCGTGTTGGCAAACGAAATATTCAACCCCGTCAGTGAAAGCTGTAGTTCGTCCAGGTAGGCGTTGTTCGTTGATTGAGCATCGAGTTTCAGGTTGCCGTTGACAAGATCGACGACTGAGTCATCGCGCACGAAGGCTTCGGTAACATGATCCGTCGACACGTTTTTGGTGGGAGCGGAAACGGCGGCTCCGGCCACCTGCAAAAAGAATGCGTCGGACGTGGCAACGTTATTCGATCGCGCCGTGACGTTGACGTTCGAGGCATTGACGTCGAATGCTCCGCCCAAGAATGCTCGCGTGTTGCCCGACGTCTTGACGTCGGGGCTCATGACTTCGACGGAGAGTTCTGCGACGCTAAATCCGATCTCGTTCACGCGTGCCAAACTGTCCGAACGGGCGTCCAGTACGATCGTCCCGCTGGTGACGGTCAGTTCGCCGGTGTCCAGACCGGAATTCGAAACACCCAGTCCCGGGCCGATGTAGGATTCAACATCGTGCGAGGTGTCGACGTTCAAGTGTGCAACCTGCAATGAGGTGCCCGCGATTTCAAACGAGAACGTTTCGACGCTCGCGCGATTGTTTTCCGAAACGGCCGAGAGATTCAACGCACCCGCATCGACCCTTGCACCGTGGTTGAGAAAAGCACGCGTCTTGCCGGCCGAGCTCACATTCGTTTCGGCATAGGACAAATCCAGCCCCGCGATTCCGAAGGTTGTGGACAACAATGTGGCGTGATTTCGTGTCGTCGTCGAATTCAGGTTCAGTGCGCCGCTGACGCGAAGGTCAGCATCGGCACCGACAAATGATTCATTGGTGTGATCGGTCGAAATCGATTTCTTCGGGACGCTGATTCCCGCACCCTTTATTTCGATCGCGAGCGCTTTGGTGGTGGCACGGTTGTCAGAAGTCGCCGCGACATTCAAGCCCGCGGAGTTGAACGTAAACGCTCCGCCGACATAGGCGCGAGTCGCGCCACCGGTCGTCACTTCGGGACTGACGGCCTCCAGCGAGTATCCCGCAAGGTTGATGCCGATTTCATCGATGGTGGCCAAGTTCGTGGAGTCCGCGTCAACATCGATCGAACCACTGGTGGCTTGGATCCTTCCCGCCGCTACACCGTCGCTGGAGGTTCCGCCACGGGGGCCGATGTACGATTCAACGGTATGGTCGGTCCGCGCGACGAGGTTCGAGAGCTGGACTTTCGCGCCGGTTCCGGTGAGTGAGAACGTGTTGATCAACGCCTGGGTGTTGTTCGATTTAGCGTCCAGATCCACTCCCGAGGCGACGATCGATGCCCCTTGGTCGACGAAGGCTCTCGTTGCGCCGGCGGCATTCACCGTTGCCTTCAGCACCCCGATATCGAACCCGCTGATGCCGATCGCGGTGGTCGTATTGGATGCATGGTTCCGAGACGTGATCGCACTCAACGTCAGAGCGCCGCTGGAGAGTTCCACGTCGGCGCCCGCTCCCACAAATGATTGAGCCTCGTGGCTGGTACCAATCGAATGTGCGGGCGCGCTGATCGATGCGCCGCGGATCGCTACAGCTAATGATTCCGAAACCGCTCGACTGTCGGCATCACTTTTGATTTCCACCGCAGCAGCATTGACCAACAGGCCACCCGCTCCCAGGTACGCCTGTGTTCGACCTCCCGTGTTGACCGACGGCGAGAAGGCTTGAAAGTTGAACCCGGCCACGTCGAGTGTGGTTTCGTTGACGCGGGCCAGATTCGTAGAATTTGCCGAAACCGCGATGGCGCCCTGATCCGCCGTGACGGTCGTCAGTGGGACAAGTTGATGTCGATCACCGCGGGCTGGTGGAGACGAGAGGGCGATGGCGTTGCGGCCCAGCACGGCATCGGCTTTGGTTTCGTGTATCCAAACCAGGTTTTGATCGATCGCCAGTGACACATAGTAGATGCCTCCGTCGTTCAACCCTCCAATCGCCTCGTCGCCACGCGCTCGATAGCGGATTTGATCCCCCGTGCGATAGTCGGTGACAGACTCTAATGTGATCGAGTTCAGCGTGATGGAGTCGAGGCGATGGCCGGTACCGAGTTCTGCATCGACGGTCAGGTCGATCGGGGCTTCGCCAGTCATCGCATCGGCCTGAGACCTGTGCAAACTGATCCGCAAATTGTCAACATCGACCAAACGGACAAAATAGAGGCTGCCGTTTTTCAAGCCGCCGATGTCTCGGTTGTCGCCTCCGCCCTTGCGATAGAAAAATGCACCTCCGTTTTCGAAACCGGTAAGATCGCCCAATTGAATGATGTTGGCATCGGGATCGACGGCGGATGCCGGGTCGAACGCTTGAAAGGCCGTGTCGACGTCGTCCGTTGACTCGAACGTCTGGTCGGTCGAATCTGCGTCGATAAAAGCGTTGACAGTATGCTCGGTATTTGCGTCGATTTTTGCCGTGTCGATCGACAGCCCGCTGTAGCCGAGTGTGATGGCTCGGGATTCGGCAAGGTTATTCGCGGCATTGGAATCAATGTGAACGGTCTTGGCGTCAACGGCGGCTCGATCGCCGATGTAAGCGCTCGTCGATCCTGCCGCATTGAGATCGGTCTCGATCTCCGAGAGACTCAGACCGGCGATCCCGAGCGAGGCGGATTCCAAGGTGGCTTCGTTACGAGACGTGGTGGCTGATAGATCAAGCCCGCCGCCGATCACGTTGATGTCGGCACGAGGTTGGACAAAGACACGGACATCATTCGCGGTAGAAACATTGGATTCCGCAATGTTTTGGCCGAGTTCCGTCACTTGGAACGACATCACCTTGGATTGTGCACGTACGTCGGCGTCGCCGTTGAGGTTGACCGTACCGGCGGTGATCGCGTAATCACCGCCCAGGGAGGCGGACGTTTCTCCCCCCGTCGTGACGTTGGGCAACACGCGTTTGATCGACAACGTTGACAGGTTGAAACCGATCTGATCCACGACGGCGAGACTTTCAGAACGGGCATCGACCGTCAACGTGCTCGTGCCGACGTCGATCACACCACGCAGGGTCCAATCGGGTTCCGTCCCTGGCGCCGGTCCGATGTGACTTTCCACCTTGTGATTGGTTTTTGCCACCAGATCGATCGCTTCGACCGAAGCGCCGGTCTGTGTGAGTGTGATGGTATTGATCGCTGCGCGGTTGTTCTCGCCGAGGGCACGGACAGCAAGAGTATCGGCTTGGATCATCGCTCCCTGTTCCACGTGGGCGCGAGTCGATCCGCCCGCATCGACCGTGGACAGTGTTTCGCTAATCTGCAGACCGATGATGCCCAAGTTCGTTACGTCTATCAACGCTTCGTTGCGGATTGTTTCGGCACGGACGTCAAGGCCGGCGTTGTTGACGGCGATCTGTGCACCTGGCGCGACGAAAGCTCCCGTTCGGTGATCGGTTGTGACGGAGGTCGCGTCCGCGCCGCAGTACCATGGCGGATCTTCTCCGGCCGGAGGGACTTCCGTGCAAACGACTCCGGTGACCTCAATCCCCAGCGATTTTGAGAGTGCGATATTGTCCGACGACGCATGGACGTCGAAGCCCGTAGGACTGCTGACGCTATTCGCGTTGACAACCACATCCCCGCCGGCATGTGCCTGGGTGGACCCGCCAAGATGGACGTTTGATTTGATGTTGCTGAGTCCGACACCGCTGGCAGAAATCCCGAATTGGTCGACCGTCCCGCGATTGAGCGACGACGCATCGACGTTGAGTTTGCCATCGTGCAGGGTGATTTCGCCTTGAAATTCGACCGGCGGATTTTCGCTTTCATCGGTTCTACGGTCCGCACCGAGTGATGCATCGACGTGGTGGCTGACATCAGCCGATAACAGCATGCTTTCCATTTGCACACCGGAGACGGTGATGGGCGTGACGCTCGCGTCGGCTGCGTTGTCGGCAAACGCGGTGACGTCCAATGCTTTGGCATTGATCAAGGCTTGTCCGCCAAAATTCGCTCGGGTGACGCCGCTGACGATGGCGGTCGGATTCAGATCGACGTCGGAAACGATCGCAGCTTGAATCCCTAACGTGGACGCCTGGGCGTCGTTGTCCGAAGTGGCCGCAAAGGTGACCCGATCGGCGACCACCTGGATTTGGCTGACGCGAGTAAGTCGATGCCCGTCGCCGTCGGCCGAATCACGACGAAGCCCGATCGGGGATGCGCCTGAATCGGCATCGGCCCGAGACGCATGGAGCGAGATTGCGGTCTGTTGACCACTGTCGCGGAATTTCCCTACGTCGTGTTGAACACGCACGTAGTACAGTTGGCCGGAAACCAGTCCACCGACCGGTGTCCCGTCGCCGGAGTCATAGTAAACGGCGTCGCCGGTGACAAACGCATCGGCACCCGCAACGGAAAAGGTGTCTTTAAGTTCGCTGCCGTCATCGGCGACGCGTTCGATTTCATGGCGTCCAATTGTCGAACGAGAATCGGAGATGGAGACGGGGTTTTGTCCATCACCTTCGGCGTCGTCCTTTGAGGTGTGCAGCGAGACAAGAAGCTTTGGCGATTCACCGGACGACGTTTCCGCCGGGATGTTGCTGACTCGAACATAGTACAGTGTGGCAGTGCTTAATCCTTCGATGATCGACTCATCACCTCCATCGTCGTCAAATCGGTAGTAAACGGCATCGCCGTCCTGAAGGCCCTGGCGGGGATCGACGACGAGTAGATCATTTTCCGAGTCGTATCCGATTATCGGTCGGACGTTGTCGTCGACCGCGGTCTGAGGATCAAAAACGTCCGCGAGATCGCCGCCGTGAAAAACCCCCACGTGATGCGAAATTTTCGAGACGTGTGATTCTTCTCCGCCGCCCGCTTTGGCGTACGTTCCGATGCCGACGAAGGATGGTTTTGTGATGGCGGCATTGTCTCCGTGGGCGGTCACATCAAAGCCGTCGGCAGTCACCCTTGCGCCGCTGTTGACAGAGGCAATGGTTTGGCCACCGAGGTCGGCCAACAGCGACATCTGCGACACAGTGACGGTTCCGCCGGCAAGACCGAACACGTCGGCGTAACCCTTCTGTTTTGTGTTCGCCTGGACATTCACATCCGTCGCATCCAGCACGGCGTAAGGTCCCAGTGAGGAGTGAACACCCTGGTCCGATCGGATCGAAGGTTTGGCGATGTTTGCGGTCACCAGCCCCGAAGCGCCCGGCAGGAATGCGATCGCGTGGCTGGTAAGATCGACATCGGCAAAGACATCGATCGTCGCGGCGTTGACATCACCATTGATCGATGCGTTGGTCTGTCCGCCTGTGTTCATGTCTGACAACATGAACTCCACACCGGCTAGCCCGCCGATGGCTCCCGCGACGCCAACAACCAACATATCACTGTAGCTTTTGGACCTCACACGCACCCGGCTGGGCGTATTGACTTTTGACCGCCCCACAAAAGCGGCAGTTTCGGCTTGCAAGGCGTGATTGGCGCCGATGCCAGTGCCAACCAAAACCAGTCCGGCGGCTCCGGAACCGGCAAGGATGGTGACATTATTGATCGAATGGGCTTGGACATTAACGTCTGCGTCGGCATCGACGTCGGCACCATCTCCGATGTAAGCCTCGGTGTTTTGTTTGACATCGGAGCTTTCGTAGACCGCACTGATATCAGCAAGAATCCCGATTGAGTAGTCAAATCCTAATCGACTGGCGGCGACATTGTCACGGGCGACAACCGTGACCGACTGGGAACTGGAACGGCCCGAATCGTTTCGGTTGATGACCGGTCCACCGGTGGCATGATCGCCTCGATCGATGTATGCCTTTGCGCTGTTGTCGGCGACCAGCACTTTCGCCGAGCCGGCGACCGAGATTCCGCCCAGCGATCCGCCTTCGGCTTTCGTGTCGTCGTCGAGCGACAGCAAGTTGACGGCGGAAATGATCACACCGCGAAGCGCTTGATCGGTCAGCGTGCCGAGGTCGTCTTCGATCCGAACCGATTGAGCAGCGCGATTGGCCAGGGCATCGACGCGTGCGGCTCCTTCGATGAACGCCCTTGTATCGGCGCTGTTCTCCAACACGACGGCCGAGACTCCTGCAGCGATCAGGCCAAAGCTGCCTGTGCCGGCTGTGGCTTTGAAATCAGGCGCGTTGTTGGTCGCCAGGATGACGACGTTTCCATCCGACCACACGTCGATTCCATCAAGCCCGTTGAGGGTTGCGTAGGTGTTGCGGTCGATTTTGGCATACGAGACGGAACCGGCGATGGAGATTTCGAAGCTGCCGGCGACACCGTAGGCGGTCGAGTCGATGTTTTCGATCGAGTCGGCATGAACCGTGACATGGTCCAAACCACGAACGTTTGTGCGTGGTTGGTAGGGATTTGCGGCGTTCTTGCCATCGATGTGAGCGCGAATCGTCTTGCCGAGAAAATGGCCGTCCAGTGCCGCTCCGACGCCGATATTGGAGGCCAAAGACATACTTCGTGCCACGCCAATCGCGTTGGTGACGTGATCGGCCAACACATTCACCGATTGCTTGGCCGCCGAATTGGTGTTGGCGGCCTGCACATCGGCGCCGGCCCCGATGTGGGCATCGACGACGCTGTCCATTCGATTCCAAACCGCCGATGCGACCAGGCCCTTCTCTCGCGACAACGCTGTGCCGGAGGCGTACGTGATCAAATCATCCGTTGCGGTTGCGTTGACAAGGACGTGGCGTTCGACCGCGGTCGCGTCGTTGCCTTGGGCGGCGTGAACGGTACCGTCGATGGACGCGCTGATTTCGCGCACCACATTTGGCGATGCCAAAGAAAGCCCGACGCTCAGTGATCCCCCCGACGCGTTGGCGCCGGCGACCGTGATGATATCGGCATGATCGTTGGCGGTTACGCTCAGGCTGCGATCGGTCACGACGCTCGCGCCGGATCCGACGTACGCGTTGATTTGCCCGCCCGCATTTAACATGGCAACCGAACCGGCGACTCCGATTGCGGCGTTGACCTCCGCGGCGACGACATCACGATTTCCGCCGTTGATGTCGCCCACGGCAATCGATGAGGTTCCAATCGATTCGACAGAAATATCGGCTCCGACGCCGAACACACCATTGGTATTCAGGTAGATCCGGTTCGGGCGATTCAGATTGCCTTCCACCAAATCAAGATCCGCGTCCCCATCCATGTCCGCCAGCGCGACGGATGTCGTCGGCTGAGTCACGGGATTCCCAAAGACATCGCTGATCACCGTCGGATCGCTGAAAGTCCCGTCACCATTACCGAGGAACAGAAGCGACCCCTGGTCGGCCGTTCCCAGCACGAGGTCAACGTATTGGTCGTTGTTGACTAACCCCGTCGCGATCGAGGTGGTGATGTATCGATCGGCCCCAAGGTCGAGGACGTATTCGACACCGGCGGTTTGGTCATCATCGCCGAAGGTACCGTCGCCGCGGTTGAGATAAATGCGGGATTGGCCGCCGAGTGGGCTGAGTGACGTCAGTCGTTTCAGGTCAAGATTCTCTTCGACCAGATCGCCGAAATCGACCAACCCGGCATCGACCAACTCCCTCAAATTGACGAGTTGCGCTTTGAGCACTGTCGTCAAATTCAGCCCTTGTGTGACGAGGTCGCCGGCGTCCAAAAGCCCACTGGAGACCAGGCTATTCAAATTGACCAGACCGGAATTTAAGAGGGGATTCAACGGGATGGTCGCCCCGGGAGGAGCGCCGGGCGGAATCAATCCCGCCGTCGTCAGTTTGCCCAAGTCGGTCAATCCCTGATCGATCAAATCCTGAGCGAGCAGCAACTTGTTCTGAAGAAAGTCCAGCGAATCGACCAGTCCGTCTTCCACCAGATCCAACAAGGTCACCGCCGTGTTGTTGATGAAATCTTGGATGCTGATCACGACATCGCTGGCGAAATCCTTGACACCGATCAGATTCTTCTCAAGCGCGTCGGCGATATCGAAGCCGACGTTTCCGACGATAATATCCGGACCGTCTTTTCCATCCACATCCGCAACTGCGATTGCGGTTGTCAGTCCTGTATCACTGGTGACATCCCGACCGACCCCAAAGTCGCCGCCGGTTGTCGACGCGCCGAAATTGGTGAACACGTCAACGATCCGCTCCCACACGCCGACCGGATCGTTGAAATAGACGCGTGCCGGTTGGTTCAGATTACCGGCGATCACATCCATCGTGCCGTCTCGGTTGATATCCGCGACCGCAATCGCGGTGGTCAGATCCGCATCGATGACCGAGAGTCTAAACGCAAAGTCTTCGGTGACGTAGAAGCGTCTGCGATGGGTCTCCACCGTCGCCGATGCAACGTCTGCCGCCGAGGAAGACACTTCGTAGTGTTCGGATTTAGGACCAAATTGTACCAGTCCGTTGTCCAGCGTTACCTTGATGCCAAGTGGTGCTTGAACAGCGCCGGCGGCGTCGTCAACTGCGGTTTGAATGAACTCGAGAAACTTAGTGTCGTCTTCAAAGTGGATGAATTCTCCCGGCTTGCCCAGCACGACGTCGAATTGCTGCGCACCGCTGGATTGGTCGCTGGTGTCATTGACGGTCAGCGAAAACGGGGCTTCGCCGTAATAGCCCTGGTGGCGAAGGTTGCGGTTAAGAAACGCTTCAATGGCTCCCGTGTCGACGAACTGAACGTCGCGCACCGCTGAATCAATGGTGATTTTGTTTTGCTGGTCGGGATCAATCCCGATGGCGAACGTGCCTGACGCGAACACACCCGTGTCGACCAGGGCCTTTTCAAGGTCACTGACGACATCCTCGATCGATCGGTTGTCGAGATGAGTGTCGGTGGACTTTAGCGTCGCACCGACGACCTCCGACCCGAAACTGAAATCGTCGTCAAGTCTCGATTGCGCTTCAAGTAGATCGCGGGCAAAGTCTAAGGGATTGCCGAGTTCGATCGTGCTGCCTGGGATTTCCAGGACGAATCGTTTGCTCCCGGGTTCGTAGCGGAAATCGACCGAATCACGCGCCAGGCGGACGAGATCGAGCTGTTTATCAATCACCGATTGGACGTCTTTGACGAAGTCCGTTAGGAACGAATTGTCCGGTGAGAGCAGATCTTGCAGCGCCCCTTGTGGATCCGATGCGGCATCAATCAGCCGTTGCGAGATGGCCGGCAGTTCGATCTCCAGGTTTGGCAGCTCGGGCAGACCGATGTCGATCCTGAAGTGCAGTTTTGCAGCGGCAAAGTTTCCTTCGCCTTCGTTGATGTACACACGATTGGGTTGCCCCAGGTTTCCCGAAATCGCGTCCAAATCGCCGTCACTGTCGACGTCAACCAATTTGATGTCGGTCGTGAAGTCGGGAACAATTGCGTCGCGGGTGAAGTAGGGGACTTCAAAATTCTGAAGCGACGCGATCAGGCTTCCGATCTCTTTGCCTTCTTCAAAATTTCCGGATCCGTCATTGAGGTAGCGGCGATTGAACTGGCCAAAATTGCCGGTGACGAGATCGAGGTCACCGTCTGAGTCGATGTCGCCAAGTGTGATTGAGGTGGTTAACGTGTCGCCGCCACCGGCGTCTTGTCCGCTGGCACCGTTGAACGGAGCGGATGAATCGTTATTCAAAAAAGCTCGGTGCCGCGGGCCTTCGCCCCCACGCGCCACCGACGCGGTCACCGTCCGAACCGTTTCCAGCGTCTTTGCGTCCACCACCAGGTCATTCGGAGTCGAGACATCCGCGTCGATGCCGACAAAGGCGTCGGCGCCGTTGGCGATGGTTCCCAGGTCGAGAGCCGTTCCAAGTGCCAAGAATCCATGGTTCGTCGCCGACGACCCTCCGGCGGTTGAAATCAACAACAGGTTTCCGTCGGAGTCGATGATGATGTCGTTGGGGATGTGAGCGACGGTCCGATCGCCGAGCGCTGCTTCGGCGACCGTGTCCAAGTTGTTAAGATTGACTGAACCGGCGACCGCGACACTCGCCTTGGTACCGCTGCCGCCGTTGGAGATCGCGACAAGTTTGTTGTCAGTTTTCCCTTTGACAGTGACGTTGGCCGCCACCAATGTCGTGTCTTGGGTGTAAGCACGCGTCGCTCCCTTCACTTCGTTGTGCGCCAACGAGCCTCCGATTCCCAAATGACTGCCGAACGCGACGGCTCCGGCACCGGTGATGACCAGCGGTGCATCCAATGCATTGAGAGCGATGTTATTTCCGGCTGCAACGCGATCACTGTCTCTAATGAATGCTTGCACGCTTGAGGTCAGCAGGTTAACTGCCGCGTCGCCTGAAACCCCGATCCCATACTCAAACCCGTTGTGCAGGTTTGCCAGCCCCCCTAGTCGATCGAACGCTTGCCCCGCCTCGGCGCCTGACGTTGACATGGTCCACGTTTCAAGCGTCGAGGTGGCATCGAGCAAGACGTCGTTGCCCGACGTCACCCGACCTGTCTCGCCGCCCGTGCCGCTGCCAGGCACGTCCTCGCGTCGGTCGCCGATGAATGCATGTGTCTTGGCGTGCAAATCGAGCTCCTCGTCTCGGCTGCCGCCTTCATCCAATGCTCGCGGTTCGGTGACGATCGTGACTGCAGCCGAGACACCGACGCCGGTGTCACCTGCTGACACCAGGCCGCCGGCGATATTCACGACGTCGCCGGTGTTCGTCGCATTGATCACAACGTCGTTGCCTGCCGAGACACGCGCTCGATCTTCGATGTTGGCGATCGATTCGTGTCCCAGCACAATCAGGCTGACGGCACCCAGGACGCCTAGATTACTGCTGCCGTTTTCTCCGGCTTCCACCACGGACAGAAGGTTGTTCGTCGTTCGCGAACTGAGACGAACATCGCGAACTGCACCGACATCCGCGCGGTCATCGATGGTGGCGTGAGCATAGTTATCGGCCAACAGGACGTTGAAGTATCCGCCATAAACATCGTCAACGCCGCCGGGGCCGTCGGCAAAGTTGAGTGCGGAACTCAGACCGGCAAGAATGGCCATCTGGATCGTCGCATCGGCGTCAAGAAGGATGTCCTGATCCACATCGGCGCCGAAGTTTCGCTGATTGATTTGAGC